>JADHNU010000002.1 GCA_016779325.1 Pseudomonadales bacterium
CTGCTGGTGCGGGACAATGGCGTGGGCCTGAACGTTGAGTTGGCCTATGCGCCTTTTCAGACCGGGGATCGGTCCCGCCTTTACGGCCTGTCCTTGGTTGCCTTTCTTGATGGGGGCGCGGCCTGGGATGAAGGGAATGTGACGCCGAACTCGACCGTGAAGGACACGACCCGAAGGGCCGAGATTCTCGGCGGGGGCCTAGGCCTGCACTGGGAGATGCCCCAAGGCCTGACGCTCAAGGCGTTCTGGGGACAGGACCTCGCTGACAATTTCGCTCCCGGGGAGGATCCTCGGGAAGGAAGCTCAAACCCGGGGCTTCAGAATCAAGGCGTTCATCTCCAGCTCAGTTACCTGCGGCGCTTCTAGGACAGGGCGCTGAGGTATGCCGCCGCCTCATGAATAAATGCGGTGGCTTCCCGGCGCATGTGGGCGACTTCGTCTTTCGGCAGCCCCCAGCTGCCCATGTAGGTCAGGGCCGCCGCAGCGACGTAGCAGTCCCAGAGGGCAAGCCGCTCCTCATCTAGCGAGGCCTGAGCTCGATAGCGCGTGGTAAAGCTTGCCGTGCCTTCCGTACCGAGCAGATAGCGCAGTTCAAGGCGCGTGAGCGCGACATCCACGTGGGGATCCCCGAGGTGGGTGTCCTCCCAATCCAGCATGGCCTGCAAGCTGCCTTCCCGCCAAAGCAGATTGCCCGGCCAGAAATCTCCGTGAAGTAGGGCCAAGGTGCCCCGATACGGCGTCGATGGCCGGCGGGAAAGCCAGGCTGAGATAGGTTCGAAGGCGGAATCGATGGCGAGAAAGCCTGGGAGCTCGGGCAGGGGATCAAGGAGTCTGGGCAGCGGTTCCAAGCCCTTCGTGGGCAGCTGATGAAGCGCGACGAGGGCATCCGCCATGGCCTGAAGCTGGGGTTCGGGGTGAGCTTGATCGATAGCGGTGGTGCCAGCGACCCAGGGCATAGCAAGCGCGGGCAGCCCAGAGGGCGTTAGGCCTTCCGGGATCGCCGTGACCGGCGGCACCGGTAAGCCCTGGCTCCGGGCGTGGCGCATGGCCAAAAGCTCCTGGGGTAGGGTGGTGGCTTTTTCCCGCAGGACCACGTGCTCCCTTATCCCTGTCGCTTTTCGCAAAGTAAGAAGATGAACCTCCGCGGATACGCCCCCCGTAAGGCGTTCTACGCTTTCCACGGAGGCACCAAGGTGCGCGCCTAGGCGCTGCCAGGCCTGCTGTATTTCCGTCACCGTCGAAGTTCCTTAGGCGCCACGACGCGCCGTGGGCAAAGCTTCTGTTCGCTATACTAAGAGCCTAGCCGCCTAAGGGCGCAAGGCCTCCATGCCGAGTAAGGAAGTCCGGTCATGAAACGCTATATGGGTTGGGACATCGATTTCACCGCGCCCCGGGGTGAGCCGGCCTATGCTCGCCCCGACTCTGTGCATTGGCGGGTTTATAAAAATCCCGTCGCGCTCGCCTTGGGCGGCGTCTGTGCCGTGCTGCTCGAGTTCGCGGATCCCCGCATTCGTAGTGGCGTATGGGATCATTCGGTCTTTCCTAAGGATCCCCTGGGTCGGGGCCAGCGTACCGCCATGGCGGCGCAGATTGGCGTCTTTGGGCCACGCTCCGCTGCAGATCAGGTGACCGCGCGGATCGGTAAGCTTCACGCCCGGGTTAAGGGGGAAACCCCGACGGGGCAAGCCTATGAGGCTTCCGATCCGGAGTTGGCGAATTGGGTTTCGGCGACGGCCAGCTACGGCTTTGTGATGGCCTACCACCGTTTCGTAGCGCCGCTAACCCCGGAGGAGATTGATCGTTTCTTCGCCGATGCGGTTACCGTTGGCAGGCTCTACGGCGCGCTCTCCCCGCCGACGAGTCTGGCGGCGTTTTATGCCTTGTGCGAAGCGATGACCGCCGGCTTCGAGCCCCATCGGATCAATGAGGAATTCCTCGACATCATGCGTTCTGGGCGCGCGGCGCCGGGCATACCTCGGTGGCTTCAAAGTCAGATGGCTGCGGCTTCAATCTCCCTTCTCCCGCCCTCGGTGCGGACGATCCTCGCCCTGGGTCCGGAGTACGATCTGTCGAGGGCCGGCCGCCTTGCCGTCCGCACGATCGCCCGCCTTGCGGAGCGCGTCCCCCAGCCGAAAAGCCCGGCGGCGCAGGCAAGCCAACGCCTTGGCTTGCCCTGGCGCTTTCCCTGGATGACGCGCAGTAAGCAACAGGGTTTTCTAAAAAACGCCTGAGCAAGTTGGCTTGCGCGCCTTTTTAGATGGCCGCTGAACGGGCTTCGCATCGCCAGATAAAAGGTGTACTTTCGATGACATGAGGGGAGTGGTATCGCGTAGGGGGCGCGGTATCCGGGCGCAACCTTCGGCCTTGATTGCCTCCTGCCGTGCCCGTGAGGGGGCGCGCTTGGGTCTAAAGCGTTTAAACATAGTGGATCTCCAGAGGGCCTTAGGTCCCTTTGGGGTAACGCTGTGCCGGTCTCCTGTTCTCCCGTCGTCAGCCCAAAGGGGGGTTGCCTAGACACCAGGGGGAGGGGGGCGATGAAGCCAACCAACATTAAAGATCCGGAATACTTCCACAAGGTCGTCGATTGCCAATACGCCTGTCCGGCTCATACGCCGGTGCCGGAGTACATTCGCCTGATTGCGGCGGAGCGCTATGGCGAGGCCTATATGGTCAACTGGGAATCCAACGTTTTCCCGGGGGTGCTGGGGCGCACCTGCGATCGTCCCTGCGAACCAGCCTGTCGCCGTGGCCGGGTGGATGAAGAACCGGTGGCAATCTGCCGCTTAAAGCGCGTGGCAGCGGATAACAAGGGTGATGTGTCGGCGGCTATGCCCGTGGCCCCGGATATCAAAAAGCAGGGGCGGGTGGCGCTCATCGGTGCGGGCCCCGCCTCCCTTACCGTGGCCCGAGACCTCGCCCCCTTGGGTTACGAGATTGATCTGTTCGATGACCAGCCCCTGGCCGGGGGTTTCATGCGCAGCCAGATTCCCGTGTTCCGCCTACCGCCCGAGGTCCTCGATGAGGAAGTGGGCTTCGTGCTGGATCTGGGCATCAAGCAGCACTTTCGCCACTACGTGGCCAGCCTCGGCGCCGTGCTCGAAAAGGACTATGACGCGATCTTCGTTGGCACGGGCGCGCCCCGGGGTAGCGATCTTTCGATCCCCGGGCGAGAAGAGGCCGGCAAGCACATTCATATCGGCATTGATTGGCTTGCTTCCGTCGCCTTTGAGCATCTGAGCAAGGTCGGCCGCCGGGTCCTTGTGCTCGGGGGCGGTAACACCGCCATGGACTGCTGCCGGACGGCCCGGCGCCTTGGCGGCGAGGATGTAAAAGTGGTGGTGCGTTCGGAGCGGGCGAAGATGAAGGCCTCGCCCTGGGAGATCGAGGACGCCATGGCCGAGGATATCCCCATCCTGAGCAACCACGTCCCGAAGGCGTTCGTGCACGAGGACGGGCAGCTAAAGGGCGTGCGCTTCACCCTTGTAGATGTGGTCTACGACGCCGATGGCAACCGAAAACTTGTGCCTACGGGGGAGGAGGTCTTCCTCGAGGCGGACGACGTCATCATTGCCATTGGCCAAGACAACGCCTTTCCCTGGATTGAGCGGGACCTTGGGCTCGACTTTGGCAAGTGGGATATGCCCATCATCGACCCCGTGACCTTTCAGAGCACGAATCCGCGGGTCTTCTTTGGTGGCGATGCGGCCTTTGGGCCGGAAAATATCATCACCGCCGTCGCCCATGGGCACCAAGCGGCGATCTCCATCGACCGCTTCATTCGCGGGGAGGACGTCGCGGATCGGCCCGCCCCGGGGGTCACCCTTGTTAGCCAGAAGATGGGGGTGCACGAATGGAGCTATGACAGCGCCGTGTCGCCAGAAGATCGCTTCCCCGTGCCCCATGTGGATAAAACCCTCGCTTTGAAGGATCGGAAAGTCGAAGTGGAGCTCGGTTTCGATCGCGCGGTGGCTTACCGGGAGGCAGAGCGCTGCCTTAACTGCGATGTGCAAACGGTCTTCATCACCGATAAGTGCATCGAGTGTGATGGCTGCGTGGATATCTGCCCCACGGAGTGCATTAACTTCGTGCCCAACGGGGACGAGGCCGATTTACGGGGCCGCCTGCGCATGGCGGCCGATGAGCCGGGGCAAGACCTCTATGTTTCCGAGGCCCTCGCCCAGACCGGGCGCGTGATGGTTAAGGATGAAAACGTGTGCCTCCACTGCGGTCTCTGTGCCGAGCGCTGTCCCACGGGCGCTTGGGATATGCAGCGTTTCCTCTATCAAGTGACGAAGGCGGGGCGGTCATGCAACCAAAGCACGCGATAAACGATTTCGTAATCAAGTTTGCAAACGTCAACGGAACGGGCTCGGCGAGCGCGAACGGCATGTTTGCGAAGGCCATTTTCCGCATGGGCATTCCCGTCAGTCCCCGGAATATCTTCCCGTCGAATATTCAAGGTATGCCCACCTGGTACGAGGTTCGGGTAAGCCAGGACGGCTATCTCGGCCGTCGGGGCGGCACGGACATTATGGTCTGCGTGAATCCCCAGAGCATGGCCAAGGATGTGGAGGGGGTGGAGCCGGGAGGCTATTTTGTCTACGACTCCACCAAGCCCCTTGAGCCGCGCTTTATTCGTGACGACATCCACTACATTGGCCTGCCCCTGACGGAAATTTGCCTTCGGGAATACACCGATGCGCGGCAGCGGCTGTTGTTCAAGAACGTGATTTATGTGGGCGCGCTTGCCGCACTGTTGAATATTGATTTCACCATCTTGAAGGATCTGGTGAGTGATCAATTCAAGGGTAAGGAGCGGCTCATTACGCCCAACATCTATGCCCTAGAACTTGGCTACCAGCACGCCCAGGCGAACTTCAATTGCCCCTTAAGCATCCGCCTTGAGCGGGGCCATAAGGTGGCCAAGCACATCGAGGATTTCGACAACATCCTGATGGATGGCAATACCGCCGCGGCCCTTGGTGCGGTTTATGCGGGGGCAACGGTGGCGGCCTGGTACCCCATTACGCCGTCTACATCCGTGGTTGATGCCTTCGATAAGTACTGCCGACGGCTACGCATCGATCCGGGCACGGGCAAGAAGAACTACGCCATCGTGCAAGCGGAAGATGAGCTCTCGGCCATGGGCATGGTGATCGGGGCGAATTGGAACGGGGCGCGGGCCTTTACGGCGACGAGCGGCCCGGGCGTTTCCCTTATGAGCGAGTTCCTTGGGCTCGCTTACTTTGCCGAGGTGCCGTCTGTGCTCATCGATGTGCAGCGTGCGGGCCCCTCTACGGGGATGCCCACACGCACGCAGCAGTCCGATATTTTGGCGGCGGCCTACGCCTCCCACGGGGACACGAAACACGTACTGCTGTTCCCGGCGACGCCGGCGGAATGCTTCAGCATGACCGTAGAGGCCTTCGATCTGGCGGAGCGTTTGCAAACCCCCGTGATCATCATGAGCGACCTCGACCTGGGCATGAACGAATGGATGTCGCCACCGCTGGAATTCGATGACAGCTATCGCTACGACCGCGGCAAGGTGCTTGATGCTGAGGCGTTGGACGCCATGACGGAGCGGTTCGGACGCTACTTAGACGTCGATGGCGATGGCATCCCCTACCGTACCTATCCCGGCGCGCACCCGAGTAAGGGCGCCTACTTCACCCGGGGAACCTCCCGGGATGAGTACGCGGCCTACACGGAGGACGGGCAGGCGTACGTGCGCAACATGGATCGGCTGCTGAAGAAGTTCGAGACGGCAAAAGCCCTCGTGCCGGAAGCCAAGATCAAGCAGGCGGAGATGGAAACGCGCAATGGCGCGGTCTTCTTTGGCACCACGGCCTCGCCGGCCTACGAGGCCATTGAGATCCTCGAGAAGGAGGGGATCTGCATCGATACGCTGCGTATCCGAGCCTTTCCCTTCAGCGAGGAGGTCGAACAGTTCCTTCGCGATCACGACCGCATTTTCGTCATCGAGCAGAATCGCGACGGCCAGATGCGTCGCTTACTGCTGAACGAGACGAACGTGTCCGTGAAGGATCGACTCATTCCCATTCTTGAATACGACGGACTGCCCGTCACGGCCCGCAAGATCGCGGGCATGATTCGGAACTTCATTACCCTTGGCAACGTGACTCCGATTACGCGCCGGGCCTCGGCTCAGGAGGTGTCCGCATGACCTATATAAAGCCCAGCTTTCGCCACCCCAAGGCGCCGGTCAACGAATTGGGTTGGACCCGGCAAGACTACGAAGGTGGTCTCTCCACCCTCTGCGCGGGTTGTGGTCACGACTCCATTAGCGCCGCCATCGTCGATGCCTGTTTTCAGTTGAACATCGAGCCCCATAAGGTGGCGAAGCTTTCGGGCATCGGCTGTTCGTCGAAAACCCCGGCCTACTTCCTTTCCGGTTCTCACAGCTTCAATTCTGTCCATGGGCGCATGCCCTCCGTGGCCACCGGCGCCAACTTGGCGAATCGCGATTTGGTCTATTTGGGGGTGTCCGGGGATGGCGACACGGCCTCTATCGGCCTGGGCCAATTTGCCCACGGCGCCCGTCGGAACTTGAACATGACTTACATCGTTGAGAACAACGGTTGCTACGGGCTTACCAAGGGGCAGGACTCCGCCACTATGGATACGGGGTCTGTGAACAAGAAGGGCGATCGGAATGTCTCCTCGCCCATGGATGTGGCGAGGCTCGCCATCGAGGTGGGCGCCACCTTTGTGGGTCGGAGTTTTTCTGGGGATAAGGAGCAGCTCGTGCCGCTGATTAAGGCGGCCCTGAGCCATCGGGGTTTCGCCTTGCTTGATGTCATCTCCCCCTGCGTGACCTTCAACAACCACGCCGGGTCCTATAAAAGCTACGAGTACTTCCGCAGCGTGAAGGAGGTCATGCCCCTCGACTTCGTGCCCGTGCGGGAGGAGATCACCGCGAGCTACGCCTCCGGAACCACCTGCGAAGTGCGCATGCACGATGGCTCCCTGGTGCGCCTGACCAAGCAGGACAGCGACCACGACATCGAAGATCGTCAGTCTGCCCTCCAGGCGATCTCCCACTATGAAAGCCAGGGCAAGGTGCTAACGGGGCTCTTGTATATCGATCGCGATAGTGAGGAGCTGCACGACGTGCTCGGCACGGCGCGCCGCCCCCTAAACAGCCTGACGGAGCAAGAACTCTGCCCTGGCTCCCGTTTCCTCGACAGCATTAACGCGGGACTGAGATAGCGTATGAGCGTTGCGCTGCGGTTGCCCGTGGCCTACCTTCGGAGCCACAGCAAGCACGGGAGGAAAAATCATGGGTTACCACCATCTGGCCCTGGCGGCCAAGGACATGAATGCCATTCACCACTTCTATGAAACGGTGATGGGCTTCACGCTGGTCAAGGTCGAAGTGGGGCCTTCGCCCGAGGGAGGCTGGGCGAAGCACTTCTTTTACCGCATGGAGGATGATTCGAAGTTCATCGCCTTCTGGGAAATGCACGACATGCCTGGGGTGGACGATGGTTTCGAGACTAACCTATCCAAGGCCGCAGGCTTGCCGGACCATATCAACCACATTGCTTTCGATGTTAAAGACGCCGAGGAGCTTCAGCGTCGGCGAGCGCAGTGGCAGGCGGCGGGCTGTGACGTGCTTGAGATCGATCACAACTGGTGCCATTCCATCTACACCAAGGATCCGAACGACAATTTGGTGGAGTTCTGCCTGACCACCGGGTCCTTTAGCCAGGCTGATCGAGACTACGCCCTGGCTCAGCTGGCAAGCGAGGCGCCGGAGTTTTCCAAGCCACCGGCTGCGGTCACCAGCCACCCAGCCAACGCTTAAGGCCTAGGTGCTCTGGTTGACCTGGCTTCGAAGCCCGAGCTGGGTCCCGAGAAGGACCAGGAGAGAGAGGCCCGCAGCGGCAAGGACGATGCCGTTCCAGCCGAAGCGGGCATAGGTGCTGGTGCCAAGGGCGCTGCCGAGGCCTGCCAAAAGAAACATGATGGTGGTGTAGAGGGTCATGAGGCGGGTGCGGATGGCCGGGTCCTCTCGCAGCGCAGTCATGCGTCCCGTGACGTCGATCACTGGGCCCGCAATGCAGGTTAGGGTGATCGGCAAAATTACCCACAGCCAATGCCAGTGCACCAGAGCCAGGGTCAGCACGCCAATAAATTGAAGCAAAGCGAGGCGCCGCCGGGCGCGCTCGGCGCCAAGGCCGTCGGCCCAGCGCCCGAGACGAGCCGTGGTAAACAGATTGAGCGCCGTGAGGGCCGAAAGCCCGCCGACGAGATCGGTCCCAAGATTCCAAGCCGGCCCCGTGAGGTGCAGGCCGAGGCCTAACCAGAGCAGTAGGAATATGGCGAAGCTCAGGCCCTGGATTGCCCCCGAGAGGATTACCTGCGGGTGCTTAAGGGCGAGGCGACCTAAGGCGAGGATCATCCGGCCGTAGGGTGTTCGGGGCTGGGGTTCGGACGGGCTTCGTCCCTCTAAGCGCCACGCCAGGATAATCAGGGCGCAGGCCATAAGGCAGGCGGCAACGGCGTAGACTGCGCGCCAGCCCGCGTACTGGGCAATCACCCCCGAACCCGTTCTTGAAAGCAGGACCCCTGCCACGACGCCCGTGGTGAGCGTTGCCGTGGCCCGCCCGAGCTGAGCCGCCTCCACCCGTTTCGAGACATAGGCAGGCAACAGATAAGGGGTCAAGGTGAAGAAGCCCAGCACCGTACTGGCCGCGAGGAAGAGGGCGTAATCCTGGGCGACTGCCATGGTAATCAGCGCGCACAGCTGGACCCCTAGACAGGTCAAAACGAGTTTTCGGTTGCTGACGAAATCGCCCAAGGGGAGGAGGAAAAGAACCCCCAGGGCGAGGGCGGTCTGGTTCAGCGCCGGGACCGCACCGATCTCGGCCGCGCTCACGCCGAAGGTTTCCGCCACCCGACCAATAATGGGGTGCACGTAGTAGGCGTTGGCCGTCACCACCCCCGCCGCCAGGGCAAAAAGCGCCACAGCGCGAGGGCTTAGGGAAGAGGGGGAAGACACGGGCGTGGGGCCTTTGAAAAAGCCCGCATCATACGGGGCGCCGGGGGGGCTGCCCATGGGCAATTCATTTCCCGTACAGTCGAGGAAAAAACGGGAGGAAACCCATGAGTCAGCCCCTTTGGTCCCAGAGCGCCACCACTTTGGCGCGCATGATCCATGAGCGGGAGGTCAGCAGCCGGGAGGTGGTCGAGGCGCATCTTGAGCGCATCGAGGCCGTGAACAGCCAAGTCAATGCAGTGACCGTGGTGCTGGCGGAGTCGGCCTTGGCGGCCGCTGATGCGGCAGATCGCACGGCCCCTCGCGGCGCCTTTCACGGCGTGCCATTTTCTATCAAGGAAAATATCGATTGCGTGGGCAGCGCCACCACCCAGGGACTGCCGGCGCTTAAGGACGCCATCCCGTCCGTGGATGGTCCCACCGTAGAACGCATGAAGGCCGCTGGGGCCATCCCCCTGGCGCGGACCAATCTGCCGGAAATGGGCCTTCGTATTGATACGGAAAATCCCCTCCGCGGGCGGACCTATAACCCCTGGAATCCCGCGGTGGCCGTGGGCGGGAGTAGCGGAGGGGAGGGCGCCGCCCTAGCTACCGGGATGTCCCCTCTCGGGCTCGGCAATGATATTGGGGGATCGCTGCGCAACCCGGCTTTCTGTTGTGGCATTACGTCCATCAAGGCCACGCCGGGGCGCATCCCCTGGGCCCTGTCCCTGGTACCCGCGGAGCAGACCATTGCCTATGGCCTCATGATTTCCGAAGGACCCATGGCGCGCACCGTGGCCGACGTGAAGGCCGCCTACGACGTGCTGGTCGGCTGGCATCCGCGCGATCCCTTCAGCGTCAGCGCTGCCCTTGAGGGGCCGCCGGTGAAGGCAAAGCGGGTGGCTTTGGTCACCGAGGTCCCTGGGGCGACGCTGCCAGCGCCGTTCGTGGTGGCCATAGAGCGGGCTGGCGACATTCTCAAGCAGGCGGGCTGGGAAGTAAGCTACGCCCCTCCCCCGGAGCTGGAAAGGGTGCATGAAGTCTGGGCTCATCTCCTGATGGGGGATGTGCTCCCTAGCGCGCCTATGCTGGAGGCGGTCATGAGCCCAGAAGCGGCTGCGATGCTGCATCAGCTTGGGGAGCGCTATCCCGCTTCGGCTATGCCGCCGGACGTCATTCATCGCGAGCGCTATCGCTTGAGTCAGCGCTGGTCTGCCTTCTTCCAGGATTGGCCCCTAGTGATTGGTCCCGGCTGGACCGATTGGCCCTTCCCCATCGGCAGCGATCTGGACCCGGCTACGGGCATTGATACCACCCTGAACCGGCTGCGCTTTGTGACGCCGGGCAATCTCCTGGGGCTACCCGCCATGCCCGTGCCCCTGGGCGTTGAACAAGGTCTCCCCGTGGCCGTGCAGCTATACGCCGATCGCTGGCGCGAAGATCTTTGCTTCGAGGCGGCTGGCCTGCTCGAAGGGGCCGTGGGGACCTTCACGCCGATTGCGCCGCAAGGGCGCACGTAAAAATTTTTCCTTGGCGACGACGGAAATCGACCTCCCCGGCCGTATAGGTTCTAGGCGCGGAAGATTCGCTTCCGCGCAATCGGTCCAGGGAGTAACTGGCCATGCATAGAACAGCGAAGCTTAGGCGGACCTTTGGTGTGATCGGTGTGGTGCTGGGGCTCAGCGTCCTCGCAGGCGGCGTAGTGGCGGCGCCGGGTGCAGGTCCGGGCCATCACGGCGGTGCGCAACGCCACGAAGCCGGCACGGGCCCCGGCCAGGCGGGAGAGCGTCGTGGCGAACGCGGCGAACGTGGCGAACGCGGCGAACGTGGCGAACGTGGCGAACATCGGAGCGACCGCGGCGCCCGGGATCACCAGGGCGATCGGGGGGATCGGGGACAGCGTGCTCAGCACCAGGGTATGCGCCCGCAGGTTTCTGTTTTTGAACTGGGAACGGCTACAGAGGCGCTTGGCTCATGAAGCTCGCGCAAAATCAAGGCAGGATTTGGCGGCTGGGAGGGACGGCGATCGTAGGCCTCCTGCTCACGTCGGCAGCGCTCGCCGCCCCAAAGGCGGTGGAAGACCGCGTATTTGAACGCCTCGACCAAAACGGCGATGGGGTCTTAAGCCGGGAAGAGTTCCGGCTGCCGCCGCCCCCCGGGGAGCGAGAGGCAGGCCCCCACGCAAAGCGCTGGGGCGGGCGGGAGGGGGCTGAGGACCGGATGGCAGCCCTTGATGTAGATGGCGATGGGTACATCAGCCCCGTGGAGTTTGTCCTGCCAGCGCGGGGGCCGCTGCAGCATGCGGATCGGGATGGGGACGGCGTGCTCACGCGCGCGGAGCTTGAGGCCCAGCTTGACGGTAGAAAGGGTCGGCGAACGGAACGGGCCTGGGCTTTCTTCGAGGCCAGCGACCTGAACGGGGACGACGCGCTAACGGCGGAGGAGGTTCGCCAAAGTCTTTTTGACCGCCTAGATCGCGATGGCGATGGACGCCTTGGTCCTGAGGAGCGTCCTCAACGCGGACCCTGGCATGAGGGTTCCTAGGCCAGCGTGTGGACCGAAGCGGAGGAGGGTGAGCGGGTTAGGCAGGTGGCCCGGGGCGATCGGCAGGCTTTCGCTGAGTTGGCGGCCCACTACCTTCCTCGGCTTGAACAATTCGCCACGCGATTGAGCGGTCGCCCTGCCCTGGGCGAGGACCTCGCCCAGGACACCCTGCTGCAGCTTTGGCTTGAGGCCCGCCGCTTTGATCCCGCGCGAGGCCGGCTCAGCACTTGGCTCTATCGTATTGCGCGGAATCGCTTTCTGGATCAGCAGCGGCAGGGCTGGCGCTGGCAGGGTTTGGAATCCCTTGAAGGCCAAGAGGGTATTTCAGATCCGGCCCTTGAGCAGTTCAGCGAGGTGCGGGAAGTGCAGCGCGCCCTGCAGCGCTTGCCCGAGCGGCAGCGCAGTGCCCTGCTGCTTTCCTACTACGAGGGCTTAAGTCAGAAGGAGGTTGCCCGGGTGCTTGGCCTGGGCCTGAGGGCTGTGGAATCGCTGATTGTGCGGGCCCGTCGCGCCCTGGGAAAATCCTTGGAGGAAGCTCATGAGAGAACCCGCTGAAACCGCTGAAGAGCGGGCGCGCCTAGAGGCCTGGCTTGATCGCTACACGGTGACCCCCGCGGCTGATTTGGAGCGCCTTCTTTCAAGCCTGCCTCCGCAGGCGGCGGCGCTTGCCGCTCGAGATCGAAGACGGCGCGGCGTCAGCGGAGCAACCTGGGGCTTTTGGCTAGGCCTTTGGCGACCTGCTGCGCTGGCGGCCTTGCCCGTTCTGCTGGGGTTCGCTTTGAGTTCAGCGATCCCCCCAGGGGCCGGGGAGAACTGGGAAAGCTCTGAGCAATGGGTGTTTGCAGCGGGCGGAGAGGGGTACTACCCATGACCAGAACCCGTTTGATTCTTGTCCTTTCCCTTGGACTGAACCTTTTAGTGCTGGGCGCGGTGCTTGGCCATGCTTGGCGCGGGGGATTTGATCGGGGGCCACCGCCCTTAAGCTGGGGGCTCCGCGCGTTGTCTCCGGAGGCACGAGCCCAGGTGATGCCCCGGCTTCGGGAAAATCTTCAGGAAACGCGAGCGCAGCGTCGTGCGCTACGCCAGGCAGGGGAGGCCGTCGAGGCGGCCGTTGGACGGGAGCCTTTCGACCGACCGGGCCTCCTAGAAGCGCTTGCGGACCTGCGGGGCGCCACAAATGCCTACCAGCAACAGATGCACGAACGGGCCATCGAAGTGCTGGCAGAGCTTTCTCCGGAGGATCGCCGCGCCGTTGCCGCATTATTACTTCGCCCCGGCCCCCACCGTCATGGCACGCCGGGACCGGGAGGGCGGCCGCCGGGCCCACCGTCAGGTTTTGAGGGGCGGGATAAAAATGTGCGCTAGAAAAAAGGCCCCGCGGGGCGGGGCCTTGGCATCCTTAAGGCTAGCTCGTAGCGCTAGGCCTTAAAGCTTGTTGATGGCCCCGGCAATGGCGTCCAAGGCGCCAGAGACCACGGATCGGGCGCTGGCGATGTTCATGCGCATGTAGCCATCACTCCCTTCTCCGTAGGCGGAGCCTGCATTGATATACACGCCGGCCTTGTAGGTGAGCCAGTCCTGGAAGTTCTCCTCCCGGGTTTTGTTGCCGTACTGCGCAAGCTGACTAGGATCCATCGCGTTGATCACTTTGCCAAAGTTCAGGAAGGTCATGAACGTGCCTTCGTTCCGCACGTAGCCCACCTGGGGCATCTTCGCCTTAATGGTCTGCTCGACCAGGGTGTGCGTCCCGTCGATGTAATCCCGAGCCTGGTTGAACCAGTCCTGCCCCTCGTTATAGGCCGCCTCGTTCGCAACGACCCCGAGGGTGGACACTTCGGCCCGATGAAACTGTTTGACCCGCTCGAGGAGAATGGGGCTCTTGGAGTAGAAATAGGCGTTCTTCATCCCTGCGAGGTTGAACGTCTTGCTGATGGCGTTGCAGGTGATGCTGTTCTCGACCACGGCTTTGTCTTTCAGCGACGCAAAGGGCACATAGCGATGGCCTTCCCGCACGAAATCGCCGTGGATCTCGTCGGCCAGCACGACAATGTTGTGCTCCAGTGCCAGTCGGCCTAGCCGGAGGAGCTCTTCCTCGCGCCACACGTTACCCGTGGGGTTTTGAGGATTGCAGAGGATGAGGACCCGCACATCGGGGGTCATTTTTTTCTCAAGATCGACCCAGTCAATCTCGAAGCGGCCGTTCTTCAGCACCATCGGGCTATCGACGTAGCCGATGCGCGCCGCTTTGACCATGCTGTAGAAACCGGAGTAGGCCGGGCTCATGATGAGCGCTTTATTCTCCGGCGGCACGAAGGAGCGGAGGGCAGCAATCATGCCCGGATAGACCCCGTCGGAAATGATCATTTCCCGCGGATCGAGATCGAGGCCGTGACGCTCACCGTTCCAGCGTAGGATGCCGTCGCGCAGCCCGTCCGTTGAGGCGAGGTAACCCCAGGTGTGGTGCGCAATCCGCTCCGAAAGGGCATTCGTAATGCAGGGCGCGCACTCGAAATCCATGGTGGCGACGCCCATGCCGTACTTAAAGACGCCGTCGGGATAGTTCCTAGACGGGCCGTCCCAGCGCGACGTATTGGTGTTCCGACGATCGTAGACCGTATCGAAATCGTAGCGGTTCCCTTTCATGGGAATGTGCGTGCCAGCGGCGTGCGCCGCTCCGCTCCCACCGAGGGCGACGCCCCCGCTGGCCCCGGCGAGGGCGGTGAGCCCCGCACCCCGAAGAAAGGTTCGACGGTTCAAGCCCGTGAAATTGCTCATGCTGTTCCCCTTTGCTATCTGTGACGTGCGGCGCCACTTATCGGTATGTTCGCTTCTGAGCATAGTACGCTCAGCCATAAACCGAAATGCCCCACTTTGGGGAGTTGTGTGCACAAAAACCGAGCGTCATGCTCGGGAATTAACCGCTTTTTGGCGGGGAGGAGGCGCTTATGGAGGAATTTCTAAGGCGGTGTGTGCGGTGCTTGGGTGCCCTGGGGATCATGGCAGGGGGAATGCCCTTCGCTGTGCAAGGCGCACCCCATTACGATTGGGTTCTGAGCGGCGCGCGGGTGATGGATCCGGCAACGGGCTTCGACGCCCAGGCGAATGTGGGGTTGACGGGGAATCGCATTGCAGCCATCACAGACGCCCCCCTCGAGGGCCGGCGCACGGTGGCGGCTTCCGGGCTCGTGCTGGCCCCAGGTTTTATCGATACCCACTACCACGGCACCTTGCCGATCCACTATCGCCTGGCCCTGCGTAACGGGGTGACCACCGCTATGGACCTGGAGTTCGGCACCCTTGGGGATGAGATGGCGGATTGGTACGCGGAACGCGCTGGCACCTCCCTGATTAACTTCGGGACCGCCTCGAGCCATGAATTGGCCCGCGCAGCCGTTCTAGATGGGGTGCGGGCCCGAGACACGTCCGAGGCGGCCGCAACCCGGCGCGCCCCGCGCTGGAGTCGGGGGACGGCCTCGGAGAGCGAGGCTCGGGCCATTCGAACGCTGCTGGAGGATGGGCTGCAGGCAGGTGCCCTCGGGATTGGCACGACCTTAGGCTACATGCCTGGGGTGGATGGGGAAGCGCTCTACGCCGTGCAAGCGCTGGCGGCGGGCTATGGGCGCCAGCTTTCCGTACATCTTCGCCGCACGCCGGGGACGAATACGGACGAAATCAACGGCGCCCAGGAAATCTTGGCTAACGCCGTGGCCCTTGGGGCCCCGGCCATGATTAATCACTTCAATAACCCTGGCTGGCGTCAGGTTCATACATTGCTGCGGTCCCTGCAGGCCCGGGGACACAACGTTTGGGGGGAGATCTATCCCTACGCCGCTGGATCGACGTCCATCAATGCGGTGTTCTTTGAACCGGAAAATTGGACCGGCCGGCTGGGCCGACGTTATGAAGAGACGATCTTTGATCCGGAGAGTAAGCGCTTTCTTGATCAGGAGGCTTTCCTCGCACTTCGGCAGCGGGATCCGACGCATATCATCATCTCCTACAAGATGCCCGAGACCGAGGTGGTCCACTGGCTGGGGTTACCCGGCACCACCCTAGCGAGCGATGGCCTGCCGGCCCTCCAGCCCTTTCCTCTTGCTATGCCTTTGGAGGCGCTTCCTAACGCGCACCCCCGGGCCGCGGGCACCTACGCCAAGGCGCTGCGCCTTGCGCGGGAGCATGACTTACCGCTGATGCCCGTGCTGCGGCAAGCCAGTACGGAGACCGCCGAGCGTTTCGAAGCCATGGGGCTTAAGGCCCTTGCGGAGCGGGGACGGGTCCAAGTTGGCGCGATTGCGGATCTGGTGCTCTTTGATCCGGAAACGGTGACGGACCACGCAACCTATGAGAACGGCAGCCTGCCGGCGACGGGCTTTGCCTATGTCTTCGTCGGCGGCGAATTGGTGCTGGAGAACGATCGGGTTCGCCTTGAGGCCACCCCCGGGGCGCCGATCCGCTTCCCGGCGAGCCAACCCTAATGGCGACCCTAAGCGTGATTTTTCGCTATCCGGTGAAAAGCATGGGCGGAGAGTCTCTGGAGGCGGCTTGGCTTGGGCCGGCTGGCCTGCCGGGGGATCGGGGCTGGGCGCTCCGTCCCGAAGGCGGTGGCTCCGTGCGGGGCGCGAAGCGCTACCCCTCGCTTATGGCCTTTGCTGCGCGCTACGAGGACGCCCCGGTCCCTGGGGCGCCTGCCCCCGGGGTGCGGCTCGAAGCGCCCGATGGGCAGGTCCGGGGCAGCCGCGATCCCGACCTGGCGGCCTGGCTTAGCGCTCAGCTAGGGGAGGCGGTGGCCCTGGACGCCTCAAACCCGACGACGCCCTTTTTCGACGATGCCCCGCTGCTGCTGATGACCGAGGCCAGTCTTCAAGCCCTAGAGGCCATGGTGCCCGGGGGCGGCGAGGTCCGGCGGTTCCGCCCGAATCTGCTTCTTTCCGGGACTGGGGCGGGTTTCCCGGAAGAGGACTGGCTTGGGCGGCGGTTCCAGCTGGGCGAGGCCGTGCTAAAAGTCAGTAAGCGGTGCCCCCGGTGCATCATGACCACCTTGGGCTTTGGGGGCGTGCCCGCCGAGCCCGCGGTGCTGACGACGCTTCGGCGCGCGCGCGAAAGCTGCCTTGGGGTCTATCTTGAAGTGCTCAGGCCCGGGCGCGTGCAGCGCCACGATGCGCTGCACTGGTTAAAGGAGGAGGAGATATGAAGACCCAACAGCGGGAGGTGGCGGGGGCAGCGGGTAACCTCGCCGTGACCGTCGCCGGCGAGGGACCGCTCATTCTTTGCGTTCACGGCTGGCCCGAGCTGGCCTACTCCTGGCGCCATCAAATGGCGTATTTCGCTGACCGGGGCTATACGGTGGCGGCCCTAGACGTGCGCGGCTATGGCGCCAGCGCGAAACCCGAGGCCATCGAAGCCTATACCTTAACCGCGCTGGCGGGGGACGTCGCTCGAGTTGCGGCCGCGCTTTCGGCGGCGCCGGCTGTTCTCTTCGGCCACGACTGGGGGGCGCCCATTGCCTATCACAGCGCGCTATTGCATCCGGAGCGCTTTCGCGCTGTCGCCGGGCTGAGCGTGCCCTACGCGCCGCCCGGGCCCGTGCCCTTCATCGAGGTAGCCGAGACGATCTACGCGGAGCGGTTCTTCTACCAGAATTATTTCCAGGCCCCGGACGTGGCTGAGGCGGAGCTCGAGGCCGATCCGGAAGCGGCGTTGGCGCGCATCTATTTTGCGCTCTCCGGCGACGCGCCCTTGGCGAGCTGGCTGCAAATTAAGCCTAAGGATGTAGGGCTCCTTGAGGGCCTGGCGCGTCCCGATCCCTTTCCAGCTTGGATGCCCGCCGAGGCCCTAGCCGTCTATGGGGACGCCTTCCGGGCAGGCGGTTTCCGTGGGCCGCTTAATCGCTATCGCGCTCAGCGACTCGATGCCGAACAACTGCGACCGGTTCATGGCCAGTTACTCGCGCAACCGAGCTGCTTTATCGGCGGCGAGCGCGACGCCGTCCGTCACTTCCTGCCGGGGATGGACCTCTACGCCGATCCTGGGGCTGGCTGCGCTGACTTTCGTGGGGCGACGCTTATTCCTGACATAGGCCATTGGGTGCAGCAGGAAGCGCCTGATGCGTGCAATGTTGCCCTTGAGGTATTTCTTCGGGGCCTTTAGGGCGTCGGCCCTGGCTCGCAGGGGGCGCCTGCGTTAGGGTTTCCAAGGGGTGTGCCAGGGAGGGGAGAGCACTATGGCCGAGGCCGCTTTACCTACGGAAGACCGCGCAATTTTTCAGCCGCTTGAGTTTCAGGGCGAGGCGGCCGCCTATTTTCGTATCTGGGTCGTCAACGTCTGCCTGTCCGTGCTGACCTTGGGGATCTACTCCGCCTGGGCCAAGGTGCGGACCCATCGCTACTTTTATGGGCAAACGCGCCTAGCGGGATCCAGCTTTGAATACCTGGCGGAGCCCATGGCCATTTTGAAGGGGCGCATCATTGCGGTGGCCGTGCTCGTGGCCTATAGCGTTCTTTCCCAATCGGCCACGGCCTGGTCCGTATTGCCCCCATTGCTGTTTGTTTTTGCGCTGCCTTGGCTGATCAATCGATCTTTTGCCTTTCGCCTGGCGAATACGCGGTTTCGGAACGTGCGCTTTTCTTTCACGGGCACCTACGGGCCGGCCTTTAAGGCCCATGTCCTTTGGTTTGCGGCGGGCTTTGCCACCCTCGGGGCCCTTCTTCCCCTGGCGCTGCAGCGCCAACAGCGTTTCTTTGTAGAGCATGCCCGCTTTGGCCTGACGGAGTTCGCCTGTGAGTTGGAGAGCGCTGCGTTCTACCGGCCCGCCCTGCAGGCGTCGGCCCTGTTTGCCCTTGGGGGCCTCGGTGCCTTTATTCTGCCGGCGCTGGCGCCGCTCCTGCTGCCGCTCGCGGGGCTGCTGGCCTACGCCCATTTCTCTGCCCAAAGCTTCAATCGGGTGCTGGGGGCCAGTCGCCTAGGCCCCCATCGTTTCGAGGCCCGGCTAGAAACGGGGGCCCTGGCTGGGATCCTGGTTACCAACGCGCTGGCCGTGGCCTTAAGCTTGGGCCTCGCCTTGCCCTGGGCGCGCATTCGCCTTGCTCGCTACCGGCTCAGCCATACGGGGCTTTGGGTTCAAGGGGATCTCGATGGTTTCCTGGCAGCCGAAGCGGCGCAGAGCTCGGCCTTGGGGGAAGAGCTGGGAGAAGCCTTTGATCTTGAGCTCGGGCTTTGAGCCGCGGCGTTTCCGGACGGCTCTATCTCGCCACGGGCAGTCGAAGCTATTCCGCTGAACTGACAGCGGAGGGCTCGGGTTTCCTTCAACTTCATGGGGCCGGCGGTGAAATCTTAACCGTGGCGGTGGAAGACGCTGGGTATACGGCCGGAGTAGGGGGTAGCCCAGGGTTCCTGACCTTCCCCGACGGGGGACGTTTCGAAGCTGAGGGCGACGCCCTTCACGCGTGTTGGCTGGCGGCTGGCGGCGCAGCGGAGGCGGAGTCCTGGTTGGCGCGCCTTGAGGGGAGAACGCGCTATGCGCTCCTGGCCGTGTTGGCGACGCTTTTAGGTTTCTGGCTGGTCTATAGCTTTGTGGTGCCGAGGCTCGCAGAGCAGGTGGTTCGTCGCGTGCCTGCTACCCTGGTCTATAGCATCGATCAGGCGACCCTAGAGGGCCTTGAGCAACGCGTCTTTTCTGCGTCTGAGGTGGCGCCGCCGCAGCAGGCCGCTTTGCGCGAACGCTTGGCGCCCATGCTCGAGACCGCATCGCCCGCCCTGCGCACCCAACTGCTGTTTCGCTGCGGGCCCGAGGGCATGGGGGCGAATGCCTTTACCCTGCCCGGGGGCACCATTGTCTTGACGGACTTCCTGGTAGAGAACCTGCCAGATGATGAGCTCGAGGCCGTTGTTGCCCATGAACTGGTGCACGCCGAGGCGCGCCACGGACTCCGCCAAGCCCTGCAGCTATCGACCCTTGCGGTGCTGTGGAGTTGGGTGACGGGGGATTTGGGCGCCTTTTTCTCCCTGGTGCCCGTGGCGCTTCTTGAGCTGGCCTATGCGCGGGATTTCGAACTTGAGGCCGACGCAGGCGCGGCGCAGCGCTTACAGGCCTTGGGCGCGGATCCTCGCGCCCTCGCTCGGGCCCTCACGCGCCTCAAGGCCCTCCGGGGCGGGGCGGAAGGCCCGGCCTACCTGTCGACGCACCCGGCGACGGATGATCGGCTCGAGGCGCTGGAGGCGGTGCTTGCGCGGTAATCGGACTGATAAAGGTGTTGCGAATCATTCGCATTAGCGTTTAAATGGACTCCGTGGATTGACACCAACAGGAGCCCCATCGTGTCCGCAATGCCCCCCCGCTGTTCTGCGGTCCTTTCCGCTCTGGCCCTGGCCATGATGAGCACAAGCAGTTTTGCGCAAGAGGATGTGGCCCCCCTCGAAACCATCGTCGTCCGGGGGGCGTACTTTGGTCAGGCCCTGGCGGAAGGGGTTAAGACGCCGACGATGTTGCTCAACGTGCCCCAGTCCGTCTCCGTTATGGATGGGCGGCAGCTGCGCGAACAGGCGCATGTGAGCGTCGCGGATGTCATGCAGTACACCCCCGGGGTGAGCGTTGGCCAGGGCGAAGACCATCGGGATCAGCTGACCATTCGGGGCCAAAACACCACCGCGGACTTCTTCCTCGATGGTCTCCGGGATGACGTCCAATACTTCAGGCCGCTCTATAATTTAGAGCGCGTGGAAATCTTGCGCGGTGCGAATGCGCTGCTCTTTGGGCGGGGCGGCGGCGGTGGCGTGGTTAACCGGGTGTCCAAAGTGCCGACGGCGAGCGAAGCCTTCACGACCCTTGGGGCGAATTTCGACAGCTTCGGGGCCGACGGCCTCGCTGTGGATCTCAACCGCCCCCTTGGAAAGCAGGGCGCTTTTCGCCTCAATGCCATGGCGGACAGCGATATGCGCAACCATCGGGATTTTAAGGACGGAGAGCGCCTGGCGCTGAATCCCACCTTAAGCTGGGTTACGGCGGACGGCACTTTGCTGAACGCGTCCTACGAGTGGCTGGATGATGACCGGGTAGTGGACCGGGGCGTGCCTGCCCTAAACGGGGCGCCGCTGCGCGGGGAGCGAGATACCTTCTTTGCCGATCCGTCGGTGAATCGCATGACCTTTGGGGGCCACATCGCGCGGCTTCGAGGAGAACGGAGCTTTGGCGCGGCTTGGCGAGTCAACGCGACGCTCCAATACGCGGACTACAACAAGTACTACCGCAATCAGTACCCCATCGGCTTTGATGCCCTCGCCGAAACCGTCACGCTGGACGGGTACGCCGACAGCACGGATCGGCAAAACACGCTTTTTCAGCTGAACGCCGTGGGCACCTTCGACACGGGGCCCCTGAGCCACACAATCCTTGCGGGGGCTGAGCAAGGCGTTCAGGAAACGGAAAACGCGCGGCGTGATGCGCGCTTTGAAGTCAATGAAGACGACCAGGTCACCTTCGCCTTCCGCAATCCCCTGGCGGTGCCGGCCATGGGCTTCACGGACCCGGTGCGCGATCGCGCCTCGGAAGTCCGCTTCAGCTCGGCCTTCTTTCAAGACGAGGTGGCCCTCGGCGAACACCTTATCGTGGTGGCGGGCCTGCGAGTCGATCGCTTCAGCATTGAAGTTGAGGACCGGGTGGGCGGTTTTGCTCTCCAAGCTGAGGACACGGAACTCTCCCCGCGGCTTGGGCTGATCCTTAAGCCCCTTGAGACCGTGAGTGCCTACGCAAGCTACAGCGAATCCTTTCTGCCGCGCTCCGGAGATCAGTTCCTGACGCTCTCCCTGGACGCGCAAGCCCTAGACCCGGAGGTTTTTGAAAATCGGGAGCTGGGGGTGAAGTGGCAGCCGACGGAACAGCTTGCCCTGGCCCTGGCCGCCTTTGAGATCGAGCGGGAAAACGGCGTGGCGGTCGATCCGTCGAATCCCGAGCGCTCCGTCTTAACGGGTACGAAAACCCGCGGGTGGGAGCTTCAGTTGGACGGGGAACTCACCCCCTGGTGGTCCGTGAACGCGGGCTACAGCCACCTCGATGGCCGAGAGCTGGGACGGTTCGTCAATGGCCAAAGCGCCAACCGGATCTTGGCTCAGCTGCCCGAGGACATGCTTTCCCTCTGGAGCCGCTTTACGGTGAACGAACGTTTCGGCTTCGGCGTCGGCGTTATCCATCAGGCCGAGCAGTTTGCTTCCTTGAGCAACGCCGTGACCCTTCCGGACTTCACCCGGGTCGATCTGGCGGCGTTCTTTGAGGTGAATGAGAAGCTCAGCCTGCAGCTGAACATCGAGAACCTGCTGGCTACGGAGTACTTTCCGGCGGCGCACAACGACCACAACATCACTACGGGCGAGCCCCGCTACGGGCGGCTCGCCCTTCAGTACCGGTTCTAAGGCCTATTGGCTCATATACCAGCCGCCGTTCGGGGACAGGCACTGGCCAGTGACGAACTTTGCTTCGTCGCTGGCCAGATAGACTGCGGCAAAGGCAATGTCGTCCGGTTCGCCAAGGCGCCCGAGGGGCGTTTGTGCTTCCAGCATAGGATGCATGGGGGCGAGGGGGTCGGTCATGTCTGTATGGATCCATCCCGGAGCAATCGCGTTAACTCGAATTTGGTACGGGGCCAGTTCGTGAGCGAGCGCCCGCGTCAGCCCCAGGATGCCCGCTTTGGCGGCGCAGTAGGCGGGCCCGCCGGGGCGTCCGAAGGTGCCCATTATGCTGCTGAGATTCAGGATGTTGCCCCCGGCGTGCATCATTCGCGCCGTGGCTTCGCGGCTGCAGAAGAAGGTGCCGTCCAAGTGCACGCCAATCATGCGATGCCAGGATTCGTCCGTGACCTCCGTGAAGAGCCCGCCCAGGGGCGCGTCGGGCGTTTCCCCGGCCTGAATCTTTTCCACCATCTCGGCAATACGGGTGCGGGCGCTGTTGTCCCCCTCCATGCCGCTAATGCCCGCATTGTTCACGAGGATGTCGAGGCGATCGGTCATGCCGTCCACGGTTTTAAACATCGCGGCTACGGAGGCGGAATCGCTGACGTCACAGGCAACGGCCTCGCCACCGAGGCGGTCCGCTGTCGCCTTCGCCGCGGACAGGTTGAGATCATTGATAATCACTCGGGCGCCCGCTTCCGCGAAGCGGGTGGCAATCTGCGCCCCAAGGCCGCGGGCAGCCCCCGTAATTAAGGCCGTTTTCCCCTCTAAACGCTGCATAGTTGTTCCTCCCCTAGGCCGGCCCAGGTGGGGCCGGCGATGTTAAGTCGCGCTTTTTTAGCCAGGACAGCAGCAGCGCGTTGGTTTCTTCCGGTGCTTCCTGTTGGATCCAGTGCCCACAGGGCAGGCCATGGACCTCAAGGTCGGGTGCGATTTCTTCCAGGGCGCTCGGCGGCGGCACCATGTCGTAATGGCCCCAAATCATGAGCGTGGGCACGGCGATATGCTCAGCGACGCCGTCGAGGCGGGCCCAGTTGCGATCGAAGTTGCGATACCAATTGATGCCTGGGGTGAAGCCCGTGCGCGCAAAGGCCTGGTCGAAGACCGCAAGGTCCTCGTCGCTCATGAGTGAGGCCCCCGGGGCGGTGGGCGCCTGGGCCATTGCGAGGAGGGGCGGCAGGTCGCTGGCTTCCGGCGGGCTGGGCGGCGCCTCGGCGCGGCGGTACATATTGCGTAGGAAGTTCGTGCGGTGAGCGTCGAGAAACGCATCGGCTTCCCCGGGGGCATCATTGAAATGCACGATGTAGTGCTGCGGACCAAGCATCTCGCGCCAGAAGGGTATCCAAGGCTTCGGGCCCCGACGCAAATAGGACACGCTGAGGTTCGCGACCGCGCGGACCCGCTCCGGCTTCAAGACGGCCATGGCCCAGACCACGAGGGCGCCCCAGTCGTGGCCTACAAAAATGGCGTTCTCATGGCCAAAATGAAGGAGAAGGTCTTCGAGGTCGCTGGTCAGGGCCTCGATGTCATAGGCTTCCACGGCGGACGGGCAGCTGCTTCCGCCAAAGCCGCGCTGGTTGGGCACGATGACCTCGAAGCCGGCGGCGGCGAGCGGGGCAATTTGGTGGCGCCAGCTGTAGGCGTGTTCGGGCCACCCATGGCAGAGGATGATGGCCGGGGCGCCGGCCGTGCCGGCGCGAAAGACCTCGAGGTCGGCGCCGCGCGTGGTGACGCGCTCCGGCGATGGAAAGCCCATAAGATCCCCTTTTCCCCTATGCTCTGCCTTGAGCTTACGCGAAAGGCAGGGGGGCAGGGCAAGATGGCCGGAGCACGACAGCAGGGAAGCGCCTTCGCGTGTCTTTTACTGCTTGCCCTTGGCGGCTGTGCGCCGCCGCCAGCGGCCGATGCCGGCGAGTGCCTGGCCGAGGCGCCGACGCCGCGGTGGATCCCCGCCGGCGCGGGCGTGATGGGATCTGACGAAGCCTATACAGAGGAGCGGCCTGCGCGCCCCGTGGCGAGTGGGGGCTTCTTCATCGACGCCCGGGAAGTCACCAACGACGATTTTGCGCGCTTCGTCACGGCCACGGGCTACGTGACCGATGCGGAGCGCACCCAGCCTGGCTTCGGCGTGCCCGGCGCGGCCGTGTTCACTTACCCCACGCCGGCGAATCCTAGCTGGTGGCGTTTCGCTGAAGGGGCCTCCTGGCGACAGCCGGAAGGACCCGGCAGCGATTTGACCGGGCAGGGGTCGCTCCCCGTGGTGCAGGTTTCCCAGCGCGATGCGCAGGCCTACGCGGCCTGGGCCGGGGGGCGCTTGCCCACGGAAACGGAATGGGAGTTTGCTGCCCGGGCGGGCAGCACCACGCGCTACGTGTGGGGCCCAACGCTGGCGCCCGATGGCGTTCTCCGGGCCAATACCTGGCAAGGGCCCTTCCCCGTGTCCAACACGGGGGAGGATGGTTTTCTCAGTCGCGCTCCCGGGGGCTGCTTTCCCCCCAATGCCTTTGAGCTCTACGACATGATTGGCAACGTCTGGGAATGGACGATGACCCCCTACGACGGACAGCGCGGCGATGGGGCGGGAGAGGTGCGCTACACCATTAAGGGGGGCTCCTACCTGTGTGCGGAGAACTACTGCCACCGTTTCCGTGCCTCGGCCCGGCAGGCCCAGGAAGCGGGGCTCCCAACGAATCACATTGGCTTTCGGGTTGTTTATGATGAATCCCCGCGCTCAAGCGAAGAGGAGAACAAGGGATGAGTGAAAAAGGCGGCTGCCTCTGCGGCCAGTTTAGCTATAGCTTTCCCCGGGAGGCCGTGGTCTCCGCCCATCATTGCCATTGCACCGATTGCCAAAAGATGACCGGCAGCGGCAAGGCGACGATCATTATGGTGCCCACCCAAACCTTAGAAATGGCGGGGGAGCTTAAAACCTTTACGGTGACGGGCACGGATGGCGGTCGGGTTACCCGCGCCTTTTGTCCCACCTGCGGATCGCAAATCTTGAGTTACCTTGAGGGCAGGGACGCGCTTAAGTTTGTGAAAGCGGGCACCCTGGAGCAGAGCGACTGGGTGACCATCAGCTCGAGCTTTTGGGCCACCACGGCGCGCAGCTGGGATCCGGTGAAGGCCGACGCTCAGGCCTTCGAGACAAACCCCTCCAGCGTTTAGTCTCGGGTCAGCACCAGCTTGCCGGCGATGGTCCCGGCCAGCTGGTCTTCCAGGGCCTTTACATAGGCCTCAAAGGGCCGCGCTGTGATGGGCGCTGGAATAAGGGCATCGCGGGCGAGGAGCTCCGCGCAGCGGGTTGCCAGGTGCCCATTGAGGCTGGCATCGGCCCGCATCGCGCCGCCCCAATCCACACCGACGATGCTGCAGCGCTTGAGTAGGGTGAGGTTCAAGGGAATTTTGGCGATCGTGCCGCTCGCAAAGCCGACCACGAGGAGCCGGCCGCCGGGGCCCAGGCTGCGTAGGGCGGGTTCGCTGAAGGGGCCGCCCACGGGGTCGTAAACCACGTCCAGGGGCGCCCCTTGGAGTACGGCTTTTAAATCCTCTCGAAAGCTCGGCGCACGGGGATTCACCGTGGCATCAGCCCCCGCGCGGCGCGCCGCTTCGGCTTTGGCATCGGTGGATGCCCCGGCCACGACCCAGGCGCCCAGTGCTTTCGCGACGGCGATGGCGGCCGTGCCCACACCGCCTCCCCCTCCGAGGATCAGCACGCGCTCCCCGGGCGACAACTGGGTGCACTGTTCAAAGCCATAGAGCGCGGTAAAGGTATTTACGGGCAGGCTGGCCCCTACGCTGAAGGGAAGGCCTTTGGGGAGGGGAAAGAGATTCACTTCCGGCGCCAGGGCCGCTTCCGCCAGAGCGCCTTGCCCGAGTCCATACACGCGATCGCCCACCTCAAAGTCCGTCACGCCCTCTCCGAGCGCCTCCACCGTGCCTGCGAACTCGCTGCCCGGCACGTAGGGAAGCGGTGGCTGAATTTGATACTTCCCGGCAATTAGCAAACCGTCTACGAAGCCCAGGCCTGTGGCTTCTATCCGCACGCAAACTTGCCCGGGGCCGGGGGACGGCCAGGGGGCGTCTTCAAGCGTTAGGGTGTCCGGGGGACCGAAGGCGTGGCAAACGATGCGCTGCATGGTCATTCCTTAGCTGGGGATCGTTGGGCCCTGGGCAAGCAGGGTGGCGTAGCGTCCCCCCTCCGCCAGGAGCTGCTCATGATTGCCAAGTTCCACAATCGTACTGCCTTCGAGCACCGCGATCTGGTCGGCGTGGCGAATTGTGGAAAGGCGATGGGCCACGATTACAGCGATGCGATCGGCCAGGATGTCCTTAAGGGCCTGGGTGATTAGGGCTTCCGTTTCCGAATCAATGGTGGCCGTGGCTTCGTCCAGAATTACCAGTTCGGCATCGCACAGCAAAACCCGGGTGAGGGAAAGGAGCTGCCGTTGCCCCGCCGATAAACGGCTTCCGCCTTCCCCCACTTGAAAGGCGAGGCCCTCCGGCAACCCGCGGACGAAGGCGGCGCCCTGGCTCTTTTCAAGGGCGTGCCAGAGATCGGCGTCGGACGCTTCGGGGCGCGCAAAGCGCAGGTTGTCGCCAATGGACCCGGAGAAGAGGTGGGGCGTTTGGAGCACGACCCCGAGTCGTTCTTGCCAGACCCGGAGGGGAAGGGTTCGGTATTCCTGGCCGTTGACGTAGATCCCCCCGCCGGTGGGTTCGTAAAAGCGGCACAGCAGGGCGCTGAGGGTGCTTTTGCCGCCGCCCGTGGGGCCGATAAGGGCGGTTAAGGTGCCGCGCCGAAGGGTCAGCTGGATGTCCCGAAGCACTTGAGGGCCACTTCCGTAGGCAAAGGCCAGATCGCGGATTTCGATCCGTTCCAGCGGCGGGAGCGCCGCATTTTGATCCCCCGCCCGTACCGCTTCGCTGTCGCGAATCTCTGGCTCCGCGTTCACCAGGGACAGCACCCGCTCCGCGGAGGCCTGGGCCATCTGCATTTCCGCGAACCAGTGGGCGAGCTGCTCCACGGGCTCGAAGAAGTGGCGAGCGTAGGTTAGGAAGGCCAGCACGGTGCCCGCGGTGAGGGTGCCCAGGAACAGCTCGAGACCGCCAAGGGCGAGGGCGCCGCCGAGGGCGAGGCTGGCAAGGGTCAGGACCACCGGTAAATAAATGGCGCCGTAAAGTAGGTTTTTCACGGAGGCGCCATACATGGCATCGCTCAGCTGGCGGAAGCGGTTGTGGTTATCCGCTTCCCGTTGAAACGCCTGAGTGGTTTGGACCCCCATCACCGTTTCATTGAAGTTTGCCGTCAGCTGCGCGTTATAGCGGCGCACGTCTCGGGCCGTGGAAAGGATGCGCTGCTGAAAGCGCAGGCTGGCCAGGGCAAGGAGGGGGACCACGGCGACCACGGTTACGGTGAGATTGGGGGCCATGAGGAGCATAGCCACCAACGCGCCACTCATCACCGTCGCGCCCCAGGCCAGGTCGAGCAGGCCCCAGGCGAGAATGTTTGACAGGCGCTCGCAATCTGATGTCATGCGCGCCATCAGCCAGCCCACGGGACGGCGGTCGAAGTAGGCGAAGGACAGGTCTTGCAGCTGATTGAACGCGTCGCGACGGATATCGTGGCTGATGTGGGTGCGCAGGCGACCGCCCAGGAAAATAAACGCCCCGACGGCGCCGGCCAGGATGACCGTTGCGGTGCCATAGGCCCAGAGCCAGGGGGTGAGGTCGGCGCCCAAACCCCCATGGGTCAGATCGTCTACCACTTCCCGGGTAATCAGGGGAAAGGCCACATCCATCAGGGCCACCACCACAGCGCAGAGGCACAGGCCCCAGACCCAGGCTCGGTAGGGGCGGGTATAGCCCCACAGCTGACGCCAGAGGTCGCCGGCTAAGCGTTCCGCCAGCTGATCATCCGTGTACAGGGCGTCGTCGTAGTCCGTGCTCACGGGGCGAACCCCTGCTGCTGGGCAAGAGCCCGATAGGCGGGTGCGGATTCATAGAGCGTTTCATGGGTGCCCAAGGCCACTAACCGGCCGTGCTCAAGCAACCCGATGCGATCGGCGTGGCGGACCGTGCTTAAGCGGTGGGCCGTCAAGATCACCGTACTTTCCCCCTTTCGTGCCCGCAGGGCCGCAAGGATGTGAGCCTCCGTGGTGATGTCCACGGCCGAGAGCGCGTCGTCGAGCAGCAGGAGGGCAGGGCGACGCAGGAGGGCACGAGCGATCGCTAAGCGTTGCCGCTGCCCTCCGGACAGGGTGACGCCCCGTTCCCCCAGTGCGGTGGCGAGGCCCTCGGGTAAGGCGCGCACGGTGCTGGCAAGGGCCGCGTCTTCGAGGGCCGTCCAGAGCTCCCCTTCCGAGGCGTCCGGGGCGCCCACGCGCAGGTTCGCTTCCAGGGAGCGGCCGTAGAGGAAGGGGTCCTGAGCGACGAGGGCCAGAGCGCTCCGATGCGAAGGGAGTTCCAGCGTTTCTAAGGCCTGAAGGGGCTTACCCGCTTCGCCGACCAAGATGCTGCTCTCCGGTATGGGGTAGTAGCGCAGAAGCAGTCGTAAAAGGGTGGTTTTTCCCGCCCCCGGGGCGCCCAGGAGCGCGAGGGTCTGGCCGGGCTCGACGGTGAGGGACAGGTCCGTAAGGGCTGGGGTGCGAGCACCGGGATAGGTGAAGGTGAGGCCCTCTAGCCGAAGCCCCAGGGGGGGGCCGGAGGGCGCTGGCGTCGTTGGGACTTCCGCCCGAGGCGCGCTGCGTTCCGTGGTGGCTTCGAGCACGGCCTTTAGGCGGGTTAGCGCGACGGATGCCTTCCCCGCATCGGTTAGGATGCGGCCGAACTGCCGTAGGGGGAAGATCACCATGCTCACCCAGGTGAGAAAGGCGAAAAGCTCTCCCACGCTTAAGGTGCCCTGCTGAAGCTGATAGGCCCCGGCGAAGAGCACAAGGCCGATTTGGCTGAGACACAAAAGGTCGCTAAGGGACCAATACAGCCCCATGAGATCGATGAGGCGGCGGTTGTGATCCCGGAAGGTGCTGTTAAAGCCGGCAAAGCGTTGGCGCTCTTCCGGTTGGCGAGAAAAGGCCCGCACCACCCGAATGCCCGTGAGGTTTTCCTGCAAGGCCGAGGTCATGGCGGCTTCCGCTTCATCGGTGACCTTAAAAACCGTTTTAACCCGGCGAAAGAAGAGGACCGCGAAAAGGAAAATAAGCGGCATGAGGCTGAGCGACAGCCAAGCTAGGCTCGCATTGCGCCAAAACATGAGGGGCAGCAAGGCCAGCAGCAGGGCCAGGGCGCGGGCAATCTCTAGCACGTCATTGGAGAAGAACACCCGAAGGGTTTCCACGTCGCTCGAGCATCGCTGAACCAGGTCCCCCGTATCCATGCCGTCGTGCCAGGGGGCGGGGAGGCGCTCAAGCTGATGGTGAAGGGTGAGCCGAAGCGTGCGGATGAGCCCTTCGGAGGCCAGGGCGGTCCAGCGGCCCCGAAGGTAGTGGAAGCCCCCGGCGAGGGCCGTCACCGCCACCAGGGCTCCGGCGGAAAGAAGGAGATAGGCCAGCACCTCGTGGCCCGGAAAGCCTTTGGCGAGGGGCGCAAGGAGGGTGCTGGCCGGTGCGAGGCTCCCGGCAAGCGCAACATCCAGAGCATAGGTCCCCAGTAGCGGGACCAGAAGCAGTGCCGCGCTTGCGAGCAAGAGGGAAAGGGCCGCCAGGGTAAAGGTGCCCCGGAAGCCCACGGTCAGGTCCCAAAGTGAATGTGCGCGCACCGCCGACTCCTTCCTACGTGCCCGGCGGAGCTTACCCTATTTCTAGGCCTGCCTCGGTGGGCGCCAGGGGCGCCCGGGCGAGCTTGAGCACCCACCGGCGAAGGCCGTCGGGCCAGGATCCGAGGGCGGCCTCGAAACCCGCCTCATCGCCGGCAAAGAGGGCGCGGAGGGCGTCTTCGTAGCCGGGGAGGTCGCCGCCAAGATGGGTCATAAAGCGATAGCACCGTTCCTGGCGCGCTCGAGCCTCTGCTTCGCCCTGGCCTGCGCGCCGGGCCTCATCGATCAGACGGCGCAGGGTGGCGGAGGCGCCCCCCCGTTGCGCCTTTAGCCATTCCCAGTGCCGAGGCAGGAGCGTGACTTCCCCCGCGACCACGCCAAGCTTGGGCCGGCCTCGCGTTGGCGCTGGGGCGGCGGGGGCAGGCGGCGCGGGCTCGGGACCATAGGCGATGTCGCCGGTGCGGAGGCTAAGGATGAGCGCCGATCCCTGAGCCTCCGGTGCCAGGGCCGAACGCTGGGTGGCCAGCGCCTCGAAGCTGCCTTCACCGAGGGGTTCCGTGCCTTTGAACAAGATGAACATCGACCTCTCCATTTATTTTTATCCGGGTAAAAATAACGTAGACGGCCGGAGCTATCAAGTTCATCAATCGTGGCGATCGGTACAATCGATTGATAAAACCTATCAAAAGGGCTCTAATCCATCGCGCCATTCTTTCGTCATCCCCATGGAGAGCACGAATCATGACCCTCAAACCCCTAGCCTTGGCAACGGCCCTCGCGGTGACCGCGGCGGCGGCTTCGTCGGCACCGATGGGTGTGCCCAAGTCCAATCAATTCTGGTGGCCCGAGCGCGTCGACCTCGCGCCCCTGCGCCAGCACAGCGTGGAATCCGACCCCTTCGGCGGTGAATTCGATTACGCGGACGCGTTCGCTCAGCTGGATCTCGCGGAGGTCAAGGCGGACATCAGCGCCGTGCTCACCGAGTCCCAGCCCTGGTGGCCCGCGGACTATGGTCATTACGGTCCCTTCTTCATTCGCATGGCCTGGCACAGCGCAGGCACCTACCGCATTGCCGATGGCCGGGGCGGCGCTGGGGGCGGACAGCAGCGCTTTGAACCGCTCAATAGTTGGCCCGACAACACCAACCTCGACAAGGCGCGCCGGCTACTTTGGCCCGTGAAGGAGAAGTATGGCCGCAGCCTGTCCTGGGCCGACCTCATGGTGCTGGCAGGGAACGTCTCCCTCGAGGCCATGGGCTTCAAAACCTTTGGCTTTGCCGGGGGGCGGCAAGACGATTGGGAAGCGGATCTTGTTTATTGGGGGCCGGAAGCGGAAATGCTCGCCGATGAGCGCTACCAGGGCGAGCGTAAGCTGGATAACCCGCTCGCGGCCGTGCAGATGGGCCTGATTTACGTGAATCCGGAAGGCCCGAATGGCGTGCCCGATCCGCTGCTGGCGGCGAAGGATATTCGCGAAACCTTTGGCCGTATGGCCATGAACGATGAAGAGACGGTGGCACTCATCGCCGGGGGGCACACCTTTGGTAAGGCCCACGGGGCGCGCAGCCCGGAAGGCTGCCTTGGCCCGGCGCCGGCGGGGGAAGAACTGGAAGCCCAGGGCTTTGGCTGGCAAAACAGCTGCGGTAAGGGTAACGCCGAGGACACGATCACCAGTGGCCTTGAGGGCGCTTGGACGGCCACGCCTACGCGCTGGAGCATGATGTATTTGGCGAATCTCTTCGCCTATGAATGGGAGCAAACCAAGAGCCCCGCAGGCGCGACGCAATGGGTGCCCAAGGGTAAGGCGGCCGCGGGCACCGTGCCCGACGCGCACCTGGCAGGCGTCAGCCATGCCCCTATCATGTTCACCACGGACCTGGCGCTGAAAGCCGATCCCGCCTATGAAAAGATCTCCCGCCGCTTCCTCGAGAATCCGGAGCAGTTCGAGCTGGCCTTCGCCAAAGCCTGGTTCAAGTTGACCCACCGGGATATGGGGCCGCAGGCGCGCTACGTGGGCAGCGATGTGCCCAGCGAAACCCTGCTTTGGCAGGACCCCCTGCCTTCGGTCACCGGCCCCCTCATCACCGCCGACGATGCGGAAGACCTCAAGGGCGAAATTCTGGCCACGGGGCTCTCCGTACCCGAACTCGTTCGTGCGGCTTGGGGTTCGGCAGCCAGCTTCCGCGGGTCCGACATGCGCGGTGGCGCAAACGGCGCCCGCATCCGCCTGGCGCCGCAGAAGGACTGGGAAGTGAACTCGCCGGCGGAGCTCGCCAAGGTGTTGTCGGTGCTTGAAGGGGTGCAGACCCGCTTCAACAAGGCCGGCGGGGCTCAAGTGTCTCTTGCGGACGTCATCGTCCTCGGGGGCGCCGCCGCCATTGAGCAAGCCGCCGCGGCAGCGGGCCACAGCGTCACCGTCCCCTTCGCACCGGGGCGCACCGATGCCACGGCCGCCCAGACCGATGCGGAGTCCTTCGCGGCTCTCGAACCGAAGTCCGATGGCTTCCGGAACTTCTACGGGGAAGACGAGTGGATGTCGCCCACTCTGGCGCTCATCGACCGCGCAAACCTGCTTCAGCTTACGGTGCCGGAAATGACCGCTTTGGTCGGTGGTCTGCGGGCCCTCGGTGCAAACGCCGGAGGGGTTGAGCATGGCCTGCTGACGGATCAGGTGGGAACGCTGACGCCGGACTTCTTCAGCAACCTCCTCTCCATGGAGACCGCGTGGAAGCCTGCTGGTGAGGGCGTTTATGAGGGGATTGATCGGGCCAGCGGTGAGCGTAAGTGGACCGCCACCCCGGTGGATCTTCTTTTCGGCTCCCACGCCGAGCTGCGGGCGATTGCCGAGGTCTATGCCGCACGCGACGGCGAAGAAAAGTTTGTCGCCGACTTCCTGGCCGCCTGGACCAAGGTCATGCGCTTAGACCGTTTCGATCTCTAAGCTCGGTTTTTACGGTAGGAACGAAACGGCGCCCCCCGGGGCGCCGTTTTTTTTGTGCGGCGCTTAGCCTTCGGAGGCCGAGGGGGGCAAGAGGATGGCTGCCCAGTTCGTTCCGTGTGTGCGTCGCAGCACAAGTAAGGTAACGGTGAGGTAGGGGATTCCGCCGAAGAAGGCGAGGGTGGCCAGGCTCCAGCCCTTTAGCCCATAGCCAAAGCGCCACGCGCTCCAGCAGGCGGAGAGAATCAGGAAGCCGAGGAAATCAAAGTTGAACTGGCCTTGCCAGGTGCGCTCCCCGATGGCCGCGAAAAACAGGGGAATGAGGCCGAGCCCGTGGTCTTGCGCAACAAGGGTGGTGTAGGCCAAAAGTGGCAGGAGAAGGGCAAGGAGCAGAAGGTCGAAGGGGCGCATGGCGGCAACTCTTTGTGTAATAGGTGCTACATAATAGGACCAAGGGCTCGGCCGAGGCAAGGCGCCGGGCGCCGCAAGTTCGTTGCTAGGGTGGGGGGGCTAGGCCCTCCTGGAGGGCGCGGCGCGCGCCGAGGGCCGCGGGAATAAGGCCCGCTAACCCGGCCACGGCAAGCAAAGCGAGGACTAGAAGCCCTTCTCCCGGTGCCGGGCCTAGGCTCTGGAGGGCAAGGCCTGTGCGGTCTTGCAGCCAAGGGGCGGCAAGGGTCAGACCGCCGTGAACGAGACCAAGCCCTAGGGCTGTGGCCATCCCAACCAGGAGAAAGGACTCCAGGAGCAGCAGGCCTAAAAGGGTGGGGAAGCCGGCGCCCAGGGCCCGAAGGACGGCCAGTTCGCGGCGCCGCGTTTCCAGACTGGCCAGCATCATGGCGAGCATGCCGGCCAGGGCGACCAGGAGAGTGAAGGCAGCCATGACTTGCAGGGCGGTTTCCGCCCCGCCTACCCAGCGCAGCAGCCCTGCCAGGGTGAAGGCCGGTAGGGCCGCCGTGAGGGCGGGGTTGCCTTGTCGATTCAGCTGCGCGGCTAAGGCCAGGGCTGCCGCCTTCGGCTGAAGCCCAAGAAATAGGGCGCTGACCGGGGCCGGGGACCCGCCCTCGGCATGCCCGCCGTGGGCTTCGGCGAGGGCCTCGAGGCTCAGGAGGATACGCTGATCCAGCGGCGTGCCCGTGGGCGCAAGAATGCCCACCACGTGCAGGGGATGGGTGTCGTGGTCCGTAAAGGATTGGGGCCCCACCCCGTGGCTGAGTACCAGGGCGTCTCCTAGACCCTTCCCAAGGCGCTGGCTGGCCTGATAACCGAGTACCACTTCCTCCTCGCTTTCAAAGGGACGCCCCGCGCGAAAGACCAGCGCGCCGGTGTCCGTCATCCCTAGGTGGTCGAAATAGGCCGCCGTGGTGCCGACGGCCGGCAGGCCGGCAACGCTATCGCCGAGGGCGAGGGGAATGGCGTAGCGCACCATGGGCTTGCGCCGTAGCATTTCCACTGTGCTCCAGGGTAGGGGTGTGCTCAGCTGCCCGTACTGGAAAACCGTGGCCAGGAGCAGCTGTTCCGGCGCTGTGCGGGCGCCCACGATGAGGTCGATGCCCTGGAGGGCCGCGTAGGCGCCGCTGCGAAGCTCGCTCCGGAGCTTTTCTATGCCGAAGAGCAGGCTGGCGGACAGGGTGAGGGCGCAGAGCATGAGACCGGTCGTGCGGCGCCGGCTAAAAAGGCTGGCGCTGGCAAGGCGGAGCAGGCTGATCATGGGCCAGGGGCGCCGGGGCCCACGCCAAGGGTGAGGGTACGGTCGAAGAAGGGGCTAAGCGCCGGATCATGGCTGACGCACAAAAGGGCGCAGCCCTCCGCCTGCTGCAAGGCCTCGAGCTGCTTCAGAAAGGCGTCCCGGTTCTCCGGGTCCAGGGCCGAGGTAGGCTCGTCGGCCAGGACCAGGCGAGGGCGGCCAAGTAGCGCCCGGGCCGCCGCCACGCGCTGTTGCTGGCCGACGGAGAGCTGCGCCACGGTGCGTCCAGCAAGCGCGTCTAGGGGAAGGCCGAGCGCCTCGAGCAGCCGCGCGGCAGCGCCCCGCGCTCCGCCGGGTTCCGCGTTTGCCCGTGCCCGTCGCTGCCGGGAAAAACGCAGGGGCAATAGCACGTTGTCTAGAACCGAAAGAAAGGGGAGCAGGTTGAACTGCTGGAAAATGACCCCAAGCTCGGATGCCCGGAGCTGGTCTCGGGATCGGGTGCTTGCGCGGCCAAGATCGCAATCGGCGACCCTTAGGCTGCCCGCCGTGGGCACCAAAATGCCCGCCAGGAGGTTCAGGAAGGTACTTTTTCCCGCACCGCTGGCGCCCCGGAGGAGCACCCGCTCGCCTGGCTGAAGGTGAAAATCGACGTTTTCGAGCACGGCCTGGGCGGCATCCGGCCAGCGGAAAGTCAGCCCTTCGCAACGGACGAGGGCCCCGCCGGGGCCCTCGCGTTGCTGCGTGGGTACTGCCGTGTTCAAGGGCTTAGCGACGTCGAACCCGGACCGGAAGACGCGTATAGCCCTTCACGAAGGAGGAGTAGGTGCGCTCCGGCTCCTCGAGCACTTCGATGTCTTCGAAGCGGGCGAGGATTTCCTCCCAAAGAATGCGCAGCTGCAGTTCGGCTAGGCGGTTGCCCATGCAACGATGCAGACCAAAGCCGAAGGACAGGTGGGACCGGGCATTCGGTCGCGTGATATCGATGGCGTCGGGATTCTCGAACATGGAGGGATCCCGGTTCCCCGACACGTACCACATAAGGATCTGGTCGTTCTTGCGAATCTGCTTCCCGCCCAGTTCGCAGTCCGCATTCGCCGTGCGGCGCATGTAGGACAGGGGCGTTTGCCAGCGGATGATTTCCGCCACCATGTTGGGAATCAGCGAGGGATCCGCCTTGAGCTTAGCGAACTGCTCCGGGAACTTTTTCAGGCCGTAGACGCTGCCGGTCATCGTGTTCCGGGTCGTGTCGTTCCCTCCAACGATGAGCAGCATGAGGTTGCCCAGGAACTCCATGGGCTGCATGTCCTTCGTTTCCTCGCCGTGGGCCAGCATGGAGACGAGATCGTCCCCCGGTTCCCGCTTACGCAGTTCCCACAGCTCTGTGAAGGCCGACAGGCACTGAAGGAGCTCGTCGCGGCGCTCCTCCACGGAATTGATGATGCCGCGGCCGGGCACGGCCGTGACCACGTCGGACCAGCGCGTCAGCTTGCGACGTTGTTCGAAGGGGAAATCGAAGAGGGTCGCAAGCATCATGGTGGTGAGCTCGATGGACACGGTGTCCACCCAATCGAAGGGCGTGTTCTCCGGCAGACTGTCGAGTACCGCTGCCGTGCGGCTGCGAATGAGCGACTCCATCTTGGCCAGATTCGAGGGCGCCACCACGCCCGCTACCGCCTTTCGCTGGACGTCGTGCACCGGGGGATCCTGGGCGATGAACATACTGACCTTCAGCGCCCCCTCGGGGAGGGGGGCGTCGACGGGGAAGCCCAGGGCGATGCCTTTGGCGGAGGAGAAATTCTTCCAGTCCACGTCGACCTGCTTGATGTCCTCGTAGCGCGTGAGGGACCAGAAGCGGCCGGCGAGCTCGGTTTCGTTGAAGTGGACCGGGTCTTCCGCGCGCAGGCGCTCGAAGGTTTCCTGCCAGGCGTTCTCGGCAAAGAGCCGGGGGTTTGCGGGGTTAACCGCCTCCAGGGGGATGTCGTAGGCCGAGGGTAGGGGGCCGTCGACAAAACTCTCGGCGTCCCCGGGAACCCGTGCTGCTTGAGGGGCCTGTGTCATACTCGCTTGCGTCATGAAGAATCCTCCGCCATTTTCACTAATCTCAATCAGCAGGGCGTTCAAGTCAACGGCCCTGGCTCTCTGGCACAGGAGTAACGCAGCATGAAGGCAATGAAACTGGCTCGTCCCGGCGGTCTCGATAATTTAGCCCTCGCCGAGATCGAGGCGCGGGCCCCGGGCGCTGGCGAGATTCAGGTGTCCGTGAAGGCCTCGAGCCTGAACTTCCATGACTATGCCGTGGTCGCTGGCATGTTGCCCGTGGAGGAAGGCCGCATCCCCATGTCCGATGGAGCTGGGGTGGTCACGGCCGTGGGCGAGGGCGTGCGGGATTTTGCCGTGGGCGATTCCGTGCTGGGCTGCTTCTTCCCCGCTTGGCAGGACGGCGACGCCGAGCTGCCAAAATTGATTGGCGTACCGGGCGACCACGCGGATGGTTTTGCGGCGCAAACGGTCACCATGCCGGCGAGCATGTTCACGGGCATGCCGAAGGGCTACACCGCAGAGCAAGCCGCTACCTTGCCCTGTGCTGCGCTGACGGCCTGGCGCGGCCTCATGGTGGAAGCGCGCATCAAACCTGGTGACGTGATCCTTACGCAGGGTACGGGAGGCGTCTCCATTTTCGCCCTGCAATTTGCCAAGGCCGCGGGCTGCCGAGTGATCTCCACGTCCTCCTCCGATGCCAAGCTGGAGAAGCTTCGGGCGCTCGGGGCAGACGAAACCATTAACTACAAAACCACCCCGGACTGGGCGAGCGAGGCGCTTAAGCTCACCGGTGGCCGTGGGGTGGACGTGGTGGTGGAAATTGGCGGCGCCGGAACCTTGCCCCAGTCCATCAGCGCCGTGCGCGTAGGCGGGCATATTTCCCTCATCGGCGTGCTCGCCGGTTTTGAAGGCAATGTGCCGACGGCAGCCCTCTTTGGGAAAAACGCCACTCTGAAGGGCATTACGGTAGGGAGTCGGGCGCAGCAGCGGGACATGATCGCGGCCATCGAGGCCAGCAACATCCAGCCCGTGATTGACCGGACCTTCCCCCTAGAGGCGTTGGCCGCGGCCTTCCGCCATCAGGAATCGCAGCAGCACTTCGGCAAAATCTGCATCGCGCTCTAAGCGCGAAGGAGGCTCCGTCATGCTTTGGAATGCCTCACGCTATGGTGTTCCTGCTTTCTTACTGGCGGGGTGCCTCAACGCCTCGGTGGGGCAGGCTGCAGAGCCTGCCTGGCCGCCGGGGGAGGGCCAGGCCCTAGCTAAGGCCGTTTGCACGGCCTGCCACAGCGTGACCACGGTCGCCCGGAGTTCAGGCTACGACGCCGAGGCCTGGGCGAAGCTCTTCGGCACCATGGTGGCCCTGCCGGCAGCGGAAAGTGTGCAGCTGGCCACGTACCTGGCGGAGGTCTTTCCCCCTCGGGATCACCGCGCCGCGCAGCTTCGCCCGGGGCCTCACCATGTTGCCTTCGAGCAGTGGCAGGTGCCGACCCTGGGCCAGCGTTCTCGCGACCCCGTCGAAGCGCCCGATGGGCGCATCTGGTGGGTTGGGCAGTGGGGTAACCTCGCGGGAGTGCTCGATCCCGAAACGGGCGCAATGCGCGAGTACCCCCTGCCTGCGGGCACCTACCCCCACAGCGTCACCCTTGATGCCTCCGGTACCCCCTGGCTCCTCGGGAACAAGAACGGCACGCTCCAGCGGCTCGATCCCGAAACGGGTGCGATAGCAGTGTTTCCCATGCCGGATCCGGAAGCTAAGGATCCCCATACGGGGGAGTTTGATGCCGCGGGGCGACTGCTGTTTACCCTGCAGCAGAGCAATCGCGTGGGACGCTTTGATCCCGCCACGGGGCAGATCGATCTGATTGTTCTGGATCGGCCCAAGAGCCGGCCCTATGGCATTAAGTTTGCGCCCGATGGCGCAGCCTGGGTGGCGTGCAATGGAGGCCCCTGCCTTTATCGCATTGATCCGGACACGCTGGAACAAACGCGCGTCGACTTGCCGAACCAGGAAAGCCACGTACGGCGGCTGGATGTCGCGGCCGACGGCACCGTTTGGTACGTGAACTCAGGCGCCGGGCGCCTTGGCCAGTACAACCCGAAAACCCAGCGCTTCAAGGAGTGGCCGTCGCCCAGCGGGCCCGCTTCCCACCCCTATGCCTTGGTCGTGGTGGACGGCATTGTTTGGTACAACGAGTCGGGGGTTCGGCCCGATCCCCTCGTGCGCTTTGACCCGCAGACGGAGACCTTCCAAAGCTGGCCGATTCCGTCCTCGGGGGTATACGCCGGCATCCTGCGCCACATGCGGGCCGACCGAGCTGGCCGCCTCCTCATCCATCAGAGCGCGACCAACCACCTCCTTCGCGTCAGCCCCGATCCTAGCTAGGGGCGGTCGAAGCGCGGCGGCAGCGGGCAGTCGAGAAGCAGGGCCAGCCCCTGAAGCAGGGCGTATTCCCCTTCCGTCAGCACCCCGTCGTCATCGATGACCTTCACGAAGGCCTGAAGCACCTGGGCAAGGGCCTGGGGCTTGAAGGTGCGGAGCTTCGCCACGGCCCGGTCAAAGTCCGCTTCCGTAAGATCGTCGGGCAGGGCGAAGGTGTCCCCGGGGCTTAGGCTCGCCGTTTCCGGAAGAGGTGGCAGGTCGAGCTGGCGTCGCCCGGCGGCAATCGCGCGGCGCTGCTGTTCCCCATCCCCGCCGCCCACGGCCGCCAGGCAGCGGAAGAGCACTTGGAGCGCGTCCTCCGCGTCCAGAAGGCGCATCGCTGTGCCGGGGCTGCGCCGGGGCCCCCGAAGCGTGTCCTGGAAGAGCTGGCGGAGGGCCTCATCGACAAGCCAGCAGAGAAACTGCTTGGGCGGCGCGGAGGCCTGCTCAAGGATCTCCTCTTGCGCCAGGAGCGTCTGGGTGCTTTGGGCCCGCAGCGTGGGCAGGGCGAGTTGTAGGACGGTGAAGCGCGCCGCGGGGCTTTCCGGTAGGGCAAGGGTTTCATGGGCCAGCGCGCCGCTGCGCAGGGCGAGGGCAAGGCTCCAGGCCTCCGCCGGGGCATGGAGGGCGTCGCGCAGCCCTTCGTCCAGGGTAGCTAGGCGGGCTTGCGCGGCGGGAAGGTCGGCCTGCCCCGCCAGCTCGCGCAGGACTAGGGTGGCACCGAGGGCTGCGAGGGACGTCCTCGGGCTCGAGGTGGGCGCCCCGCTGGGCACGGGTTCAGCCGCCGCCGGGCCCTGACTTAGGGGGGGCAAAAACGCCCCGTCCCAAGCAGGCAGGACCGCCCGAATGCGCGCCTCGAGGGGCGGATGGGTGCGGAAAAGACTGCTGAAGGCGCGGATCGGGCCGAAGAATAGGTGGCTGCTCTCCTCAGCGCGCTCATCGGTCATGTGGCTCCCCTGCTGGGCTCCGCCGATGCGCTGAAGGGCCTGGCCGATGCCCTCGGGATTGCGAGTGAACTGGACCGCCGCGGCGTCCGCAAGAAATTCCCGCTGGCGGCTGATGGACGCCTTGATCAGGCGACCAAAAAAGACCCCGCAGTAGCCAATCACCATCAGGGCAGCGCCGAGGGCGATCACCTGCCCTGCGTCGTTGCGTCGTCGCCCGTGACCGCCGTGCGAGTGCATGAGCACGCGGCCCGCCACGCTCACCATCAAAATGCCGTGGAGGAGCGCCATGAGCCGAAGGTTGAGGCCCATGTCTCCATGCACGATGTGGCTGAACTCGTGGGCAATCACCCCTTGGAGCTCGTCCCGGGAGAGCGCTTCCAGGGTGCCTCGGTTGAGGCCGATCACCGCGTCTTTCATCTGAAAGCCGGCGGCAAAGGCGTTAATGCTGGCCTCGGGGATGATGTAGAGCGGGGGCACGGGAATGCCGGCGGCCAGGGCCATTTCTTCCACGAGGTTTTGGGCGCGCCGCTCTAAGGGGTCCGTACTGTCCACGGCGATGGGTTCACCGCCGAGCGCGATGGCGACGCTCGCGCCGCCGGCCCGGAGGCGGAGGGCCTGCACCCCGCTGCCGACCAAGATGACCAGGACGACACCCGCGCTGATGGTGAGCCATAGCTCGTTTGGGAGGGTGGCCAGGGACCACCGGCCCTCGGAGCCGAGCACGACAGCTGCTGCCACGGCCCCGTTGGTCAAAAGCACCAGGGAGATCACGGCCCCGGCGAAGAGGGCAACGAGAACGCCCGTTTTTCGGCGGGCGGAATCTTGTGCTTCAAAAAAATCCACGGGCCTTAGAAGCTAAGCTTTGGCGCCGCTTGGATTGCCGCGCTGTCCTCGAACTCCAACAGGGCGAGGTCCTGGGGGTGGCCAAAGTTGTTCGCCAGAATGACCGCGGGGAAGCCAGCCCGGTAGGTGTTATAGGCCATGATCTGGTCGTTAAAGGCTTGGCGCGCGAAGGCCACCTTATTTTCCGTGGATTCAAGCGTTTCCGTCAGCTGCATCATGTTTTGGTTGGTTTTCAGGTCCGGGTACGCCTCGAGGGTGACCCGGAACTGGCCGAGGGCCTTGCCCAGCACCCCCTCGGCGGCGCTGAGCGCACTGAGGGCGGCGCCGTCTTCGGGGTTCGCCGCTGCCTGCTCGAGTCCGGCCTGAGCTTGGTTTCGGGCGGTGATTACGGCTTCGAGGGTTTCTCGCTCATGGGCCATGGCGGCCTTGGCCGATTCCACCAAATTGGGAATGAGGTCGTAGCGCCGCTTGAGCTGTACCTCAATTTGCGCGAAAGCGTTGCTGCAGCGGTTCTTCAGCGCAATGAGCCGGTTGTAGATCAGGACGGCCCACACGCCCAGGAGGACGAGGAACCCGAGAAAAAGATAAAGATCCATGGCAACGCTCCTGCTGTGGGTAGCCCTATCATGCCTTGCCAGCCGATGGGGCTCTACCGTTTACCTAGTTGGCCTTGCCCCGATAATCGAGCGGCGGGGGACGATCGCCGAGCAAGGGTACGTAGTGGTAGTTCGGGCCCCGGCGCTCCTGGAACTCCGCCTTGGCCGCGTCTCGCAGCGCCGCGTCGGTGAGGAGGTCGTAGCCGGTTAGGGCGAGGGTTTTGGCCGCCACCATCATGCCCTTAACCCCGATGGACGTGCCCCCGGCGGCAATGGCCTGCCAGCTGTGGGCGGAGGTGCCCGGTACCCAGGTGGCCGTGCGGAGCCCCGTGGTCGGCACGACCCAGCTGACATCGCCTACGTCCGTGCTGCCGGCACCGCCGTCGAAGCGTAGGGGAAGCACCTGCTGTTCAAGGCCGAGGGCGCTGGGCCGGTCGCCGAAGCTTTCTTCGATGGTCAGGGCGAAAGCCAGCTCGTCCTCGCTGTAGCGGTAGCCCCCAACGGTGGAGAGATTGCCGTGCATGGCGCGGGCGAGGGTTTCGTTCGGCAATAGGGCGTGATTGCCGTGCATCACCTCCAGCTCGACCTCCGTGCCCGTCCCTAGGGCCGCGGCCTGGGCCGTGGCCAGCACCCGATCCCAAATGCCGGCAAGCTCCGCGGCGTCTGGGTGCCGGACGTAGAGGTAGAGCTCGGCAAAATCCGGGACCACATTCGGCGCCTTACCCCCTTCCGTGATGACGTAGTGCATGCGGGTCCGCTCGGGCACGTGCTCACGCAGAAGGTTGATCATGAAGGTCATGGCTTCCACCCCGTCCAGAGCGGAGCGGCCGCGCTCGGGGGCGGCGGCGGCGTGGGCGGAACGTCCGTAAAAGCGCACCCGCGCCGATTTGTTCGCGAGGCTGGTGGCGGGGTTGGCGGCGTTGCGATCGGCGGCGTGCCAATGCAGGACGACGTCTGCGTCCGCAAACAGCCCCTCCCGCACCATGTAGACCTTGCCCGAACCCCCTTCCTCCGCCGGGGTGCCATACACGCGCAGCCGGCCGGGCAGCCCCGTTTCCGCCATGAGGCGCTTCAGGGCCAGGGCCGCGCCCACGGAGCCGGTGCCGAACAGGTGATGACCACAGGCGTGACCGGCTTGCCGATCCGTGCGCAGCATGCGCTCGGGGCTGGCCGTTTGCGTGATCCCGGGCAGGGCGTCGAATTCCGCGAGGATCCCAAGGACGGGACCACCGGCGCCGTACTCGGCAACGAAGGCCGTGGGCATGCCCGCGACGCCCGCTTCCACGCGAAAACCCGCCTCGCGCAGGGTGCGCTGGAGCAGGGCGCTACTTTTTTCCTCCTGGTAGCCCACTTCGGCGAAATCCCAGATGGTCATGGCCACGGCGCCGAGGCTGGCCTGCTGGGCGTTCAGGTCCTGGAGGAGGGCCGCTTTAGGGTCCGCGGCGCTCGGAGCGCTCAGGGCCAGGGCGACAATCGCCGGGGCCAGGGCAGAAAGGATGCGCAGGTGAGTCATGAGCGGCTCCCGCTTGGTGGTAAGGAGGCCCCCACTATGCCGTGGGGAGGGAAGGGCTGCCTAGCCTTTGAGATCCTCGGGACGGTCGACATCGCGGCATACCCCCGGGTCTTCCCGGGGTACGGTCAAAACCGGTTCCTTTGCAAAAAGTTTTCGCAGCCCCTCGTCGCCGCTCAGCGCGAGGGCCTCGGACCGAAGGCGAGCCGGAACCAACACGGGATGGCCGCGGCGACCCTGAAAGGTGGGGGCGATGAGGGGCGCGGGGCCCGTCTCCCCGGTCCAGCCCTGGCAGGCCGCTTCGAGGGCTTGGAGCGTGGCGGGTGCGATAAAGGGCATATCGCCTAGGGCGATCATAAGCCAGGGTGCATCGGTGGGATCCCAAGCGCCCGCCCCCGCGGCGAGGGAGTGGCCCTGGCCCGCTTCCCATTGGGGCGAAGGCACGACCACTACCTGGCGCGCATAGGCCTCGGGGGCGGCCTCCCCGGGCCGTAGCACCACAAGGGGCTTGGGCGTGGCCGGGCAGAAGCAGGTGAGAGTCGCTTCGAGTAGGGTGGATCCGTCGGGCAAGCGCGCGAGGCGCTTATCGGCTCCAAAGCGTCGGCCAGCGCCGGCGGCGAGGATCAGCCGCTGAATCATGGGGTCTGGGAGGCGGCTTGGCGGCGCGCTTGAATCAGTTCCGCGAGGATCGCGATGGCAATTTCCGGCGGCGTTTTACTGCCAATGGGTAGGCCCACGGGGGCGTGAAGTTTGGCGAGGGCCGCCTCGGGCACCGCCAGTTCGGCAAGGCGCGCTCGCCGGGATGCACTGGTGCGGCTCGAGCCCATGGCGCCCACATAGAAGGCGTTGGTTTCGAGGGCCTCCATCAAGCCCATGTCGTCGATGCGGGGATCGTGGGTGAGGGCAACAATGGCCGTACGTGCATCGGAGGCCTCGGCGCGGATGGCATCGTCGGGCATTTGGCACAGGGCGCGAACCCCAGCGACGTGCCAGTTATCGAGCATGGGCTGCCGGGGATCACACACCGTCACCCGAAAATCCAGGGCCTGGGCCATCTCCGCAAGATAGCGCGACACCATGCCGGCCCCGATGACGAACAGCTGCCAGCCCGGGCCGTAGCGGTGCCGGAGGGGACTGGCGCCGTCGTCGCCTGGGAGCTCAAGGATGGGGCCCGTTGATGCGGGAGCGGTTACGGTGAAGGCCCCCGGTGCGTCCAGGGTGATTTCCCGGAGGACGATTTGCCGGGCTTGAAGCGCCGCGAGCAGGGTTTCAAAGCCCTCGATGACTTGGGGCGTCGGGGCGAGGGGTTCCAACAGGATTTGCAAATGGCCGCCGCAGGGCAGCCCGAGCTGCGCCGTATCCTCTTCCGTGAGGCCAAAATCTAAGCGCTCGGGCTGGGTCAGGACCCGCCGCCCAAGGGTGAGGTCTTCAATGAGCGCGTCTTCCACGCAGCCGCCGGAGAGGGACCCGACGGTGGCCCCGTCCGGGCCCACCACGAGCAGGGAACCGGGGGGGCGCGGCGAGGAGCCATAGCTCTGGAGCACCGTCGCCAGGTGCACGGCCTTGCCCGCCCGGAGCCAGGTCAGAAGGGCTTCCATGACTTCGTGATCGACGCTGTGCATAGCTCTTCCGGTTTAGTGATAGCGATGGGCGAAGCAGAACGCCACAATGTACCGTACTTAAGCGAGAGAGCGATGGCCATGGTGGAAGCCCTGCGCGTGCCGAGGGAAGCCGATCTTCGGGGTCTTTGCGATCAGCTCCGGTTCGAGGGTATCGCCTATCGGGTCTATGAGGCGGGGGGCGCCCAGTGCCTGGCGGTGCAGGACCCGGCCGATGGACCCCGGGTCCAAGCGCTTTGGGCACGGGGAGAGGCTCGCCCGGGCCGTCCGGCTGCGGCGCCGGTGCCGGGGGCTGCGCTCTGGCCTGCGGGGCTGGGCATCGGATTCCTCGCAGCGCTCCGGGGGGCGCCTGTCACCGTGGCCCTGGGGCTCTGCGCTCTGCTCAGCTATCCCTTTCTCGACCTATCCGAAGGCGGGCTCACACCCTGGCTTCAGTGTCTTCTTATCGTTCCCGTTACGCCCCACGACGCGTTTATTTCCTACCCCAGCCTTGAGGCGAGCCTAGCGGCGGGCCACCTTTGGCGCCTGTGGACGCCGGCCTTCGTCCATTTCAGCGTGCTCCATTTGGTCTTCAATGGTTTGTGGCTTTGGGAGTTTGGGCGACGCATTGAGGGGGCGGAGGGCAGTCTGCGCATGCTGGAGCTCTTTCTCTTCGTCGCGCCCTGTGCGGCCGTGCTTCAGTATGGGGTCGGTGAACACCCTCTATTCGGGGGGCTTTCCGGCGTCGTCTATGGGCTGCTCGCCTATCTTATGGTGCAGCAGCGTTTAAGGCCGCGGCCGGCCTATCGCCTGCCGCCGGCTTTGCCTGGGCTCCTGCTGGTCCTGCTTGCGCTTCTGGCCACGGGCGTGACCGAGCCCTTTGGCTTGGCCATTGCTAACGGGGCTCACTTCGGCGGTCTGGCCGCCGGTGCGCTCTGGGGCCTGCTCCGCGTGGTCCTTCCAGGCCCGCCTCGCCGCACCCCGAGCGGAGTCTAAGCGCTGGACCGTGCTATGCTTTTTCGCGTCCGTTCCCTCGCCAAAATTCCTCTAGGAGGCTCCCCATGACCGATGCATCGCCCTTTCCTGGGGATTTCGTACAAACCGCGCAAACGCTTGATCGGGGCACCATTGAGGCGCTGCGGGAAGCCGTGGCCCTTGGCCGCTGGCCAAATGGGACCCGCCTGACGGCAGACCAGCGGGGCCTGTGCCTGGAGGCCGTTCTGGCCTGGGAACACCGGCATTTGCCCCCGGAAGAGCACACGGGCTATGTGCCGTCGCCGAAGGATGCCTGTGGTAGCGAACCGGAAACGCCGGCCGCGCTCCGCTGGATGGATGAGGCATGAGTGATCTGAACCTGGCGCCCCAGGGCGCGGGGCCGCTGGAAAAAATGCGCGCCTCGGTCCAAGACGACGGCACGGTGTCCTACGCCTTGCCCCTAGGCGAGCAGACCGTACCCCTCAATCCCTTGCTCGGGGCGCGCCTGCAGCTTCGCTTTGAGCAGGCCATTTTCTGCACCGCCTGCGGCCGGAAAACAAACAAAAGCTTCAATCAGGGGTACTGCTATCCCTGCTTTCAGCGCCTGGCAGCCTGCGACAGCTGCATTGTCAGCCCGGAGAAATGCCATTTTGCCGCCGGGACCTGCCGGGAGCCGGACTGGGCCGAGCGGTTCTGCATGACTGATCATCTGGTGTACCTGGCCAATAGCACGGGCCTTAAGGTGGGCATTACCCGAGTGAATCAGGTACCCACGCGCTGGATCGATCAAGGCGCGAGTGCGGCCGTGCTCTTCGCGCGTACCCAAACCCGGCATCTGGCGGGGCTCGTGGAAGTGATCCTGAAGGCCCACGTTGCCGATCGCACCCAATGGCAGCGCTTGCTGAAGGGCCCGCCGGAGCCGGTGGATCTGCTGGCGGCGCGAGACGACCTTTGGCAGCGCTGCGCTCCGGAACTGGCCGCCCTGCAAGGAGCCCATGGCCTCGCCGCCGTGCAGCGTGTCACGGGCCCCGAGCGGTGGTCAGCCCACTATCCCGTGCTGGCCTATCCGGCCAAGGTGAAGGCCCTGGCCCTGGAAAAGCTCGGCATCGTCGAGGGCACCCTTGAAGGCATCAAGGGGCAGTACCTGCTGCTGAGTTCTGGCGTCATCAACATTCGCAAATACACGGCCCATCAGGTTTCCCTGTTCACGGCCTAGCCCCCGCTTAAAAGGAGATTTCCCATGGCATACAAGGAAGGCCAACCCAAGGCCGTGCTTCGGGAAGCCTACGCGCCCCCGGCCTATCTGCTTGATCACACCGATCTCACCTTTGAGCTGAGCGAAGGGGTTACGGAGGTGACGGCGCAGCTGTCGCTCAAGCGTGCTCCGGGGCAGGCCCCCGCGCCCCTCGAGCTCCTGGGGCAGGATCTGGAACTGCTGTCCGTGGCCCTCGACGGGGTGGCCCTCACGGATAACGAATATCGCTTGGAGGGGGACACGCTGGTGATTCCCGCCATGCCGCAGTCCGGCGTGGTCACCGTGCGAACCCGAATCTATCCAGAGAAAAATACCGCGTTGGAGGGGCTCTACCGCTCCGGGGGCATGTACTGCACGCAATGTGAAGCGGAGGGCTTTCGCCGGATCACCTACAGCTTGGATCGCCCGGACGTGCTGTCGCGCTATCGGACGACGATTCGCGGCGATGGCGCTCAGCTTCCAATCATGCTGTCTAACGGCAATGAGCTTTCCCGGCGCACCCTCGAGGATGGGCGTCAGGAGGTAGTCTGGGAAGATCCCTTCCCCAAGCCGTCCTACCTGTTCGCCCTCGTGGCCGGCGACCTGCAGTGGATCGAAGACCATTTTGTCACGGCCTCGGGGCGCACGGTGCTGCTTCGCATCTACACCGAGCCCCACAACATTGGCCAGGTGGACTACGCCATGGATGCGCTGAAGCGCTCCATGCGCTGGGACGAAGAGACCTACGGGCGGGAGTACGACCTCGATATTTTTATGATCGTCGCCGTCGACGACTTCAACATGGGGGCCATGGAAAACAAGGGGCTGAACATCTTCAACACCTCTTGCGTGCTGGCGACGCCGGAGTTCACCACGGACCTTGGCTTCCAGCGCGTGGAAGCCGTGGTGGCCCATGAGTACTTCCATAATTGGTCTGGGAACCGGGTGACCTGCCGGGATTGGTTCCAGCTCTCCCTAAAGGAAGGATTTACGGTGCTTCGGGATGCCCAGTTTTCGGCGGACCAGAACTCACCCACGGTGAAGCGCATCGAAGACGCGCGCTTCCTGCGTACCGCGCAGTTCGCGGAAGACGCGAGCCCCATGGCCCATCCCGTGCGCCCCGATAGCTACCTGGAGATCTCCAATTTCTACACCCTCACGGTGTACGAGAAGGGTGCGGAAGTGGTGCGCATGATGCGCACCCTGCTGGGTGGGGAGCACTTCCGCGCCGGCACGGACCTCTACTTCGAACGCCATGATGGGCAGGCCGTGACCTGCGAAGACTTCGTGCTCGCGATGGAAGCGGCCAGCGGGGAAGACCTCAGCCAGTTCCGTCTTTGGTACAGCCAGGCGGGCACGCCGGAGCTGGTCATTGATGCCCACTTCGCAGAGGGCACGCTCACCCTGGAGATTGAACAACGGCTGCCGGCCACCCCGGGCCAGCTATCGAAGGCGCCCATGCATATTCCGCTTATGCTGGGGCTCCTGGGGGCGGACGGCCAAGACCTGCTGCCCGGTGCGCTGGCCATCGACGGCGCCGAAGCCACCCCCCGTCCCGAAGCGCGTAGCGTGCTGCTGCATCTGCGGGAAGCCCGGCACCGGGTAACCATCTCGGGCCTAAAGACGGCGCCCGTGCTGTCCCTGTTGCGGGACTTTTCGGCCCCGGTAAAGCTCACCGCGCCCCAGAGCGATGCGGACCTCGCCTTCCTCATGGTTCACGACAGCGATGGTTTCGCCCGCTGGGATGCGGCGGACCAGCTGATGACGCGCGTCCTGCTGGCGCGCTTGGAAAACCCCGAAGCACCGGTGCCGCCGGTGCTGAATGAAGCCTTCGGCGCCCTGGTGGCGGCCGCTCAGACTGCGCCGGATGACGGGGAAGCCAAAGCCATGCTGGCGGCGATGATGACCCTGCCCGGGGAAGACGCTCTGGCTCAGCTCGTCCCCGTAGTCGATGTGCATGCGATTCACGGGGCCCGTAGCGCGCTCCGGAAGGCCCTCGGCGCGGCCCATCAGGCAGCGCTCCTGGCGCTGTACGACGCCGATGGGCCTCGCCCCTACGCGCCCGATGCCGAAGGCATCGCGCATCGATCGCTGATGAACCTGGCCCTGTCCTATCTACTTGCCGCGGGCGTGCCCGGTGCGGTCAGCCGCGCCCAGGCGCGCTATGACCAGGCCGACAACATGACCGATCGCCTGGCGGCGCTGCGCGCTTTGCTGTGGAGCGGGCGAGAGGAGGCTGTGGCAGCCGCGGCGCCGGTGCTGGAGGCCTTCCTGGGGCGCTACCGTGACCAACCCCTGGTGGTGGATCAATGGCTGAGCACGCAGGCCCTCGTGCCCGGCGAGGCGACCCTCGATCAGGTACAGGCGCTCACCACCCACGAAGCCTTCGATGCGCGTAATCCCAACAAGCTGCGGGCGCTCTTAGGCGCCTTTGCCGGGCAAAATCCCACGGCTTTCCATCGTCCCGATGGGGCCGGCTATCGCTTCCTGGGGCAGTGGATCGAAACCCTCGATCAGCAGAACCCCCAGGTGGCCGCGCGGCTCCTAACCCCTCTGACGCGTTGGCGGCGCTACCCGTCGGCGGCCCAGGCGCAGATGAAGGCGGAACTTGAGCGGCTGGCGGAGCGGATTCGCTCGCCGGACGTGTATGAGGTGGTGTCGAAGTCCCTCGCCTAGGACCCTTCCGGGTAGAGCGGGGGTAGGGCGGGGGTGCGCGCCTTGCGGGGGCGTTGCCCCAGCCGTTGGCTGAGCCGGCGTAGGGCGTTGAAGTCGATGGCAGTATCCACGCCCCCGGCCTGCTCGCCTGCGCAGAAAAGGGTGCGTCCAAGGGTGGATAGGGCGGCGATGGCGTCCTGAACCACTGCCTCGGGCGCCGTATCGGTGCCGCCCTCGCGCTGCCAGCGCAGCAAGGCTTGATAGGCGGCGCGGCCGTCCCGGGCCTGCACCGCCTGGCGGAGCGCAGCGATCGCGTTGGGCTCCGGGCCCGTTGGCGGCCGGTCCTCCTTGCCGGCGGCTCGCCGTCGCCACGCAAAAAGCACCGCACCCAGGATCCCCAGCAGCGTAATCCCAAGGGCCAGAAGGGTGGGGCTTGGGCCCAGGGGCGCAGGCGCCGGGGGTGCCTCGTTGGCGTCTTCCGGTATAAGGGCCTCTGGTTCACTCGGCGGCTGCGCTGCGCGATCACTCCCGAAACGGGGCTCGGGGCCGGCCTGCGTCCTGGAGAGCGGGGGGGGCGTTGCGGAGCCAGGGCGGGCCCGGAAGCGCTCCCCGGGCAGGGTGGCGTAGCGCAGGGAATCGCTCTGCGTATCCCACCAAGGCAGGGACAGAGCGGGAATCTCGAGGGGCCCGGAAGCCTCGGGCATGAGCAGGGTGCGCAGGGTTTGCCGAGACCGGAGCCAGCGGGCCGTGGGGCGGTCTTCCGGGGCTTCCTCGAGCGTGCGCTGACTGTCATAGCTGCGCAGCCCCGGCCCGCTTGGCGCGCTGAGGGGCGGGAGGGTTGAGGCAGCCACGGCCAGGGCCTCGAGAACGATTCGTTGTTCCGTGGGGATGCCCACCTCGCTGTCCGCCAGGCCAGGGGCATAGCTTACCGTCAGGGTGAGGTCCCGGGCCGGTAACCACGCGGAGCCGTCGGGCCAGCTCGCCGGCACGGGTTTGATGGTGAGCTCGTGGCGCGGGGTCTGAGCGCGCAGATTCTTTCTCCGGGTCCGGCCACCCTCGGGGACGCGGACGGCACCGGAGAAGCTTTGCGGCGGCAGCCGAAGCAAACCGCTCCGCTGCGGAATCAGCGCATAGCGCTGGGTGATGGTGTTATAGCGCCGTCCGTCGCGTTCTTCCCGCCCCGGTTCGGCGTCGCCCAGGGGATGAACCAGTACGTCGGGAATGCGCGGGGGCGGGGGGAAGTCGCCAAAAAGCACGGCCCCCGCGGCGTACCAAAGGGTCGCGGTGAGCGTCAGCTGCTCTTGCACGTAGGCGGAGTTCGCGCTGACCGTACTTTCCATGAACACCAGGGCTCGGAGCGCTTCCTGGGCCTCCGCCGAGGGGGCCGTCACCCGGACCCGCAGGGGTTCGCTGCTTTGTCCCTTGAATTCGAGGGCGGGGATTTGCAGCGTGCCCCGGCGCTTGGGCTGAAGCGTCAAGGTCCAGGTGGTCTCCGATTCCGTTTGCCCATTCACCAAGGTAAATTGGCTCGCGCGCTGCTGCCCCATGATGACGAAGTCTTGTTCCAGGGGCGAAAAGTCCGGCTCCCCGATAAACACCTGCTCATCGATGCGAAGCGTCAGCCGGAGGACGTCGTTTTCATCGATGACGCCCCGATCGGTCTGTGCCGTCAGGGCGCCAAAGCTTGGGCTGGCGGCGCCGAGGAGCAGGGCGAGGGTGAAGGCGACGAGAGGGCGAATCACCAGGGTTGCTCCGTTTCCGAGGCCCGGGGGAGCCCCTGGCGATAGCGCCGTTCCGTCTCGTAGCGGAACTTTCGCTTCAGGAGGGCGCCGGGCTCATCGGGCACGCGCCGGAGCCATTGCTCCAGGGCCTGTTCCGCCTCCTCTTCCGCTTGCGCGGCCTGGGCCGTCTGTTCCCCGGGGGTTTCTGCCGCGGCCGGGGTGTCTTCCTGAGCGCCATCGGTGGCGTCATCCCCCGGTTGCGCTTCGTCGCCCTCGCCGCTGTCCCCCGGTTCCTCTGGCGGAGCGTCCTGCCCCTGCTCCTGGCCGTTGTTGCCCGCTTCGGCGTCGCTGTCCCCAGCTTCCGGTTGATCTTTTTGCTTGCCCTGCTCGTTCTGAGCCGCAGCCTTGGCTTTTTCTAGAAGTTCAGCCACAAGCGCGCGATTGCGAGCGGCCTCCTCGAACTCCGGCGCTCGGGCGAGGGCCACGTCGTAGGCCCCCAGGGCCGCTTCATAGTGCCCGCCCTTCGCCAGGGCGTTGCCCCGATTGTAGTGCCCGGCGACGTCGTCGAAGGCGGCAAAAGCGCTAGCGGCGGCGTCGAATTCCTTGTTGCGATAGAGCGCGGTCGCTCGCCAGCGCGGATCCTCGAGCGTGCCGAGCGCTGCGTCGGGTTCGCCGCGACGGAGCGCACGAACCCCAGCTTGATCGGCATTCAGATACCAGGGGGCGTCGGCGGCCAAGGTTGGGCCGCTTGGCAGGGTGCTGAGGAGGCCGGCGGCCAGCACCAGCCCCGCCAGGCGGCCGCGCTGGAAGGCCAGTAGGGCCAGAAGGAGCAGGGGATAAACAAGCCAGGGCCCCGCATCAACCCAAAGCTCAAAGGCTGAATCCTTGGCTTCCACGTCGCTCAGGGCCTGCTCCGCTGCGCCAAGGGCGGCCAGGTCGGCGCCGCCAGCGTCGAAGGGGGCATAGCTGCCCCCCGTGGCCCGGGCCAGACGCCCGAGGGACGCGCTATCGAGGCGGGCCCGGACCGGTCGTCCCCCTTCCTCGAGAACGCCCCGGCGCCCGAGGGGCTCAAGGGGAATGGGGGCGCCGTTGGCCGTCCCAACGCCAAGGATAAACACGGGATAGCGGCTGGCCCGGGCGACCTCTTCCGGGCGTTCGTCGGCGAGCCCATCGGTGAGGAGCAAAATGCGGCCGTCGCTTGCTGGGGCTGCGTCCAGTAAATCGCTTGCCAGGGCCAGGGCAGGGCCGAGGCGGCTGCCAAGCACGGGCATGATGCTGGGTTCGAGGGCCGGCAGCAGGTTCAGAATAGTCCGCCCGTCATCGGTGAGGGGGATAACCGTGTGCGCATCCCCGGCGTACACCACCAAGGCCGTGCGCCCATCCCCACGCCCCGCTAGCACGTCTTCGATCTTCAGGCGGGCGCGCACCAGCCGAGAGGGCGGAAGATCCTCTGCGTACATGGAGAGGGAAAGGTCGAGAACAAGGATGAGCGCGTCGTCCCCCTGGCCCACGGGCTGGGGCTGCCGTTCGAAGCTTGGGCCGGCTAAGGCGACCACCCCCAGGAGCCAGCCCAGGGCAAAGGCGGCGGTCAGGCCTCGACCTCGGGGGCGGTCGTGGCCCTCGACAAGAAAGGGCGCTAGGCCCGGGTCGAGCAGGGCATGCCAGCGCCCGGTGCGCTGGCGCTGACGAAGAAGCAGGACTACGCCGAGGGCCAGCGGGAGGAGCAACCAGAGCAGCTCGACACGCAGGAAATGCACGCTCATGCGCGCGTCCCCCCAGCCCGGGAGGCTAGGCTCTGGCTTGCCGCCAGGAGCACGCTCAGGACGAGAGCCAGGGCGAGCGGCCAGTAAAACAGGGCGGTAACCGGACGGAACACTTCATCGGGCGCCGGCACGGGCTCAAGGGCATCGAGGGTGCGGTAGATTTCCGCGAGCTCCTCCGTATTGCGGGCTCGAAAGTAGCGCCCGCCGGTCTCCGACGCGATGGCCGTGAGGGTCGCTTCATCGAGGTCCGCAGAGGGGTTCATAGTCGCTCGCCCGAAGGCGCCGCCAAACCAGCCTGGCGCCTCCATCAGCTCTGCACCCACGCCCACGGTGTAGATGCGCACGCCGGCCTGGGCGGCGAGCTCGGCGGCCTTTTCCGGGGCCACTTCCCCTACGTTGTTCGCGCCATCCGTGAGCAGGATAAGCACGCGGTTTTCCGCGGGCCGATCGCGGAGGTGTTTCACCGCGAGGCCGATGGCGTCGCCAATGGCCGTCTTGCCCCCGGCGATGCCCAGGGGGGTTTCCTGGAGCAGTTCATCCACGGTGCCGCGGTCAAAGGTCAGGGGCGCCTGAAGATAGGCGCCGGAGCCAAAAAGAATCAGGCCCAGACGGTCGCCCCGGCGGCGCTCGATGAACTCCGCGAGGACGGCCTTCACCACGATCAGGCGGGTGGCCTGTTGTCCTGCAACCATCATGTCTTCCCGGTTCATGGAGCCGGAGATATCCACGGCCAGGAGGAGATCTCGCCCCGTCACGGGCACGCTGACCGGATCGCCGAAGTGCTCCGGCCGGGCGGCGGCCGCTAGGAGAGCCAGCCAGAGCGCCCAGAGGAGGAGTAGGCGAAGGCGCCGGCCCCGATCTCCTTCGCTGCGGGTTTCTAGGAACGGGTCAAAGGGGGACAAGCTGGGCACGCGCAGGGCGGCGTCCCGGACACTTCGGGCGGGAAGCAGGCGGCGCAGGAGCCAGGGAAGGGGCGCGAGCAGTCCCCAGTAGGGCGCGACGAACTCAAACATGGCGTGGCGCTCCGTCTCGGTGGGCTCGTAGCCAGCGCTCCGTCAGCTGCACCAAGTGGTCTAGGGGCAGGGGCGTGTGCGCTGCGGCGGGCCCATAGCGCGCGCTGCCGAGGACCCGCGCCGCCGGTTCGACGCAAAACGCCGGCTCGGGAAGCGCTTGGTCTAAGAACGTGAGGAAGGCGTCGCCGCTGAGGGGCGCCACCGTGGCTCGGGGATAGCGCAGCAGCGCAAGGCGACGGAGCAAAGCGGTGAGCTCGGCGGCGGCTTCCGCGGCCGACTGGCTTGGCGCTTGGGCGGCCCAGGCGCGTAGCGCCTGCTGGGCGTGTCGATAGGGGCGCCGACGCCGGTGGCGTAGCAGTAGCGCGCGTCCAACCCCTAGCATGAGGAGCGCAGCCAGGAGCGTCAGGGCGGTCACCAGCCCATTAGGGGGCCATGGGCCCGGCACGGGCGGCTCCAGGATGTCGGCTAGGCCATTGAGCACCGTGAGATCCCCCGGGGCCGGCGCCCCCTGGGTAAGGGGCGGGAGAACCAGGAGCGCGGCGAAGGCGAGCCTACAAACGGTTCGACGGGGGATCATCGTAACCATAGGCCCAGATCCCGGAGATAGTCTCCGTCCGTGGCGCATTCCAGGAGGCGGCCCCCTTGTCCTTGGAGCTGGCGCTGAAGCTGATCTCGCCGCTGGGCATAGCGAAGGGCCCAGCTTTTCCCCGCTCGGGGGCCTTGAAGGTCGAGTTCCCGGCGTCGAAGGCCGTCGCTCAGGGGATAGCGCCCCGCGGGGGGCGTCTCGCGCTCGAAGGGGTCGCTGACCAGGACGCCGTGGACCGTGGCGTTCCGGCCAAGCCGGCCCAGGAGGCTGAGGATCTCGTCAAGGTCCTCTTCCGAGCTGGCGAAATCGCTCAGCACCACAACCGTTGTTCCGGGCCGCACGACGGCGAGCAGTTCGCGCAGCGCTTCGGCGAGGGTGGGCGTCGACGAGGGCGCCGGGGCGCCGGCCGAGCGGCGCTCCTGGCTCACGCCGTAGCGGGCGACGAGGCTGGCGCAGCCCTGGCTGAGGCGCTCCAAGATGCGCAGCACGCTTTGATGGGTTTTTTTCGGTCGGTGCGCTTCGATGCCCGTGGCGGCCCGGAGCAGGGCGCCGACGCGATCGCCGTCGTCGTAGGCCCGCCAAAGCAGTAGGGCGCTCAGCTCCGCAATGGCGAGGGACTTCAACCGCTGCCGCGTGCCAAAAAACGTCTCCGGGCCGAGATCTGCCAGCAGCAGGATGGGGCGCTCCCGTTCCTCGTGAAAGACCTTGGTGTGGGGCCGCCCCGTGCGCGCCGTGACGCGCCAGTCGATGTGCCGAACGTCGTCCCCGGGCTGGTAGCTGCGCGTTTCCGCGAAGTCGATGCCGCGGCCGCGAAAACGGGAACTTCGGAGCCCTGCGCCGCTCGCTCGCACGGTGCGCGGCGGCGCCCAGGTGAGGCGCGCCGCAGCCGCCCGGAGCGCCAGAAGCTCCCTTAGGGCCGGAACGGCGCCGCGAAGGGCCAGGGTCGGAGCGGGGACGATCGCGTCGGTCACGATTACGCGACCGGCACCCGTGCAAGGATTTCGTCGAGCACCCGATCCGTGGTGATGCCCAGGGCCTGAGCCTCAAAGGAAATCAGCACCCGGTGACGCAGGACGTCGTGGACGAGCGCCTGCACGTCTTCGGGGGTCACGAAGTCTCGTCCGGCCAGCCAGGCATGGGCCCGGGCGCAGCGGTCGAGGGCTAGGGTCCCCCGCGGCGAAGCCCCGTATTCGATCCAGCTGGCGAGGTCGTCGCCCCAGGGGGCGGGGTTCCGCGTGGCCAGAATCAGTTGGACCAGGTAGGTCTCCACGGCGGGATCCATGTGCAGCCCGAGCACGGCTTGCCGCGCCGCAAACAAATCGGCCTGGGAAAGGGGCGCGGGCGCCGCCTCTTCGCGCTTCGCTTTAGCCTCTTCGCGGACGAGGGACAAGATGCGCAGTTCCGTTTCCGCGTCGGGATAGCCGACGAGCACGTTCAACAAAAAGCGATCGAGCTGGGCTTCTGGAAGTGGGTAGGTGCCCTCTTGCTCGATGGGGTTTTGGGTCGCCATGACCAGGAAAAGTTCCGGCAAGGTGAAGCTTCGCCGCCCGACGCTCACCTGCCCCTCGGCCATGGCTTCGAGCAAGGCCGACTGGACCTTCGCCGGCGCCCGGTTGATCTCGTCGGCCAGCACCAAGTTATGGAAGATCGGCCCTTCCTGAAAGGTAAACTTCCCGGATTCGGGGGAGAAAATATCCGTGCCGGTGACATCCGAGGGGAGCAAATCGGGCGTGAACTGAATGCGATGGAAGCTCCCCTCCACGCCCGCGGCGAGATCCTTGATGGCTCGGGTCTTCGCCAACCCCGGGGCGCCTTCTACCAGCAGGTGGCCATCGGAAAGCAGCGCGATGAGCAGGCGGTCCACGAGGGCGCTCTGGCCCAAAATACGTTGGTTAAGCCAGCTCTTCAGAGCCAGCAGGGCATCCCGTTGGGCCATGGCCCCTTCCCCTTATCGGCAGTGCACATGAAAGACGCTGCGCAGTCTAACGCAGCCAGCTCGCGGTGAGGGAAGGGGCGATGGAGGCGCGTCTCCGGTACACTGCGCAAACGCCTTTCGCTGGAGACTAATCGAACGTGTACGCGTCCCTTCGTCCTTGGCTCTTTCGCCTGGATCCGGAGCTCAGCCACGATCTCACTTTGGGTTTGCTGGCCGCAGCCAGTCGCCTGCAGCTTGATACCTTGGCGCCTGCTTCGGTCGCCGACCCCGTGCGCTGCCTGGGCCTGACCTTTCCGAATCGAGTGGGTTTAGCCGCGGGGCTGGATAAGGATGCCCGGGCCTTTGAAGCCCTCGGGGCCCTTGGCTTCGGCTTCCTAGAGCTCGGGACGGTGACCCCGCTTGCTCAGCCGGGGAATCCCAAACCGCGCATGTTCCGCCTTCCGGAAGCGGAGGCGCTGATTAACCGCATGGGATTTAATAACAAAGGCCTTGAGGCGTTTGTCCGGCGCCTGCAGCGTCGGCGCTACCCCGGCGTTCTTGGCGTTAATCTTGGCAAGAATAAGGCGACACCGACAGCGAAGGCGGCAGAGGATTACGCGCACGGGCTGCGGGCCGTGCATCGCTACGCGGATTACGTGACAGTGAATTTGTCCTCTCCCAATACCCCAGGGCTGAGGGATCTCCAGCAGGGCGAAGCGCTGGACACGCTTTTGAAGACCCTGGAGCGCCTAAGGGCAACCTTGGCGGAAGCCGAGGGCCGCCGGGCGCCCCTGCTTTTAAAGATCGCTCCGGATCTCCATGACGATGATGTGAAAGCGCTGGCTGACCAAGCGGTGGCTCGGGGTGTCGATGGCTTGATCGCATGTAATACGACGTTGGAGCGGGCAGCGGTCGCTGGGCTCCGCCACGGAGAAGAGGCTGGGGGGCTATCGGGGCATCCCGTTTTTGAGCGCGCCTGCGCCGTAATCCAGTTGCTTCGTGGGCATCTCGGGGCGTCCTATCCCCTTATTGGCGTCGGCGGTGTGGATAGCCCGGAGCGCGGTCGAGCGATGCTTTCTGCGGGGGCCAACCTTGTGCAGATCTATTCGGGATTGATCTACCAGGGTCCAGGGTTAGTCCGCCGGGTGGCGAAGGCCCTGGCCCCGGCATGAGCCCTAGCGCGGCTTGTGTAAACCGAACAGCGCGAGGGTACCATTGGCGCGCTCCTCTGCGCCGGATAGCCATCCTTCCAGCCAGAGCGCCTGGGTTTTTAGGGCACCGACGGGGCAGTGGGTGCGCGGTCGTCCTCGAACGCCAGCGCGATAGCCTCGGTGCCAAGCACGGGTTTGCATAGTGCGCTTCTGTGTTCTCATGAGCGGCTCCTATCCGCGAGGGGGGACCTCAAGTTCTAGGCGCTTTCGCCGACCGTGTCGAACAACAAATCCGAATAAAAAGGCGCTGGGCCAGCGCCGATGGCTATAACGCAAGGAAAGCGCACCGTATGAACGCGACCACAAAAGGGCCACGCCCAACCCTGCTCTCCCCCCTTGGACGGGGGCGGGCAGAGGTGGTCATTCGGTGTCCGCGGCGGCTTGAGCCGCTGCTCAAAAATGAGATCGCGGCCCTGGAGCTACCCGAGGCAAGGCTCTTTTTTGGGGGCGGGCGCGCCCTCTGGAGTTTGTCGGAAGCGGAGCGGTTTTGTTTCCACAGCCGAATTGCTAGCCGGCTCCTGTGGCCCTTAGTTCGCTTCCCGGCGCTTTCCTCCGAGGGGCTTTACGCCGGCGTCCGGCAGCTGCCTTGGCACGAGTGGCTTAATGCGCCGCAGAGCTTGGGCATTGGTTTTGATGGCGTGAGCGCCCAGCTTCGCCATACGCGGTTTTCCGCGCTTCGGGTGAAAGATGGGATCTTCGACCGGCTTCGCGACGAAGGTCGATCCCTCCCCGAACTCGATCAACGCCCCCCGGCGCTTCAACTCCATGGGGTGCTGCACCGGGAGCAGGCCCACCTGTTTGTTGCCCTTGGCGGCGGAGCCCTCCATCGCCGTGGTTGGCGCCGCGCTGCAGGGGTGGCGCCCGTGAAAGAGAATCTCGCGGCTGCGGTTCTACGTCTCGGTGGCTGGGGTTATGAACCTGAAGGGCCGCTCTTCGATCCCATGTGCGGGGCAGGCACCTTCCTCGTGGAGGGTGGTTTGATGGCGCTGGGTATTCCGCCTGGTTTCAGCAAAGCGCGTAGTGGGCATGACGCCTGGGCGGGTGCTGATCCCGGTCAGTGGGAGGGCCTGCGCGAGGCCGTCGTGCCATCGCCTAAGCCGATTATCTTGGTAGGGCGTGACGCCGATCCCGAGCAGCTTGATCGTACGCAGGCCCACTTCGAGGCGTCGGGGCTTGCGGAGCTCGAGCAGGTCACGCTTGATTTAGCCCCGGGGCGCTTGGAAGCGCATGAGGGCCTTACCATGCCTCCGGCGCTCATTGTGACGAACCCGCCCTACGGGGCCCGGCTTGCGGCGGGCGCCGATCTCCTCGACACCGTCGGGAGGGCGTTAAAGAAGACGCATCCTGGAACGCCCCTTGCGCTCCTGGTGGGCGTCCCGGCCGATGAGGAAGCCGATGGCCGCGCACTGCAAAAGAAGCTGGGTATAGAGCACGTGCAGATGACGCCGCTGCTCAATGGTGCTCTCGAGGCCTTCGCCCTGATTGGGAAAACGCCCGCGGCAGCGGCCACGTCGGCCGGTGCCGAGCTGCCCTCCGCAGAGGCGCTGGCCTTCGCGGGTGCAGATCTCTCCGATCCGGCGTTTGCTGCGGCGCTGAAACATGGGGAAGCGTTTGCCAATCGCCTTCGGAAGAACCTGGCGCATCTAGGAAGGTGGGCGCGGCGGCAGCGATTGACGGCCTATCGTCTTTACGATCGAGATCTCCCCGAGTACGTGCTGACCGTGGATCACTACGGCGATGCGCTATGTGTTCAAAGCTATCAAGCGCCGGACTCGATCGATCCCGTGCTGGCAGAGCGACGCTTAAAAGCCGCCTTGACGCTGTTGCCAGAGGCGACCGGTATCGGGGAAGCGCGGATCTATCTTCGCGAACGTCGCCCCACAACGCCGGCCGATCAGTACACGACGCTCGATCACGCCCGAGACCGCCGTCAGGTCCAGGAAGGGAACGCCCGCTTCTGGGTGAATCTTTCTGATTACCTCGATACGGGGCTTTACCTCGATTCCCGCGGTGTGCGGCGTGCCGTGGGCGAGCTGTTGCGTCTGGTGCAGCTTCGGGCCCAGCGCCAAGGTGGCGCGGGGGCGCGTTTTTTGAACTTGTTTTGCTATACCGGAACCGCCACGGTTCAGGCGGCGCTTGCTGGCGCCGACCGCACCCTTTCCGTTGATTTATCGCGCACCTATTTGGCGTGGGCCCAGGAAAATTTTGCGCTCAACGGCTTGGACGGACGACGCCACGGTTTGGTGCAGGCCGATGTGCGCGAGTGGCTTACGACGCCGCCAGAACGTCCCGAGGAGACGGGTTTTGATGTAATTCTTCTTGATCCGCCTACCTTCTCCAATTCGGCGCGCATGGATGGGGATCTTGACCTGCAGCGAGATCACGGCGCCTTGATTTCCCAGGCCCTCGCCCGTTTAGCGCCGGGCGGTGTGCTTTTCTTTGTGACGCACGCGCGCCGCTTTCAAATGACCTTCGAAGCGCCGCAATGGCGTTGCACGGAAAAGACGAAGCAGACGCTGGACGAAGACTGCGCGCGGGGACGACCCGCGCACCGGAGCTGGCTTTTTGAGCCAACGGACCCCTAGGCGCGCTAGAAACGTCGAGGCCCCCGACTCAAGGCGCTTTGCACGAGGCTGCGGGCAAGCTGGGGGAAGGGCAGGCCCGCCGCTGCGGCGCCGTCGGGATAGAGGCTCGTGGGGGTCATGCCCGGTAGCGTATTCACTTCTAAGAGCACGGGGCCTGCCTCCGTCAAGATGAGGTCTGCCCGGGACAGGTCGCGGCAGCCCAGGGTGGCGTGGGCCTTGCGTGCAATCGCCTGAATCGCGTGGCCAAGGCCCTCGGAGAGCGGCGCTGGCACGAGATGCTCGCTGGCTCCCGGCGCGTAGCGATGGTCAAAGTCATACCAGCTGTTCTCTGGCGTTGTGATTTCGATCACCGGCAGGGCCAGGGCTTCCTGCCCATGGGGATCGAAAATGCCAGCGGTCATCTCTCTTCCGGTCAGGCGTTCCTCCACCAGCACCGCGCCCCCAAAGCTCAGCGCGAGGGTCAGGGCTGCCTCCAGGGCGGCCTCCGAATCGACCAGGGTAACCCCCAGGGCTGACCCTTGTTGGCTGGGTTTGACCACGACCGCACAGCCCAGGGTGTCCAGGACCCAGGTGGCAGCTTGGTCCGTCCCCGTCCCCGCGGGAATGACGAGATCTCGGGCAACGGGCAGGCCTGCGGCGCGAAAGCAGTGCTTCGCCAAGGCTTTATCCATGGCTGTCACGCTGGCTGCCACCCCGCTGCCCACGTAGGGCAGGCCCAGCAAGTCGAGGAGGCCTTGTACCGTTCCGTCTTCCCCGGGCGGCCCATGCAGCGCGGGGAACACCACGTCCGGGGCCAGCGCGTCTAAATGGCTGGCCAGCTTGGCATCGAGTTCGAGAGGCGTGACGCGCCCAACCGCGCCCTCCAGAGCCTGGCGCACCCCAGCGGCGGAGCTCCGAGACACGGTGGCCTCGGCGGAGGGGCCGCCTTCTAGGACCACTACATGGGCCTCGCGGAGGCGCGGGATCGTCATGGCGTTGGCAGTCGCTCTTCACAGGCAAAGGTGAGCGCCGGGGTGGCGTCGGCAGGGGTAAAGCCGAATACCCGACCGTAAAAGCTTAGCTCTGCAAGGAGCGCAGTGCGAAGGGTTTCTGCTTGGCGGAAGCCGTGCTGTTCCCCGGGGAAGGTCAGATAGGCAGAGGGCACCTGGGCCTCGGTCATGGCGGCGATCATGGCTTCGGGCTGGGAAGGGGGCACGATCTTATCTTCCAGGCCTTGGAGGAATAGGACGGGAGCTGAGATGCCGGCCGCGTGATGGCGAGGGGACCGCGCTTGATAGCGGGCCTTGGCCTCGGGAAGAGGCCCCACAAGGCGATCGAGATAGCGCGCCTCAAATTTATGCGTTTCCGTCGCCAGGGCCTCGAGATCGGTGACGCCGTAGAGGCTGGTGCCGGCGCGAAAGCAATCGTGGAAGGCCAGCGCGCCCAGGACGGTCAGGCCCCCAGCGGAGCTCCCGCGAATGGCCATGCGGTCCCCATCAACCTTTCCGGCTTGGGCTAGGGCCTCCGCCCCATCGACGCAGTCCTCCACGTCGCGCGCGCCCCATTGGCCTTGCAGCGCGTCCCGGTAGGCTCGGCCGTAGCCGGTGCTGCCTCGATAATTCACGTCGAGTACGGCAAAGCCCCGGCTGGTCCAGAACTGCACCTTGAGATTGAGCACGGGGTGGGTGGCCGCCGTCGGCCCGCCGTGGCTAATGACCAGCAGCGGGGGCGGTGCGGTGGGCGCCTGCACGGCGTCATTTTTCGGGGCGTAGAAGTAACCATGGGCGACCGCCCCATCCCGGGTTGGGAAGGTCAGGGGTTCGGGGGTCGCCAGGGCCCCCTCGGGCGCCGGCAGATCGCTGCTGCTGCGCAGCACCTCGGCGGAACCTTCCAGGTTCAGCGCAACCAGGGCGGGAAAAGCGTTAGCCGCGGCCGCCACGGTGACGAGACGGGTGCCATCGCTGGCGAGGCCATCGAAGTGGTCGAAGGCTGCCGGTACGGGGAGCAGGTCCCCGGTGCGGCGATCGAGTACGCCAAGATGCTGCTGACCCGCCTCAAACCACAGGCAGGCGAGCCGGTGGTCATCGATCCAGCACCAGCTTTCCATGCCGAGTTGCCAAAGGGGCAAGCCAAACTCCGCCGCCCGGGGGCACAGAGGGCGGGGGGCAGGGGCTTCCGGGGGCAGCTCGAAAAGGTTCCACCAGCCTTCGGGGTCGTGCACGAAAACAAGGGTGCCATCGGGGCTCCAGCCGGGCTGGAACACGCTGGTGCCGTTGCCGCCGGCCAGCCCTTCCGGTTCGCCGTGGGCATGCCCCGCGTCCGTGAGGGGCTGGCGGTAGAGGCGGGCGCCATCCCAGGGCATGTCGCCCTGATCCCAGGCCAGGAAGGCCAGGCTGCGCCCATCGGGGCTCGGGCAGGGGGTGGCGTAGAAGTCGTGGCCCGAAGCCACCACCTCTGGAGCCTGGGCCTCCTTGTCCCGGAGGGGAAGCAGGGCGAGGAAGTTTTCCGTCCCTTCGGGCTGGTCCTGCTCGCCCACGAGCCAAAGGCCTCGGCCTAGGCTATCGGGGACGCACTCGCCCCAGCGCCGTCCATCGTTTGGGGTCAGGGGGACTGGGGCGGCATCCCCGCTTAGGGGCTGGGCGTAAACGCGCTGATCGCTAAAGTTCACGAAATAGAGGGTTGTCCCGAGCACGGCGAAGGCCCGCCCGCCGTATTCATGGATGCGGGAGCGAACGTTAAAGGGCGCAGGAACAAGGGCCCGCGCCCCCGTGGGGCCCACCGTGCAGACCGTGCAGCGGCCCTTTTCTTCCGGGCGGGTTTCCATCCAGTAGACCTGCCCGTTGTGCACGCGAGGAAAGCTGAGTCCGCGCGCCCCGGCCAGGAGCACGGCTGGGGTGAGGGGGGAAGGCCAACTTCCGTAGGGGGTGATCGTCATGAGCGCACTCTCTTGAGGCTGGGCCGAGGGTCGACGAGGGTCCAGCGTTCGTGGTCTCGCCAAGCGCCGTTTAGGAAAAGAAACGCCGGCGAGTAGCCCTCCCGGCGGAAGCCCAGGCGGCGCACCAGCGCGAGGGATCGGGCGTTGCCGGGCTGGATATTGGCTTCGAGGCGGTGCAGCCCTAGGGTCTCTAGGCCCCAAAGGCACAGGCGCCTGAGCCCCTCGAGCATAAAGCCTTGCCTCGCCCCGAGGGTTGTCGCGTAGTAGCCGAGGGAGCAGCTTAGGAAGCTCCCCCGAATGATGTTGTTGAAATTGACCACCCCCAGCAGCGCGCCCCCTTCCCGGGCGAGAAGGAGGAAGCCGCGGTGGTCTTCGCGCCGGACCCGTTCGAGGTAAGCCGCGTAGGCGCCGCGCGTGAGGGGAGGAAATATCCAGGGATCATGCAGAGCTCGAGAGGCAGTCATGGCCTCGAGAAAAGCGGCTTCGTCGCTTTCCTGCGGCGGGCGCAGCAGAAGCCGTTCGGTGAACAGCCCCGCGCTCATCGCGAAGGCCAAAGGACGTAGGCGGCGCCGCGGTGGGCAAGCCAGGCCTCCGCGAAGGCCGCTTGGGGGTAGCGGCGGGGGACCGTCTCCACCTCCGGGGCCGCAGGGTCGAGAACGGCGACTTCCCCTTGCGTGAAACCCTGGAGCACCACCAAGTGGCCCCCCGTTTCCTTAAGGGGGGCACCGGGCAGTTGCCCGGCGCCGAAGCGAATACTGGGCACCAGGGAAAAGCCGGCGTCCAGCAGCGCGGCGGCTTGGGCCAGGGTGCGGAAGGGCAGCAAAAGGCCCGTGGCGGCGAAGTCCTGCACCCGGGCCAGGTTTTGTGGCCAGAGTCCGAAAAATTGCGCCCCCGCGGGATGGCGGCAAGCTTCGTAGAACCCGTCGCTTGGGCGCTGGCCGAAGCCCTCAAGCACCATGCGGAGGCTGGTGGGGCTGCAGCGATGTCGCGCCCCCTCGCCGCCCTCGGCGATTTGGGATCGGGGTGGGAAAGCTTGAAGGCTGTTGGTCTCCTGCGCCCGTTCCTTGGGCACGCCTTGCGCCCAAGCGCGGCGCCCGAAGGTCAGGAGCAGCCCCTCGGGCTGGCCCTCGACCCGGAGGCTGATCTGGAGGGTCAGCGGGCGGTCGGCAATCACGCAATCGAGGCCCTGGCGCAAACCGGGAAGGGTTTCTGGGGGGCTCGCGCTCGCGCTGGCCTCCGCGGAGGGGAGGGCGCCGAAGGTGATGGGAAGCAGCGTGAGTCGGCCGGCCTCGCTTTCGAAGCGAAGGGTGAGGCGGCCGGTCCAGGGTTTCAGACTCTGGAAGTTCGGCACCAGTCCTTCCCCGGCCTCGAGCGTCAGGGTGCCGAGGCGTTGCCAGGCGCCGCTTTCCTTCGAGCGTGGGCGATGGGTGAGGGACGTGAGTTCCGGGAAGGCTGCAAGGAGGGGCGCGGGGCGCAGGGCGCTCGGCACGCTGTGACCGGGATGCTCCGTCAGGAAGCAACTTTGCGCGAGCTTGTCCTCAGCTTCCGTCACCATGACGCTATTATACGGATTTCCCGGCGCGAGGGGCGAGCACCATGACCACGCTATGGCTAATCGGTACGGCAGGCTGCCACCTCTGCGAAGGGGTCGCGCCGGCGGCTCGGAGCGCGGCCGATGCTTTGGGGTTCACCCTTGAGGTCGTGGAGATCATGGAGGACGAAGCGCTCCTCGAGCGCTTCGAGGCGGCCATTCCCGTGCTCTATTGGCCGGCCAAGGATCGGGCGCTTAAGGGGCCTTTTTCTCTTCCAGAGGCGCTCGCGTTTCTTCAGATATCGGCTTGAGGCGAGGACCGAACAGCGCGAGCGTATTCGCCAAGCAGCCCTCTGCGAGGGCGTCCAGGGACGTGCCGCGGAGGGCGGCTACCGTTTCGGCGACCACGGGCAAGTAGGCGGGCTCGTTATGGCGCGGTCGGGGCCGAAGGGTGCGGGGCACCAGAAAGGGGGCGTCGGTCTCAAGCAGCAGTCGATCCTCGGGAATCTGCCGCACGGCGGCGCGTAGCGCCTCGCCGCGCCGTTCGTCGCACACCCACCCCGTAATCCCGAAGTAAAGGCCCTGGCCCAGCCCCCAGGCGAGCATGGCCGGATCGCCGGTAAAGCAATGCAGCACCCCCCGTACCCGGCCCGCAAAGGGGGCAAAGCACGCTTGGAAGCGCTCCGCGGCGTCGCGTTCGTGAAGAAACAGGGGCAAGCCCGTTTCTGCCGCTAACGCAAGCTGGAGTGCAAAGACCCGCTCCTGCGTGGCCCGGGGCGAATAGTCGCGATTAAAGTCCAGGCCCGTTTCACCAACGGCGCACACGGCGGGGTCCTTGAGGCGTTGCCGGAGCTGATCCTCGAGATCGGCGGGGGCATCCTTCGCATCGTGGGGATGGACGCCAGCCGTCGCCCCGTAACCGGCCCCCGCTGCCTCTGCCTGTTTGCTCACGAGGGCGCTGCTGGCAAGGCAGGTGCCCGTGAGTAGCGCCCCGCGGACGCCGGCTGCCCGCCCCCGTTGGAAGACCTCGGGGGCGGCGCTCGCCAGAGGGGCATGGGCGCTGTTGACGCCGATATCAATCCACGGGGTCACGGTGCTGGGCGAGGGTCGGCATTTAGAGAAAAGGCGTCGCGCACCGCTGCGAGGCGTCGGGCGTTGGCGCCGCCGTCCCACAGGCCAATACGGGAGGCAGAGCGAAGCCCAATTTCGCCTTCGCCCAGCAAAAGAAACTCCACATCGTCCCGGTAGCCCATAAGCGGCGTCCGAAATACGGCTTTTAGATAGCCCGGCCCCCGCGCCAGGACCTGGGCCTTTTGATCGGCGGTCAGCAGCGCTTCCAGGCGCGCAAAGGCGGCCTCAGGCGACCCTTGGAAAGCCAGCGGCGCCACAAAGGCCAGCCCGGCGTCTTCCCGGGTCACCCGGCAGGGCGGCGCGAGGGGGCAGGGTGCGAGCGCCGCAGGGGCAGCGATGGACGCGATGGGGGCCGGTGCGGAGGGGAGGGGGGCACAGGCGCCGCTCAGGGCGACGGCCAGCAGGGCCAGGCTAGGGCGCAGCCAAGACCCCGGGGATGGTGCGTTCCGGTTCGTTAAAAAGGGGCGTGTATTCACCAAGCCGGGCTCCATAAATCACTGCATAGGCGAGCACATTCTGCACGTAGCGCCGGGTTTCGTCGAAGGGGATCCGTTCGATCCAGTGCGCTGTCGGGCCCCCGCCAAAGCGCTGGTGCCACTGGCGAACGCGGTAGGGGCCCGCGTTGTAGGCAGCGGACGCGAGTACGCGATTACCGTCGAAGGACTCGCTGAGCTGCTTCAAATAGTGGCTGCCCAAGGTGAGGTTGGTTTCCTCCTCGAGGATGGCCCAGCGGCTCTCTAGGGTGAGGCCCAGGTCTCGAGCAACGAGGCGCGCGGTGCTGGGCATGAGTTGCATGAGGCCAAGGGCGCCCACGTGGGAGCGGGCATCGCTCATGAAAGCGCTTTCCTGGCGGGTAACCGCATAGAGCCAGCTCACGGGGAGCGCCGTGGCCTCGGCCCGCGCGCGCAAGGGGCCTTCGAAGGCGAGGGGGAAGCGCAGATCAAGATAGTCCCAATGCTCGCCCTGCACCGTGGCGGCTATGGCCATGCGATGCCAGCCGGCCCGGTCCGCGAGGGCGGCGAGGTGCAGCGTGGCCGCTCGGTCAAGCAGGCTTGCAGCGAAAACCAGTTCGAGGCGCGCCTCCGGGCGTTCCCCCAGGGCGCGGAGCTCAAAGGCCCGTTGCACCGCCGGGTGCTGGGCCACGGCCTCGAGGGTGTCGAAGTCGTAGCGCGGGGGCTCGGTGTTCAGACGATAGGCCGCACCGAGGCGATCGGCGGCAAGAAATCCGTAGTAGCTCCGCTCTTGGGCCAACCGCTGAAGCCGCTCCCGGGGCCCGAGGCTAAGGGCCAGGGGGGTGAGCGGTGGCGAGGCTTCAAGGACTGGGGGTGGCGCCAGCGTGATGTTCGACGGGGCGGTGGGCTGAGGCCCGCCGCCTGCCGTCGGGTCGAGCTCTGCTAGGCCAAGAGCCAATTCGCTATGGGCCCGCCAGTATTGCCAACGGGTTCGATTCTGCATCCAGGGGGGCATGCGCTGCAGCCACAGGAGTAATTCCGCCCAGGCTTGCTCCCCAAGGGCTTTCTCAGCGAAGCGTTCCACAAGATCGGCGGTGCTTTCTCCCGTGAGCTCGGCGGGGGGCCAGGGCAGGCGCCCAAGCTTCGCGGCATTTTCCGCAGCGAGCTGCTGGTTGAGCACGGCCATGCGCACGCTGGCTTGCCCATGGGCCGGGAGCTGGTCTCGCCAGCGCGCGAGGGCCTCACTCGCAGCCTCCGGGTCGCGCTGGGCTAGACGCTGAAGCACGAAAACGAGGGCGTCCTCCTGGGCCGGGGAACTCTGGGGGCTTTCCCCCAGTTCCTGGGCCAACTGGGCCCAGGCGCGCCCGCTCAGCAAGGCCTCCCCGAGGGCCTTTCGGTCCGGGTCGAGGAAGCGCAGGAGGTAGCGCGCGAGGGCCGGGCGTCGGGCCTCAAGAGCGAGAGCGAGACGGTCCCAGGCCAGCTCCGGCGTGATGTGTCCCCCAGCGATGAGGGCGTCAAAGAGGGGGTCGCAGGCCTTTGGCTGGGAGCGCGGAGCCAGCCACAAGCGCTCTCCAGCTCGCCGGGCGGCAGCGTGCTCCGCGTCGTCGGTCGCGCTGTTCCATTGCGCCCAGGCGCCGTGGCACGCCGCTTCTGTGCCGGGGGCGAGGCGCGGGTCGTAATAGCGTGCGTAGAGGTCCCAAACCTTGCGCCGGGCTAAGTTTTCTAACCAGTTCTTCAGTAGGCGATCGGCCAGAGGCGTTGCCTCGTAGCGAGTGAGAAACCCCTGAATATCGGCCTCGGTGGCCTTCGACAGATAGCGGAGAAGGCGGTAGTAGTCGAGGTAGGGGAGTAGGGGATAGTCCGACAGTTCAGCCCGCTGAGCCTCGAAACGCCGTAGGTCGCTCGCATACAGGTGCGCAAGGGCCCTTCGATAGCCCCGGCGCTGTGCCTGGCGCTCCGCACTGTCGAAGTGCCGGAGCGGGTCGAGCTCGGGGGAGCGGGGAAGGGATTCGGCCCAGCTTGGGCTAGCGCTTAGCGCAAGGCCAAGGAGCACCCAGCACGCTAAGCGCGGGCCTTTCGGCATGCTAGCCCTCGACGTCCCCTACGCGCACCGCGAGGACGTCGCAGCGGGCGCCATGGAGTACGCTGTTCGCCGTGGAGCCCAGGAGGAGCGCGAGCCCGTGACGGCCATGGGATCCGACAACGATGAGATCCGCGGCTTGCTCTTCCCCAACGCGGTGGATTTCGGCTTCCGGTCGCCCAAAGACAAGGTGCTGCTGATCTTCCGGAATGGCCAACGCCGCGCTGAATTCCTGCAGCTGGCCCTTGGCCTGCTCATGAATTTGGTCCTGCACGCTAGAGAGATCCATGGGAATATCGCCGCCGTAGGCGAGGCTGAGCGGTTCAATCACGTGGAGCACGCTAAGCCGAGCCCCAAAAGCCGCGGCAAGCGCCTGGGCGCGCTCACCAACACGCTTAGAGTCTTCCGTCAGATCGATCGCAAGAAGCAGGTGGGTGTAGTTCGCCATCGGGTTATCCCTCATAGGTGGGCCGCTTCATTGGACGATACAATGGCCCTCCCGACCTCTCAAGGCCCTCGGGTCGACGCCAAAGCGCTTAAGCGCGTTCTAAAGGAGCTACCATGACAGGACTGGCCATTGCAGGGGGCGTGGGCCTTTTGTTTCTTTGGCTTCTGCGCCAAGCGATGCCCAGTCCGCGAGATCGGCAGCTCGAGCGGCTCCGGCGGGCGGCGCGGGCGCGGGGGCTTATGGTCGCGCTGCGTCCGGAGAGCCCTGCGCATACGGGGGATCAGGTGCGTCCAGGCGGCACCCAGCGCCAGGAGAAGTTACACCGTCCCTTTTATGGATTACCCCTGTCCCCCGTTGCCGGTGCGCCGCGGCCGAAATGGCGTGCCGATTGGCGGGCTGATGACGAGGTACGGATGGCGCCCTTGCCGCCGGGCTGGATACTGCGCCCGGGTACCCTCGTCCTTGCGGATTCGGTGCTCGAAGCGCTCAGCGCACTCCTGGCCCAGGCGCCGCCGGGGGTGCAGGGGGTGGTGGCGGAAGGGGCTCAGCTCGGGGCCTTTTGGACGGAGCGGGGGGAAGCGGCCCAGGTTGAGGCGCTGGCCGTGTGGCTTGAGGCCCTGCGCGCCTTTCATAGGAAGCAGACGGCCCGAAGTGAGGCGCCCCATCCCGCCCTTTGACCCGGGCACAGCTTCCCTGCTATTGCTGAAAAAGGGTGCGGGGCTGCTAGACTCGCCCGCCGCACCGGTCTTGCCCATTGACTGTTCCGCTTTCTTGAAACTCGAGGCTCCATGGCTAAATCCCTAGTGATTGTCGAATCGCCGGCCAAGGCGAAGACCATCAACCGCTATCTCGGCAACGATTTCATTGTGAAATCGAGCGTGGGCCATATTCGCGATCTACCCGTCAGCGGATCCGGGAGTAAGGTTGATCCGAAGGCGCGGGCCGCGGAAGCCGCGAAAACCCGGAAGCTCTCCCTGGATGCCAAAGCCGAACACAAAAAGGCCAAGGCGCGGGCGCAGCTGGTGGCGCGCATGGGGGTCGACCCGGATAACGACTGGGCGGCGCGCTATGAGGTGCTGCCAGGCAAGGAGAAGGTGGTTAGCGACCTGCGCAAAGCCGCCGAGCAGGCGGATACGGTCTACCTCGCAACGGACTTGGACCGGGAAGGGGAGGCTATCGCCTGGCATCTTCAGCAGGCGCTAGGCGGGCGACCGGAGCGCTACAAGCGGGTTGTCTTTAACGAAATTACGCAACGGGCAATTCAAGCGGCTTTCGCGGAACCGGGCGAGGTCAACGTGGATCGGGTTCACGCGCAGCAGGCGCGGCGTTTCCTCGATCGGGTGGTGGGCTACATGGTGTCGCCACTCCTTTGGGCGAAGGTGGCTCGAGGCCTGTCCGCGGGGCGGGTTCAGTCCGTGGCCGTGCGCCTCATCGTTGAGCGTGAGCGGGAAATCCGCGCTTTTGTGCCCGAGGAATATTGGGAAGTATTCGCGGACCTCCTCGCGGAAGGTGGTGAGGAGCCGGCGCGCTTCCAAGTCCACCGTGGACCCGAAGGCGCGTTTCGGCCTGGCTCGGAGGCGGAAACGGACCTCGCCCTAGCCGCGCTGCGCGGTGCCGCCTTTGTGGTCCGGAGCCGGGAAGACAAGCCGACGAGCACCCGCCCGGGCGCGCCCTTCATTACCTCGACGCTTCAGCAGGCTGCGTCAACGCGCCTGGGTTTTAGCGTCAAGAAAACTATGACGCTTGCCCAACGGTTGTATGAAGCGGGGTACATAACCTACATGCGGACGGACTCGACCCATCTCTCCGGGGATGCTATCGCCGCCGCCCGCGGCTACATCGAGCGCCAATACGGTGCGGCCTATCTCCCGGAGAAGCCTAACTTTTACAGCAGTCGGGAACAGGCGCAGGAAGCCCACGAAGCCATTCGTCCCTCCGATGTGCGGGTGCAGGCGCGCTCCCTTTCCGTGGAGCCCGATGCGCAGCGCCTATACGACCTAATTTGGCGCCAGTTTGTTGCCTGCCAGATGACCCGGGCGGAATACACCAGCACGAGCGTGGTGGTGGATGCGGCGGGCTATGAGCTGCGCTTGCGTGGCCGCATTTTGCGCTTTGACGGCTACACCCGGGTGCAGCCGAGCGCGGGGCGTGATGAGGACGTGCTCGTCCCCGATCTGAAGGCTGGGCAAACGCTGAATTGCGAGGCGCTAGATCCCAAGCAGCACTTCACCAAGCCGCCGGCCCGCTACAGCGAGGCGGCGCTGGTCAAGGAGCTGGAGAAGCGCGGCATTGGCCGCCCATCCACCTACGCGGCCATCATTTCAACCATTCAAGATCGCGGCTACGTTTCGCTGCGCACCCGCCGATTTTACGCAGAGAAAATTGGCGAAGTGGTGACGGACCGGCTGGTGGAGAACTTCGACGATCTTCTCGATTACGCCTTTACGGCGCAGATGGAGGAGCGCCTCGATGCGGTCGCCGAAGGCAATGTGCCCTGGAAGGAAGTGCTTAATACTTTTTATGGGGATTTCTCGGCGCGCCTGACTCGGGCGGAGCAGAGCGAAGGGGGCATGCGACCCAACGACCCCATGGAAACCCCTATCGAATGCGTTGCCTGCGGGCGACCCATGATGCTGCGGATTGCGTCCACGGGGGTTTTCCTTGGGTGCTCGGGTTATGCCCTGCCGCCGAAGGAGCGCTGCACCCAGACCATGAATTTGCTTGGGGGTGACGAGGCCGTTGATCTTGACGCGGACGAGGAGGGCGAATCCAAGGCCCTGCGGCAGAAGCGTCGCTGTGAACGATGCAATGCGGCCATGGAATCCTACTTACTCGACGAAACGCGAAAGGTCCACGTGTGCAGCAACGCCCCAGACTGTGTGGGCTTTGCGGTGGAAACGGGGGTCTTCCGTATTCGCGGCTACGAAGGGCCCACCCTAGAATGCGATAAGTGCGGCGCCGAGATGCAGCTGAAGTCCGGGCGCTTTGGCAAGTACTTCGGTTGCATGGCAGCGGAGTGCAAAAATACCCGGAAGCTTCTGCGGAGTGGGCAGCCGGCGCCGCCGAAGATGACGCCCATCCCCATGCCTGAGCTGCGCTGCCAGAAGGTTGATGACACCTATGTGCTGCGGGACGGGGCCGCAGGGCTTTTCCTGGCCGCAAGCGGCTTCCCCAAGAATCGTGAGACCCGGGCGCCGCTGGTGGCGGAGCTGAAGCCCCACGGCAACGAGCTTGATCCGAAGTATGCCTTCCTCCTGGAGGCGCCCGAGGCCGATCCCGAAGGGAACCCCGCGGTGATTCGCTGGAGCCGCAAGGAGGGTGAGCAATACCTGCTTTCGGAGGTGGAGGGACAGGCGACGAAATGGCGCGCCTTTTACCGAGACGGGAAGTGGGTGCAGGAGGAGGCGAAGGCCGCGCCGAAGCGCGCCCCTGGGCGCAAAGTGCCGGCCAAAAAGGCACCGAAGCGGAAGCCGAAGACCTCATGAGTGAGGGGGGCGCCGCGGTGGGCCGGGAGGGCCTGCTTGAGATCATCCAGCTAGATAATGGGGACGTCGTTCTCCGGCGGACCCAGGCGCCCGACGCCGAGCCTCTCGTCGCCTTTCGCTTTTCCCGGGCCCTATTGGAGCGCTTTGGCGACGACCTCTTAGAAGTCGTGGAAGCGATGCTGGACGCCGCCGCCGATGCCGCCTCGGATCTGCATGAGCAGCACTCTGGGGAAAACCGCAATGGCTGGGCGCTGATGTTTCAGGACGAGGGCTCTACGCTCCACTGAGCCCGCCCGCGGCCGTCAAACACCTTGACGCAAAACTCCCACGGCCAAACCCTCGATCGCAAAGTCCTGCTTCGCCAAGTCGACCTCAATGGGGGAGAACTCGGGGTTTTCCGCGACCAGGCGCACGGCCTGCCCCTCGCGCTGATAGCGCTTGACGGTGACCTCATCGCCAACCCGTGCGACCACGATTTGCCCATTTCGGGCCGTTTCCGCCTTTGCCACGGCGAGTAAGTCGCCATCGAGAATGCCCACGTCGCGCATGCTCTCCCCGTGGACCCGGAGGAGAAAATCCGCCGCCGGTTTAAAGAAGCTGGGCGGGACGGCGCTGTGGTCTTCGACATGTTCCACCGCGAGGATGGGCTGGCCCGCTGCGACCCGCCCGATGATCGGCAGGCCCACGGCCGTTTCCGTTGGTTCCTCAAGCAGCTTGAGCCCCCGGGAGGTGCCCGGGATAAGGGCGATGGCGCCCTTGCGCGCAAGGGCCTTTAAGTGTTCCTCCGCGGCGTTTGCGGACCGGAACCCAAGGCTGCGGGCGATATCGGCGCGAGTGGGCGGGTAACCCGTTTCTTCGATATGGCTGCGGATAACGTCTAGTACCTGGCTTTGCCGGGGCGTGAGGCGTTCCATGGGCGGGCTTCCTTGGGTTTTCTGTGATTTTATCCAGCCTGTATATTTAATCAACCCCAAAGGCAGCGCGAAGCCAAGGCGGTGGTGTATAGTGCGCGCCCGCGAAACGCCGGGTGATGCCATGGACGCCATAACCACTCCCATCGCAACGCTGATGGAACGCTTCGGCCTTGAAGGCTGGATGGTGGAAGTTTTCCTGACCGTCTTCTTGACGCTCCTTGCCGCGGCCGTGCTTAAGCGCTTCCTGGGCCGGCTTAAGCGTCAGTTCGAAAAGACCGCCAACCCCTACGATGATGCGCTCGTGACCTCGGCGGAGCGGCCCATGGTCTGGCTGCTGACGATTCTGGGCTTAGGTCAGGCAGCGGAGGCCGCCGGCGCCCAGGCGCAGGTTGAGCTCTTCGATCTTGTCGACCCGCTTCGAACCCTTTCCGTGGTGTCCTTGGTCGCGCTCTGGGGCGTGCGCTTTGTCCAGCAGGTGGAAACGCGCTTTCTTGAAGGGGAGGCGGGGGACCACCCGATTGATGCCACCACGGCTACCGCCGTGGGCAAGCTCTTGCGCATGTCCATCATCATCACCGCGGCGTTGACGGCAGCGCAGTCCCTCGGCTTTTCCATTGCAGGCATTTTGGCCTTCGGGGGCGTGGGCGGCATTGCCGTCGGCTTCGCCGCCCGAGATCTGCTGGCCAACTTCTTCGGTGCGCTCATGGTGTTTTTGGATCGTCCTTTTTCCGTGGGCGATTGGATTCGGTCTCCGGATCAGGAGATCGAGGGTACGGTGGAGCACATTGGGTGGCGCCTGACCCGCATTCGCACCTTCGATCAGCGGCCCCTCTACGTGCCCAACGCCACCTTCATGTCCCTGACCGTGGAAAACCCGTCACGCATGAATAACCGGCGAATCTTTGAGACTATCGGCGTCCGCTATGACGACGTGGCCGTGCTGCCGGCCATCCTGGAGGCTATCCGAGCCTACCTTGCGGAGCACGAGGCCATCGACCATGGGCGGACGCTCATGGTGAATTTCAACGCCTTCGGCCCGTCTTCCCTCGATTTCTTCATCTACACCTTCACCCGCACGACCGTGTGGGCGGAATACCACGCGATCAAGGAGCAGGTGCTGCTTGATATCGCCAAGATCATTGCCGAGCACGGGGCGGAAATCGCCTTCCCCACGCGCACCCTTCATTTGGCAGGCGCGGCCCCTCCTGCGCCCGAACCTTCTTCCAACGCATAGCTAGAGCGGAACGCATGGCCAGTAAAAGTGAGCTTCAGCAGGAATACCTTGAGGTGCTCGATCACGCCGAATGCCTGTTCGCCCCCGAGGCTGTCGACGGCGCCGTAGAGCGCTGCGCTCGGGCCGTCGCCGACGTTTACGAGCATCTCAACCCCCTGGTGCTGTGCGTCATGATTGGGGGCTTGCGCTTCACGTCCGATTTACTTGGGCACCTGCGCTTTGCCTTGGAACTGGATTACCTTCAGGTGACGCGCTACGGCGACGAGACCCAGGGCGGCGCCTTGCTTTGGAAAAAGCCCCCCACCCAGTCCCTTCGGGGCCGCCATGTGTTGCTTGTCGATGATATTTTGGATGAGGGGGTGACCCTCAAGGCCCTCCATGCCTTCTGCGAGAGCGAGGGTGCGGCCTCCGTGGCCAGCGCCGTGCTCGTGGACAAGGGGCGGCCTGATCGCGCCCTCGAGGCGGATTTTGTTGGCCTCATCGCGCCGGATCGTTTCCTCTTTGGTGAGGGTATGGACTACAAGGGCTACGGCCGAAATCTGCGAGGCCTTTGGGCCCTCGCCTAGGGAGACGGCATGACCATTGGACTGATCGCGGGCACGGGCTTTGAGCATTTCGAGGCCCTTGAGGTGGCGGATCGCCTCTCTCTGTCCACCCCCTGGGGGGATCCCTCCGGGCCCCTTTTGCGCGGGCACCTCGGCGAGGCGCCCGTGCTCTACCTTGCTCGCCATGGCAAGGGCCATGCGCTGGCACCCCATGACATTAATTACCGCGCCAACATCGCAGCCCTGAAGGAGGCGGGCGCCACGGCGATTCTCGCCGTGTATACGGTTGGCGGCATTACGGCGCCGACCTGGCAGCCCGGCACCTTAGTGATCCCCCATCAGCTTATCGACTACACCTGGGGGCGGGCGCAAAGCTATTCCCTCGAGGGAGACGTTATCCACGTCGACTTCACCGAGCCCTACGATGCCAAGCTCCGCGCCGCTCTGTGCACGGCTGCGGCCCCCGTGCAGGCCGCCGCGGCGCTGCCCTTGGTGGAGGAGGGGGTGTACGCGGCGGTGCAGGGGCCGAGGCTGGAAACGGCCGCGGAGGTGGATCGCCTGGAGCGCGATGGCGCCACGATCGTCGGCATGACGGGGATGCCGGAGGCAGGTCTTGCTCGAGAGCTCGATCTGCCCCTGGCGGCGCTGGGGCTCGTGGTGAACCCGGCGGCGGGGCGTGGCCAGGTGAGCCTTCCCGAGATTATGGCGGCGGCTGAGGCGGGTCGGGGGCGGATCATGGCGGTGCTGGCGGACGCCGTGGCGGCCCTGAACGCGTCCTAGGGCGCGTCGTCCTCCACGGGGCGCACCTCGACCAGCACGCTCAGGCGCGGGTGGTCCAGGTGATGAAGCGCCTCCGAGCGCATGCGCCGCGCCAGCGGCACGGCAAGCCAGCCGGCGTCTTCCCGTAGGTAAAGGGTTCCCGATAAATGGAGAAAGCGCCGAAGGTCTATGGCCAGGGCGCCGGTTAGGCCGGGCATGCCCGTCGCTTCGGGAAACCAGAGCGCGAGGGGCGCCGAGGGCTCGTCTTCAACAAGGTTCGTGCGCCAACCGAAGTGGCCCAGCACCCGAAATTCAGCGCTGCGGGCGAGGGTGCGGCGGGCGCCGCCTAAGCGCAATTCCCGAGCGGTGAGATAGCGCGCCCCGACGGCCCTCGGCGTCGGTGCCTCGGCGTGTACGAGCGTCCCCTCCAGCGCCGGGGCCTGCCGTAGGCCATGAGCGGGCACGGCGCGCCCTTCCGGGGGCCGAAAGAAGGGCAGGGGGCGCGGTGGGCCTCCCGCCGCTCGATAGCGCAAGTCCGGGAGCTTCTCGATGCGCGCAAGCGCGTCGCTCGGCCGGGCCCGGAGTTCGGCTAGGGTCGAGAAAAATGCATCGAGGGGTACCCTGAAGCCTGGCGTCACGCGCGCCAGCTGCGGCATAGCATCGAGGCTCTGCCATAGGGCGTTGAGCTCCCCTGGGGTGGTGGGCGCGGCGGGATCAAAGCGCACAGCGTCCTGCGGCAGCTGGGCCTGCGCTTCGGGCACCAGGCGCTCCTCCGTCCGGGCCGTTTCCCCCAGGGGCCGCAGCAGCATCACTTCCACGTCGAAGCGGGCCGCGCTGGCGCCCGCGCTCAGGCTCCAGACCAGGAGGAGGTGAGCGATTGCCCTAGCCATGGCGCCTCGCTCCCGGTACGGCGAGGGCGTCAAGTAACCCTTCCACTGCCTGGAGGCGCGCGTCCGGCGCCTCCATGGGTAGGCGGAAGCGCAGCCGCTGCCCCCCCTCGAGGCGATAGCGGTCGGGGGACTGCTGAACCAGCTGGATGAGGGCGAGGGGGTCAAGGTTCGGTTCTTGGGCAAAATCTAGGCGCCCGGCCTCGGCGCCCGCATTGACCCGGGTAATGCCCAGGGCCTCGGCCTTGAGCTTGAGCTGAGTCACGGCGAAGAGGGTCTTTAAGGCCGGCGGGAGCAGGCCGAAGCGGTCGATCATGGACCGCTGAATATCCTGCAGCGCTTCATCGTCTTCGGCGCTGGCGATTTGCTTATAGGCGATCAGCCGCGCGTGTACGTCCGGCAGGTAGTCATCGGGAATCAGAGCCGGAAGGTGGAGGTCCACTTCGATCCCCGTGCCCAGGGGCGCATCGAGATCGGCTGCCTTACCGGCCCGGAGCGCGGCCGTGGCGCGTTCGAGCATCTCCATATAGAGGGTGAACCCGATGGCTTCGATCTGCCCCGATTGGTCGTCTCCCAGGAGCTCCCCGGCCCCGCGAATTTCAAGGTCGTGGGTCGCAAGACTGAATCCCGCGCCAAGGTCGCCGGCGGCTTCGATGGCTTCTAGGCGCTTGCGGGCATCGTTGGTCATGGCCTTCACGTGGGGCGTCAGCAGATAGGCGTAGGCCTGGCGATTAGAGCGCCCCACGCGCCCGCGCAGTTGATGGAGCTGGGCCAGGCCGAAGCGGTCGGCGCGCTCAATAATAATGGTGTTGGCATTGGGGATGTCGATGCCCGTCTCGATAATGGTGCTGCACAGCAGCACGTTCGCGCGACGATGATAGAAATCGCTCATCACCCGCTCCAGGTCCCGTTCCCGCATCTGCCCGTGGCCGATGGCGATGCGCGCCTCGGGTATGAGCTTAGCGAGACGCTCGCCGGCCTGTTCGATGGTGCGCACCTCATTGTGAACGAAGAACACCTGGCCGCCCCGCAGGAGTTCCCGAAGCGCGGCCTCCTTAATCAACCCGTCGCCCGCCTCGCGGACGAAGGTTTTGATGGATAGGCGATGCTGAGGCGGCGTCGCGATGATGGAGAGGTCGCGAAGGCCATGCATGGACATATTCAAGGTTCGGGGAATGGGCGTGGCCGTGAGCGTGAGCACATCCACTTCAGCGCGCAGCGCCTTGAGCTGTTCCTTCTGCCGCACGCCGAAACGGTGTTCCTCGTCAATGATGACCAGGCCCAGGTCGGCGTATTGAAACTCGCGGCTGAGCAGCTTATGGGTTCCCACCAGGATATCGATCTTTCCCGCCTTAAGGCGCTCCGCCACCGCTTTGACTTCGCTGGCGCTGCGGAAGCGAGAGAGGACCTCTACCCGCACGGGCCAGTCGGCGAAGCGGTCGCTGAAGGTTTCGAAGTGCTGCTGGGCCAGGAGGGTGGTGGGGACCAGAACGGCCACCTGACGGCCGCCGGCCACGGCCAGATAGGCCGCGCGCATGGCCACTTCCGTCTTGCCAAAGCCCACGTCACCGCAGACGAGGCGGTCCATGGCGCGGGCCGCGGTCATATCCTCAACCACGGCGGCGATGGCCCGTTCCTGGTCTTCCGTTTCTTCAAAGGGAAAGGTTGCCGCAAAGCGGTCGTAGTCCGTATCCGGCGCGGGGAAGGCATGTCCGGGACGGAGTTCGCGACGGGCGTAGATATCAAGCAGCTCCGCGGCCACGTCGCGGACCTTTTCCGCGGCCTTCCGTCGGGCCTTTTCCCATTGCTCCGAGCCCAGGCGGTGGAGCGGGGCATGGGCTTCGTCGGCGCCGCTGTAGCGGGAAATGAGATGCATGTTCGCCACGGGGACGTAGAGCTTGCTGCCCCCGGCGTACTCGAGGGTGAGGAATTCCTGGGCGGCGTCCTCAAGGGCAAGGGTTTCTAGACCGAGGTAGCGCCCAACGCCATGATCTTGGTGCACCACGGGGGCGCCGGGGTGCAGTTCGGAGAGGCTTCGCACCACCAGCTCTGGGGCGTCTCCGGCGCCTTTCCGGCGTCGGCGGCTTTGGCGAACCCGCTCCCCCAGAAGGTCCGCCTCGGTGATGACCGCAAGGCCTTGCTCGGGCAGCGCAAACCCCTGAAGGAGCGGGGCAATGGTGAGCCCCAGGGGAGCGCTTTCCGTTAGGAAGGCCTGAAGACTTGGCGTGCTGGCCACGGCCAGGCCGCCGCGCTGGAGCGTTTCCCGTAGCAGTTCTCGGCGCCCCGCGGATTCGGCGCAGAACAGCACGCGCGGGGGCGCATCCGCGGCGTCGAGGAAGTGCTTGAGGCGGTCCAGCCGCGCGTGCGCATCCTCGCTGTAGGCCAGGTTCGGCAGGGGCGCGAGCCCGAAGTCAAAGCCATCTTGGCCGTCGCTGGCGATGCGGACCTGCCCGAAGCGGCCAAGCTGCGTGAAGAGCTCATCGGCGCTTTGAAACAGCTGCTCCGGGGGCAGGAGGGGCCTTTGCGGGTCGTAGCGAAGGTTTTCGTAGCGGGCGTTGACCTCCTCGCGAAAGCCCGCGGCTGCAGGCCCCGTGCCCTCGAGGAAGACCACGAGGGCCTCGTCCGGGAGATAGGTTGGCAAACTGTCCAGGGCATCGAAGAACAGGGGAAGGTAATACTCAATCCCCGCCGGGGCGCTCCCCTGGGTGACATCTTGATAGACAGGACAGGCCCGGGCATCGACATCGAAGGCCAGGTGCCAGCGGTCCTTGAAGGCGCGCAGGGCGGCCTCGTCAAGGGGAAATTCCTTCGCCGGGAGCAGGCGCACGGCATCTAAGGTGCCCAGGGTGCGTTGGCTTTCCGGCTCGAAGGTGCGTAGCGACTCGATTTCGTCGTCGAAGAGATCGATCCGAAAGGGGTGGTCGCTGCCCATGGGAAAGATATCAATGAGGGCGCCGCGAACGGCGTATTCCCCGTGCTCCAGGACCGTATCGACGCGGCGGTAGCCTGCCGCATCGAAGCGCTTTAACGCTTGGTTGCGATCGAAGTGATCCCCCTTGCTTAGGGCCAGGGTGCGCCCGAGGAGCCAGGGTAGGGGGGTGATGCGGTGCAGGAGCGTGGTGATGGGGCTGACCAGTACGCCTCGGTTAAGCTCCGGCAGCGCCGCCAGGGTGGCCAAGCGTTGGGAAATGATGGCGTCGTGGGGCGAAAAACTGTCGTAGGCCAGCGTTTCCCAGTCCGGGAAATGCAGCACCTCCGGGTCCGAGGCGGCGCTTAGGAAAAAAGCCAGCTCGCTTTCGAGGCGATTCGCGCTCTCCGTGTCAGCGGTGACGACCAAGACGGGGCCTGCGTGATCTCGGGTGGCGGCGGCCACGGCGAGGGCATCGGCACCGGGGAGGAGGCCGCGCCAACGCAGGCGTCGGTCCACGGTATGGGGGCGCGGCGGCGCTAAGGGATCGGCGCGGTTACTCATGCGGATCTCAGCATCGTGGGGGGCCGTAGTGTACACCCCGCGGGGTGGCCAAGGGGCATGGAAGCATTGATAATGCGCGGCCTTCGGTCCTGCTGGTCCCCAGCGCAGGTAAAAAATTTAAGAGTGAGGAGCACCCCGTGGCCCTACCGAGCCTTGACGATTATTTCCCCGATTGGAAGCAGCGCGAGGCGCTTGCGGAGGCCATGATTCCGATCATCGGCAAGCTCTACCGCAGCAATGTGGTCACCTATTGTTACGGCCGGGCCCTCTACAACCAGAGCGTGACCAGCATCATGAAGGCCCATCGCTTCGTGCGGCAGGTGGAGCGGAACGAGCTCTCGGAATTCGAAACCTACCCCCTCTTTGAGGCCATGGCGGGCCTTGATCTCGGTCCCTGCCATATCGATGTGGGCAAGCTCGCCTCCCAGTTCATGGTCGAGGCGGCGGAAACGGGCATCGATGCCGAGGCCTTCGTGCGCAAGGCCTGCGCGGAAGTGATTGGGCGCCACACGCCCCCCATCGCTGAGCCTCAGGATGTGGTGCTCTACGGCTTTGGCCGGATTGGCCGCCTGGCAGCCCGGCTCCTCATCGAAAAGACCGGAGGCGGGCAGCAGCTGCGTCTTCGCGCCATCGTGGTACGGCCCTCGAAGGTGGAGAACGATCTTGAAAAGCGGGCGAGCCTTCTGCGCCGAGACTCGGTCCACGGTCGCTTCAATGGCACGATCCGCGTCGACGAGGACAATCAGGCGATCATCGCCAACGGCAACGTAATCCGCGTGATTTATGCGAGCGATCCGGCCACCGTGGACTACGAGGCCTACGGCATTCGTAACGCCATCGTGATCGACAACACCGGTGCTTGGCGCGATGAAGCAGGCCTTGGGCAGCATCTTCAGGCGAAGGGTGCGGCCAAGGTGATCGTGACGGCGCCGGGCAAAGGCGCGATTAAAAATATCGTCTCGGGGGTGAACTCCCACATGGTGGAGGCCTCGGACACCATTTTGGCGGCGGCGTCCTGCACCACCAACGCCGTGGTGCCCGTGCTGAAGGCCATGCAAGACAAGTTCGGCATCGAGCATGGCCACCTTGAAACCGTGCACGCTTATACCAACGACCAGAACCTGATCGATAACTTCCACAACAAGAATCGCCGGGGCCGTGGGGCGGCGCAGAACATGGTTATTACGGAGACCGGGGCTTCCTCCGCCGTGGTGAAGCTCATGCCGGAGCTTGCGGGAAAGCTCACGGGTAACGCGATCCGTGTACCGACGCCAAACGTATCGTTGGCGATCTGCAACCTCACCCTGAAGCAAAGTACGACATCAGAAGAGGTCAATGAGTATTTGCGTTGGGCGGCGCTTCATTCCTCCCTGCAACGCCAGCTTGACTTCACGACTTCACCGGAGGTGGTGTCCACGGACTTTGTGGGGAATCGCCATGCGAGTATCGTCGATGGGGAGGCCACCATTGTCGATGGCAACCGCTGTGTTCTCTATGTGTGGTACGACAATGAGTTTGGCTACACCTGCCAGGTGGTGCGAATCGTCCAGCGCTGGGCGGGCATCCGCTATCCTCTTATTCCGAGTGACGTATCGAAGACCGGTTTTTAGGCTAAAAACCGCACGTCCATGAAACTTCCAGGGCCTGTATAGGCCCTGTTCACCCCTCTCTTTGCCCTGTCCAACTGGCAGGGTCAAATTGTCATCTTTATAATTCTGCCGGCTTCAAAGCGCACCGGAGTGAAGAGCTCGGTGCCGCGTCGGGCGAGCGGCGGGAAACACACGAAGCGTCCCGCGGTTTTGGAGCCTGCCACCCCCACGCGTGTTCGTGGGCCGAGCCATCGACGAGCGCTTGTGCTCGTCGGCCTGAGCAAGGGTGCAGCAGCCAAAGCATGATCAGCCTTAAGCGTGGTCTCGATTTGCCCATTACGGGCGCCCCCAACCAAGTTATTGAGTTAGCGCGGCCCCCGCGCCAAGTCGCTGTCCTTGGACCCGATTACGTCGGTATGAAACCCACCATGCAGGTCCAGGAAGGGGATCTGGTGGAGAAGGGGCAGGTTCTTTTCGACGATAAAAAGAACCCGGGCGTGCTTTTTACGGCCCCGATGGCGGGCCGCGTGAGCGCGATCCACCGCGGCGCCAAGCGGGCCCTTCAGTCCGTCGTCATCGATGTGGATGAGGCGGGCGGGGCCGTGAAATTCCCCATCGTCGGTCCGGACGCCATCGCGGGCCTAGAGCGCAGCGCGCTGGTCGACGTGCTGGTCAGCACCGGGCTGTGGACCGCGCTGCGCACCCGGCCCTTCTCGCGCATTCCCGCCCGGGACAGTGTGCCGTCGGCAATCTTTGTCACGGCGATGGACACCCAGCCCCTCGCCGCCGACCCGGTTGTGGCCGTAGCCGGTCAGGAAGCGGCTCTGGCCCATGGGTTAGATGCCCTCGCGCGGCTCACGGACGGAAAGATTTACCTCTGCACGGCCCCCGGCGCGACCCTGCCCACGGGCAGCGACGCGCGCATCGTGCAGGAAAGTTTTGCCGGTCCCCATCCGGCGGGGCTTCCCGGCACCCATATTCATTTCCTTGAGCCAGTTTCTGCCAAAAAGGCCGTCTGGTATCTCGGCCTTCAGGATGTGGTGGCCCTTGGCCGGACCCTTCTGGATGGTGAGCTCTTCAATGAGCGCGTGATCGCCCTCGGGGGGCCGAAGGCTACCTCGCCTCGCCTGCTGCGCAGCGTGCTTGGCGCGAGCATCGATGAACTCACGGCCGGGGAAGTGGAAGCGGGAGACCTGCGGATTCTCTCCGGCTCCGTATTTTCCGGGCGCAGTGCGCGCGGTGCGCTCGCCTTCCTCGGCCGCTACCACAGCCAGGTTTCCGTGCTCGCGGAGGACCGGAGCCGACCCTTCCTTCATTATCTGCGACCGGGGGCCGAGTCCTTTTCCGTGCTGCCCGTGTTTTTGTCCCGGCTGGCGCCGAAGAAGCGCTTTGCCTTCACCACCAGTGCCAATGGCTCGGCGCGGGCCATGGTCCCCGTCGGCAGCTACGAGGCGGTCATGCCGCTGGATATCTTGCCGACCCAGCTGCTGCGAGCCTTGCTGGTGGGGGATATCGACGGCGCCATCGCCCTGGGGGCGCTGGAGCTCGACGAGGAAGATCTGGCCCTGTGCACCTTTGCGTGCCCGGGCAAGTATGAATATGGCCCCGTGCTTCGGGGTTTGCTCCACCGCATTCAGAAGGAGGGCTAGGACGTGAGCTTACGCAGTGTGCTGGATCGCCTCGAGCCGGAATTCGATAAAGGCGGTAAGTATGAAAAATGGGCTGCGCTCTACGAGGCCGTGGATACGGCGCTCTACAAGCCGGCGCGGGTCACCGGCGGCGATGCCCACGTCCGCGACAGCATCGATCTTAAGCGCATCATGATCACGGTGTGGCTGTGCACCTTTCCGGCCATGTTCGCCGGAATGTACGCCATCGGTCATAACGCTAACGAAGCGCTGGCGGCCTTGGGGCTTGCGTCGGCCGAGGGCTGGCGGGGTGCGGTGATCGCTGCCTTGGCTGGCTTCGATCCGAACAGCACTTGGGACTGCCTTGTGCAGGGCGCGCTCTACTTCCTGCCGGCCTACGCCGTCACCTTCCTCGTTGGGGGCTTCTGGGAAGTGCTGTTTGCCTCGAAGCGAGGCCATGAGGTGAACGAAGGCTTCTTTGTCACCAGCGTGCTCTTTGCGCTGACCCTGCCGCCGACGATCCCCCTGTGGCTGGTGGCGCTCGGAATCAGCTTTGGCGTGATTATCGGCAAGGAAGTGTTCGGGGGTACGGGGAAGAACTTCCTAAACCCCGCGCTGACCGGGCGCGCCTTCCTCTACTTCGCCTATCCCGCGGCCATGTCCGGAGATGCGGTCTGGACGGCGGTGGACGGCTACACCTCGGCGACCCCGCTGGGTCGGGCTGCGCTCGGGGAAGACTACGGGGTGAGCTGGACGCAGGCCTTTCTGGGCTCCATGCCTGGTTCCATGGGCGAAGTATCGACCCTGGCCATTCTTCTGGGCGGCGCAGCGCTCGTGCTGATGCGCATCGCAAACTGGCGGATCATGGCCGGGGTGGCCCTTGGCGGCTGGCTCATGACCCTGCTCTTTAATGCCATCGGCTCGGATACCAATGCGCTATTTGCCATGCCCTTCAGCTGGCACTTCGTACTTGGGGGCTTCGCTTTCGGTGCGGTCTTTATGGCCACGGATCCGGTCTCGTCCTCCATGACGAACACCGGCCGCTACTTTTATGGCGCGCTCATCGGCGCGATGTGCATCCTGATCCGCGTCGTTAACCCGGCCTTCCCGGAAGGCATGATGCTTGCCATTTTGTTCGGAAACCTCTTCGCACCGCTGATTGACAACATGGTGGTGCAGGCCAATATCAAGCGGAGGATCGCGCGCAATGTCGCAGCCTAAGCGAGAGGGTATCGGCAATGTGTTGATCTTTGCCGTCGCCGTATGCCTTGTCTGTTCCGTCCTGGTCTCCGGCGCGGCGGTGGCGCTCAAGCCGGTGCAGAAGGCCAATCGGGTCCTAGACCAAAAGAAGAACGTGCTCATTGCCGCTGGGGTGCTGGAGGAAGGTGCCACCACCGATGCGGCGGGGCGGGGTGTTGAGGCGCTCTTCGCGGACTTCGAAACCCGAGTGGTGGATCTGCGGACGGGCGAGTACGCGGACGACATCGACGCGCAAAGCTTCGATCAACTTCGTAGCGCGGCCGACCCGAGCCGGTCCACGGCCCTGGCCACGGGGGAAGACCCGGCAACGATTAAGCGCTTGGAGCACTACGGGCTCGTCTACCTAAAGCGCGATAGCGCAGGCACCGTCGAGACGGCCGTACTCCCCATCCGAGGCTATGGTCTTTGGGGCACGCTCTACGGCTATCTCGCCCTTGATAGCGATCTCGAAACGGTGGCGGGTATTGGCTTCTATCAACACCAGGAAACGCCGGGGCTCGGGGGCGAGGTTGAGAACCCGCGCTGGAAGTCCCAGTGGGCGGGGCTAAGCCTTTTTGATGACGCCGGGGCCCCAGCGGTCGCCCTCGTGAAGGGTAAGGCGCCGGAAGGCAGCGACGCCCGAAGCCACCAGGTGGACGCGCTTTCGGGCGCGACCATGACCAGCCGGGGCGTGCAAAACCTGGTGAATTTCTGGGTTGGGGACCGGGGCTACGGCGCCTGGCTCGAAAACATGCGGGGAGGGCGCGTCTAGCCATGGCCAGTTCAAAGGAAGTCCTGTTTAACCCGATCTTGGACAACAACCCGATCGCCCTGCAGGTGCTCGGTATTTGTTCCGCCCTGGCGGTGACCGTGAGCATGGCCAACACCCTGGTCATGTGTGCAGCGGTGACGGCGGTAACGGCCTTTTCCAGCCTGTTTATCTCCCTGCTGCGCAACCATATGCCCTCGAGCATCCGCATCATCGTACAGATGACCATCATTGCCTCACTGGTGATCGTGGTCGACCAGCTCCTCCAGGCCTACGCCTTTGCCATTTCCAAGACCCTGTCGGTGTTCGTTGGGCTCATCATCACCAACTGCATTGTGCTGGGCCGGGCGGAAGGCTTTGCCATGCAGAATGGGCCCTGGCTGTCCTTCGTTGATGGCATCGGCAATGGCCTGGGCTATAGCGCCCTTTTGGTGAGCGTGGCGCTCATTCGCGAGCCCCTCGGCGCCGGGACCCTGATGGGTTACGAAATTCTGCCCACGGTGAATAACGGCGGCTGGTACGTGCCCAACGGCCTCATGCTGCTGGCCCCCAGTGCCTTCTTCATCATTGGCCTGCTGATCTGGGCCCTTCGCTCCTGGAAGCGGGAGCAGGTGGAGAGCGCCGACTACGAGATTGCCGAGAATATTCAGTACCGGGAGGCGCACTAAATGGAGTACTACCTTAGCCTCTTTGTGCGGGCCGTCTTTATCGACAACATGGCCCTCACCTTCTTCCTGGGCATGTGCACCTTTATTGCGATCTCGAAGAAGATCAGCACGGCCGTGGGCCTGGGCATCGCCGTGGTGGTGGTACTGGGAATCACCGTGCCGGTGAACAATCTGATCTATCAGCACCTCCTGCGGGAAGGGGCGCTTAGCTGGGCCGGTTACCCAGGCGTTGATTTGTCCTTTTTAGGTTACCTGTCCTACATCGGCGTGATTGCGGCACTGGTGCAAATTCTGGAGATGTTCCTCGATAAGTATGTGCCGGCCCTCTACAACGCGCTCGGCGTCTTCCTGCCCTTGATCACGGTGAACTGCGCGATCCTGGGCGCCTCGCTCTTCATGGTGGAGCGGGACTACACCTTCGCGGAAAGCGCCGTCTTTGGGCTGGGCGCCGGGGTGGGCTGGATGCTTGCGATAACGGCTCTGGCCGGCGTGCGGGAGAAGCTGAAGTACAGCGATGTCCCGGAAGGGCTTCGCGGCCTGGGCATCACCTTCATCAGCGTGGGTTTGATTTCCCTGTGCTTTATGTCCTTCGGCGGCATCGATCTCTAGTGAGGCCGAGGGCGACTAAAACCGGGCGCAGCGTGGAACCTGCCAGCCCCTAGGCTGGCAAAACGGAGAGAAAGATGGATTCAACGATTGTTCTGGGCGTAGTGATGTTCACCGGTACGGTGGTTGCGCTGGTGGCCGTGATCCTCATGGCCCGGGCCAAGCTGGTGAGCGCCGGCGATGTCACCCTGAACATCAACGGTGAGAAGTCCGTGACCGTGCCAGCGGGCGGCAAGCTCCTGGGCACGCTGGCCGAGCAGGGCATTTACCTTTCCTCAGCCTGCGGCGGCGGCGGTTCCTGCGGCCAGTGCCGGTGCCAGGTCCTCGACGGCGGCGGCTCCATGCTGTCCACGGAGGAGGGGCACTTCACGCGCTCCGAAGCGCGGGAGGACTGGCGCCTCTCCTGCCAGGTGGCCGTAAAGCAAGATATGACGATCCACGTCCCGGAGGATGCCTTTGGCGTCCAGCGCTGGGAGTGCACGGTCGAGTCCAACGACAACGTGGCCACCTTCATCAAGGAGCTGGTGCTTAAGTTGCCGGAAGGCGCCAACGTGGATTTCCGGGCCGGGGGCTTCGTTCAGCTGGAAATCCCGCCCTACGCCATGAGCTACGAAAAGGACATCGACGTCCAACCCAAGTTTCGCGAGGATTGGGACAAGTTCAAGATCTGGCGTTACACCTCCAAGGTGACCGATACGACTATTCGCGCCTACTCCATGGCGAACTATCCGGAAGAGCGGGGCGTGCTGAAGTTCAACATCCGGGTTGCCACGCCGCCGCCGGGCCGCGACGACGTGCCCGCAGGGAAGATGTCGTCCTACGTGTTCTCGCTGAAGCCCGGGGACAAGGTGACGGTTTTCGGGCCTTACGGTGACTTCTTCGTGAAGGACACGCCGAATGAAAAGATTTGGATTGGTGGCGGGGCCGGCATGGCGCCGCTCCGGTCCCATATCTTCGATGAGCTCAAGCGGAAGGAAAACTCGACAAATAAAATGAGTTTTTGGTACGGCGCGCGGAGCCTTAAGGAGATGTTTTACGTCGAGGATTTCGACTCTCTCGACGAGCGCTTTGATAACTTCAACTGGCATGTGGCGCTGTCGGACCCCATGCCCGAAGATAACTGGGATGGGCTGACGGGCTTCATCCACAATGTCGTATACGAGCAGTATCTAAAGGATCATCCGGCGCCTGAGGATTGCGAGTACTACCTGTGCGGGCCTCCGCCCATGGTGGCCGCCGTGCTCAAGATGCTTGATGACCTGGGCGTCGAACCCGAGAACATCCTTCTCGACGACTTCGGCGGCTAATCTCCGGGGGGAGGTGTGGCGCCGGCGCCCCGGTGATTGGGGCGCTGGCGTTTCTTTTTTCTCTCCTCGCTCTTCTGCTTTAATGCGGGCAGAGGAGGGAACACCATGACCACAACGCAAGCCCCGCAGGACTATCTCACCACGCTGGCCGCCGCCCAGCCCCATAAGCCGGCAATCATCGAAGATCTCCCCAGCGGCCAGGTGCGCATCTGGTCCTTTTCCGAATTCGAAGCGAATGCCTGTCGTCTCGCCCGCGTGCTCGCCGCGGAAGGGATTGGCGCTAAGGACCGCGTGATCTGGTGCGGTCAGAACTCTCCCTGGGTGGTGGCGCTCATGCACGCCGCCCGAAAGCTGGGGGCCGTGGCCGTCCCGCTGAACTATCGGCTAACGGCGGAAGAGGCGGCCTACGTGGTGGATAATTCCGATGCCACCGTGGCCTTTATCGACGCGGAACTTCAGCCGCTTTTTGAGGGACTGCGCGCCGAGGCGCCGAAGCTGAAGACGGTGCTGGTGTTCGACGCGGCGGTGCAGGGCGCGGCGGTCTCTTCGGGCCATCGGGACGCAGAGCCGCTCCTGGCTGCGGCAGACCCTACGCCCTTGCCCGCTGCGGCTGCGGCCGGGGGCACCATGATCTACACCTCCGGCACCACGGGGAAGCCCAAGGGGGCGGTGCGCTATGGCGGCGCCGATCCGGAGCAAACCCAGCGCATGATCGCCTTCTATGGCCTTCGCCCGGATGACGTTTATCTGACCACGGGGCCGCTTTATCACTCCGGCCCAAGCGGCTTTATGGCCACGGGGCAACTGCTTGGGCAAACGGTGGTACTGCAGAAAAAGTTTGATGCGGAAGACTGGCTCCGACTGCTCTACAAATACAAGGCGACCAGCACCTTCTCGGCCCCGGCGCCGGTGCGTCTGATCTGCAATCTGCCTCCGGAGGTTATCGCCCGCTACGACCGCAGCAGCATGCGGGTGATGATTGCCAATGCCGCGCCCTGGTCCTATGCCTTGAAGCTCATGTATCTCGACCACTTCCCCGAGGACTCGCTCTTCGAGGTCTATGGCTCCACGGAACTTGGGGTGAACGCCATTCTCCGGCCCGAATATCAGCGCAGTAAGAAGGGGTCCTGCGGGCAGCCGGCCCCGGGCTGTGAAATTCGCCTTTACGACGAAGAGGGCCAAGTGGTGACGACGCCGCACAGGGAAGGGGAGCTTTTTGTGCGCAGCGCGAGCGTCTTCGACACCTATCACAAGGCCGAGGACAAGTTTCAGGAAGACCGGCGCGATGGCGAATGGCAAACCGTCGGAGACATCGCCTACTTCGACGAAGAGGGATTCTTTTACATCTGCGATCGAAAGAAGGACATGATCATCTCCGGGGGGGTGAACATCTATCCCGCGGAAATTGAGGGCGCCCTCGAGCAGCACGGGGACATCGTTGACGTTGCCGTCTTTGGTATCCCCAGCGAAGAGTGGGGCGAGATGGTCCATGCGGAGGTGGTACAGCGCCCTGGGGCGAGCCTGACGGCGGACGCGGTGATGGCCTACGCCCGGGAACACCTTGCGGGCTACAAGGTGCCCCGGTCCGTGAAGTTCATCGAGGAAATCCCGCGTACGGGGACGGGGAAGATCCTCAAGCGAGAGCTGCGCAAACCCTACTGGGAGGGCCGAGCCTCCCGGGTGGGCTAGGGCTCAACCTTAAGGGGCGCTTAGCGCCCCTTAAAGTTTGCAGGGCGGCGCTCCATGAAGCTCGCAATACCTTCCTTGAAGTCTTCCGATTTAAACAGGGGCAGAAGCTGCAGGAACACGTGGTGCACGTGGTCGTTGAAGTTTTCATTCATGCCCATGCGCATCATGCGCTTCGAGGCCTGCACGGCCAGCGGCGCGTTCGCGCAGATTTCCTTGGCGAGGGCGCGCGCCTTGTCGGCCACCTCCGCCGCCGGCACGACGGTGGAAACCAACCCCAGCTCGAGGGATTCCGCCGCCGTGAGAGTGCGGCCCGTAAAAATCAGCTCCGCGGCCTTTGACCAGCCCAGAAGGCGGGGAAGAATCCAGGTGCCCCCGGATTCCGGGACGATGCCTCGGGCCGTGAAAGCCGCCGCCATCTTTGCTTCCTCCGCCATGATGCGGATATCGCAGCCCAGTGCCATATCCATGCCGTAGCCTGCGGCGGAGCCGTTTAAGGCGCAGATCGTCGGCGTATCAAGGTTGTGCATGACCGTAGGCGGCGTCGCCCGCAGATCGAGGTTTGTGCTGTTGCCCGCATCCGACTCCCCCACCTTGCCGCTACGCAGGTCAAGGCCGGCGCAAAAGAAACGCCCTGAACCCGTGAAGATGATGCAGCGGACGTCCGGATCCCGGTCTGCTTTCAGGAAGAGTTCCGTCACCTGGTCGAGCATGACGCCAGAGATGGTGTTTTGGAGCGCCTCGCGATTGATGGTGATGGTGGCGATGTGCTCGCTGACCTCGTAGAGGACTTCGGGGGCGCTCGCGTTTTGAGCTTGTGCTTGGGACATGATGGCGGTTCTCCTTTACCCCTAGGGCATGCTGGTCATTTTTTCTTCAGAGAGTTTGTAACCGGCTTCCGGCGGAATGCACAGCCAGGTGCCGTCGTCGCGCTTTTCCGTCCAGGGCGTCACGGTGACGATGGGCTTGCCGGCGAAGGCGTCGATGAGGGCGCCGCAGCCGGCGAAACCGTCGAGAATCTCGATGTTGCGAAGCGTCGGGAAAATCACCGTACGCCGGCCGGCTTCCGCGTCGGCCAGGGCGCGCGCCGGCGTGAGCCACACGGAATCCACGGATTCGTGGCCGTCGTGGGCCAGCACCTGATCCGTCGGTGCGATGGCCAGGAAGAAGTGGGTGTCGAAGCGCTTCGGCATCATGGTGGGCGTCACCCAATGGGCAAAGCGGGTGAGGGCATCACAGGCAAGGCGCAGCTTCTCTTGCCGGAGGAAGGCCTTCAGGCTGAGCTCGCCTTTGTGGAGGGGGTCGCGAAAGCGGTCCAGGGCCGCCACCTCATCGCCGGAAAGGAGCGCCGTCTCGCCCTCCCGGCGGGCCAGTAGCACGCCCGCTTCCTCAAAGGCCTCCCGGATCGAACCAATCTCGATAGCCCGAAGCACGGGGTCCGCTGCGGCACCAAAGCACAGGGCCTCCAGCTCCGGGTCGTCGTCCTGCGCATCGACCTTTCCGCCGGGGAAAACCAGGGCCCCGGAGGCGAAGTCGATTTGATGGTGGCGGACGACCATGAACATCTCGGGCCCCGCAGTGCCCTCTCGCAGGAGGACGATGGTGCCCGCGGGCACCGGGGGCTTGGGCGGATTGGTTTCACTCACATCGGGTTCCTTCTGTCAGACATGCTTTCAGGATCTAGCGGCCGGCGACGCGGCGCAAAAAGGTATCGAGGGCACGCTCCCGGTCTTCCCCCTGGCCGAGGGTGAAGTCGGGAACGATGAATTCGTCGACGCCCGCAGCCGCATAGGCGTGGAGCTGATCGCGGAGCGCTTCAGGGGTGCCCACGAGTTTTGGCATGGGGCTGGGCGCGTTGCGCCAGCGCTCAAGCGCTGTGGCATCGTCACTCATGAAAATGAGGGCCTGGGCGGAGCGATGGATTTCCGAGGGGTCTCTCCCCAGATCTCGGCAGTGGGCCTCGAGCACCGCACCCTTGTGGGCGAGGATGTCCGGCGTACCCCAAACGTTCCATTCATCGGCCCACTGGGCGGCGATGCGGAGGGTGACTTTCTCGCCGCCGCCGCCAATGAGGAGGGGCAGGGGGCTCTGCAGCGGTTTTGGCTCGAGGCTCGCGCCGCTTAAGGTGTAGTAGGTGCCTGCAAAGTCCGACTGGGCCTGGGTAAAAAGACTTTTGATCACGGCGCAGGCTTCATCCAAGCGCGCCAGCCGTTCCCCCACGGTGTAAAACGGCATGCCGTACTGGCGATGTTCGTTTTCCTGCCATCCCGCCCCGAGGCCCAGCACCATGCGACCGCCGCTGATGTGGTCGAGCGTGGCGGCCATCTTTGCCAGGACCGCCGGATGGCGATAGGTATTACCGCAGACGAGCGTTCCCAGGCGAAGGCGAGGCACGGCTATGGCCAGAGCGCTCAGGGTCGTCCAACATTCGGGCCAGGGCACGGAGGTGTCCTCGGCGTTGGGCATGAAGTGGTCCGCATACCAAAGGCCATCGAAGCCGGCGGCCTCGGCATAGCGCGCTAGGGCCTGCACGGTGGCAAAGGGCTGGGCCGGATTCGGCCATAGGCTAATTTTCATCTTTCTCCCCCTCTCCTCACCCCCTAAGCTACCAGAAAAGCGCCAAGGCGCACCCATAGGAGAGCCGTCATGTCCGCCCTTGCGGCGATCGAGGTGAGCTATCACCTCTCCGGTTGCCGGTCCCTAAAGGAGCGGCGTAGCCGCCTCCAGCCCCTTCTAGACCGCCTCGGGCGCCAGCGTCACCTTGCGCTCTGCCTTCTGCCTGGGGATAACCCGAAGGCCGCCCAGCTCACCCTGGCCGTGCTCGGAGCCGATCGAACGACCCTACAGCGGCGTCTCGATGCCGTACTGCGTTCCCTTGAAGACGACGTGGATGCGGTGGTCTTGGCGCTCGATCACGAACTGCTTTGATGCGCGCACGCTCGCTTTCCGGTGTGCTCCTCGCGCTGGCCCTCCTGGTGGGGTGCAGCGCTGAAGCCCCTCCCAAGGCCTATGTCACGCGCCTTGCGGATGCGCTCGAGCTTGATGCGCCTTCGCCGCCCCCCCTTCGTGCCTGGCCCCGTCGCCGGCTTCGTGAGGCGACGCTGCCTGCGGAGAAAACCGATTTGCTGCATTTCCTGTCTCTTCAGGCCTGCGGCCTGGGCGCTGTGCTCGGGGAACGTAATGGGGCGCTGGGCCGCGTCATGCGGGCTCCGGAGCGCCTTCGCTACGAGGTGCGCTTCGCGGCAGGGGCCAAGGCGTGCCTGAGGGGACTGGAAGGCGCTGAGCAGGCGGACTTGGCGGCGCTGCTGGCGCGGAAGCGCGCAGGGGCGCCGAGGGTCCTCTGGAACGCAACCCTCGGCAGCGACGAGTGGGCGGCGCTCTATGCGCTCGGCGCCGAGCGCTGGGCCCCGCCGGATCCCATGCTGTCGAACCAGGCGCTCGAGGCCCTCGCGCCCTGGCGGGAGCGGGCGCAGGTTCTTGCCGAGGACCCGGCGGCGTGGGAGGCACTGGCCGCGGCCGCGCAGTCGCCAGAAGCTTGGCACGCCCCCTGGGCCGCCTTGGCCACGGTGCGTTATCCGGGCCTGGCGTTTGCCCATCTTCAGCGTTTGACTTCTGCGCTGGAGGCGGCGGCGGCGCTCCTGGAGGCGCGGGAGGCGGTCCGTCCGCTGTGCCCCCAGGGGCGCCCCACGCCCCGGGGGCTGCGGGTGAATGCGGTGTTTCTTCGCTATTATGGGCAGGCGCTTCAGCCGGCCATGGCGGACCTTGAGCGGGGCTTGATCCCTTGGCTTGAGGTGACCGCCGAGTTGTGGGCGGTGCTGAAGGTCGGCGCCCCGGAGGATGCGCAGGGGGCGCTCGCAGCGTTCCTAGCGCCTGCTTCGCCCGGTCCCTGGCGGCGCTATCTTGCTGCTCGGGACGCGCATACCGCGGCTTGGCAGCGGGTTTTGGGGCAATGCCAATTGATGCCCGGGCGGCCGCGCCCCGAGGCTGAGGATTGATCATGCGATTTCTGCTCTTGCTGGCGCTCATCGGCGCGGTGTTCTGGGCGCTGCGGCGTAGCCTTGGGGAGCAGCGCCAGGCGCGCCTGGAACGGCTCGCGCTGCCTGGGACCTGGCGCGGCGAAGCTAGGGACGTGCTTCATTTGCAGGGTGCCGCCACGGGCGGCACCCTGCGGGAGCAGCGCGCCGATGGTTCGGAGCGGCGTGGTCACTGGCGCTGGGCCGGGGAAACGCTGGAGTTTCGCTTTGACGACGGCACGACCGAGCGCCTAGAAGTTCGAGTCTTCGGCGACCAGCGCCTTGGGCTGTATGGCGCTGGGCGAAAAAACCAGCTATTCGAACGGGTGCGTTCAGGCTGAGGATGCCGGCCGGTGACGTAGCAGATGCAGTGCCAGGGCGCTGAAGCAAAAGCCCGGTAGCAGTTCGTAGAGCTCGAAAATTCCGCCGTCCAGTTCCCCCCAAAGGACCACCGTGCCGCCCCCCGTCAGCATGCCCACGAGTGCACCTCGGGCACTGAACCCGCGCCCATAAAGGGCGTAGAGCACGGCGGGGCCAAAGCTGGCGCCAAGGCCGGCCCAGGCGTAGCTCACGAGGCCGAGCACTTGGGAATCGGGGTTGAGCGCCAGCAGAAGCGCCGTCGCCGCCACCAAAAGCACCGCACCCCGGCCCACGTTAAGCCGCGCCCGGGCCGAGGCCTCGGGCTTTAGTACGGCGAAGACGTCTTCCGCTAGGGCCGTAGAGGCCACGAGCAGTTGGGAGTCGATGGTGCTCATGACGGCGGCGAGGATGGCGGCAAGAATCACCCCCGCAAGGGCCGGCGCCAGCAGGCTTTGGGTGAGGGCGATAAAGACCGTTTCCGGGTCTGCCAGCTCGGGCAGCAGCTGGGGACCGAGCAGCCCAAGGGCGACCGCCCCGAGGCCGCTTAAGATCATCCAGCTCATCCCAATGCGGCGCGCTTCCCGCGCTTCCGCGGCGCTGCGGAGCGCCATGAAGCGGGCAAGAATGTGCGGCTGCCCTGCGTAGCCAAGACCCCAGGCCACAAGCGAGAGCCAGCCGAGGACGGTCAGCTCGCCAAACAGATCTAGGCGTCCGGGCGCCGGCGCTGCCAGCTCGGGAGACAGCAGGGCAAGCGCCGGGACGAGCAGCAGAGCGCCGAGCATGAGCAGGCCTTGGAAAAAATCCGTCCAGGCCACGGCCAAAAACCCCCCGGCCATGGTGTAGGCCACGATGACGCCGCCGCCCAGGAGGAGGGCGCTGAGGTAGGGTAGGCCAAGGGCGTTTTCGAAAAGCCGAGCACCGGCTACCAGTCCTGCGGACACATAGAACGTGAAGAAGAACAGGATCAGCCCGGTGGCGAGGGCGCGGACAGCTTGTCGGGCGCCGGCGGTTCCCTGGGCCTGCTGGGCGAAAAAGGCCGGGAGGGTGAGGGCGCCGGCGCGCTCGGGCCGATCGCCGGTGGCATCGCGCAGGCGGGCTGCAACGAATCGCCAGTTCAGGTAGGCCCCAAAAATGAGGCCGATCATGATCCAGCTTTCCGTCAGCCCGCCAAGGAAGATGGCCCCAGGAAGGCCCAGGAGAAGCCAGCCACTCATATCCGACGCGCCGGCGGAGAGGGCGGCCACGGCTGGGCCCAGGGTCCGGCCCCCGAGGGCGTAGTCCGTCTCGTTGCGGGTTCGGCGCCAGGCCGCCAGGGCCAGTACAAAGAGGGCGGCGAGGTAGAGTAGAAAGGCGGCGGTGGTGGCGGTCACGATGAGATCCTGTAGGGCAGGCCGCGGGGGGCGTACACTTTCGTTTTCAAGGACAGGCGAAAATTCCAATGACCAGCTTGCCAGAAATCACCTTAGAGCGCGCAGATGGGGCGACGACGCCCTTAGGAGCCTATGCGGGGCAGGTCTTGCTGATCGTGAATACGGCAAGCCAATGCGGTTTTACCCCCCAATACGAGGCCCTGGAGCAACTCCAGCAGCATTTCGGTCCCGAGGGCTTTTCGGTGCTGGCCTTTCCCTGCAATCAATTTGGGCGCCAGGAGCCTGGGGATAACGCGTCGATCCAAAGCTTCTGCGAAACTCGCTATCACACGAGCTTTCCCGTCTTTGCCAAGACCGAGGTGAATGGCGCTGAGGCCCATCCGCTTTTCGCGCACCTGAAGGCCGCGGCCCCGGGGGTACTGGGGACGGAGGCGATCAAGTGGAACTTTACAAAATTTCTGGTTGATCGCCGTGGCCAGGTGCGCGCCCGCTTTGCCCCAAGCACCGATCCCTTAAGCTTTATGAGTGCCATTAAAGACTGTCTTGCGGAGACCCCATGACCGACGCGACCTCGAACCCTTGGCGCGCTGCCCAGCGCCTCTTTGCGGCCCTCGAGCAACGCTATGTGCCTAAGGCGACGCCCCTGGATTTCGCCACCGTGGCCGCCGCGCGCTGGGTGCCCGGCCCCCTTGGGGGCGATTTTGCCGCAGGCGGGGCCATCGATGGGGTGACGCTTAATGACCTAGTGGGAATGGATCGGCAGCGGGAGCGGGTGCTTGCGAACGTGGCTCAGTTTGTCGCTGGCCTGCCGGCCAACAACATGTTGCTCTGGGGGGCCCGGGGCACGGGCAAATCCTCCCTCGTCCACGGGGTGCTTAATCATTTCTTCGCCGAGGGCCTCCGCCTCATTGAGGTCGAACGGGACGCCCTGGGGGATCTGCAGGAAATCTCCGCCCGGGTGGCCTCCTTGCCCCAACGATTTTTGGTGTTCTGCGACGACCTCTCCTTTGAGGGGCCTGAGCTCGGCTACAAGGCCCTGAAAACCGCGCTTGAGGGTACGGTGTTCGCCGCGGCGGGGAACGTCATGCTTGCCGCTACGTCGAATCGGCGCCATCTCATGCCGGAGCGCGCCGCGGAGAATCAGCAATTCACTCACCATGAAAACGGCGAGGTACACCCGGGGGAGACCACGGAGGAGAAGCTGTCCCTGGCCGATCGCTTTGGGCTTTGGGTGTCTTTCCAACCCATGGCGCAGCCGGCCTATTTAGAGGCTGCGGCGCGCTGGGTCGCCCATTACGGCGGGCCCCATGGCCTTCCTTTTGACGACGCCGCGCGCGCTGCAGCCCTGACCTGGGCTCTGACCCGCGGGGCCCGGAGCGGGCGCGTGGCCCATCATTTCGCGCGTCATTGGGTTGGGCAGGCGGTGCTGCAGCAGCGCCACAAGGCGTCCGCAGGGGCCTAGGGATTTTTTGCATTTCAGATGCTTGACTCCGGAGCGGCAATCGCTAGACTACGCGGCCTGTCGACGAGAGCCGAGTCCTAGCGGTGTTGGCATGGAGCGTCCCCTTCGTCTAGAGGCCTAGGACACCGCCCTTTCACGGCGGTAACAGGGGTTCGAATCCCCTAGGGGACGCCACTATTTTGCGTTCTGGCGTCAGCCGGGAAGCAGGGCGTTAGACGCTCGCAAGCAGTTACGCGGGAATAGCTCAGTTGGTAGAGCACAACCTTGCCAAGGTTGGGGTCGCGAGTTCGAGTCTCGTTTCCCGCTCCAAAAAAAGACGGCGCCTTCGGGCGCCGTTTTTCGTTTGTACCTGCCTACCTTGCCGGCCTAGGGCGCCTGGCTCACCCCATTGAGCATGACCGCTTCCACGGCGTCCCGAGCGCTTTCCGGGGCGCCGGGGCAGAGGGCCTGAATAAAGCGCCGCGGCGTCGGGGGCGTGGGCTCGGCGCGCGGGGCAGGGGTTCGCAGCCGAAGCTGATAGGCGTTAAAGGCTAAAAGCTTTGGCCAGCCCGGGTCCGCCTCGGCGCGGGCATTCCAGGCTGCACAGCGTGACGCTTCATAGCCCGCCCGGGCGTTGCCGTAGCGCTTTTGGCTGATGCGGCTGAGATATTTGCGCCAGCGGTAGCTTGGGACGTTTTCGGGTATGAAGTTCGCCGGCTTGAAGGGATTAGGCGGAGTCAGGCGCTCCGTCAACACGTCCACCAGGCGTCCGTCCTCCGTCAGTCCGACGAACAGGTACCAGCCGCCCACGGTGGTGGGGTAGGGGGCGAACATGTTCCAGTGCTGGTCCAGGCGCAGGCCTTGAATCACCGGTTCGAGGGCGCGCCGCAGGGTAAGGCTCGCGTCGCTTAAGGGGGTGGCGTCCTGCGGAGTGCGCAGGGCCGGCAGGCTGGTCCCGTTCCAGAGCAGCACAAGGCCCAGGGCGAGGGCCGCAAGGGCTTGGGGTGCGCTTGGCGAGGGCCTGAGGCGCCAGGGAAGCAGCAACGTGGTCACCCGCCCAAATAGGCGGCGCTGCTGGCCGATGAAATGGTAGAGCCGGTCCCCGGGGCCGGTGGTGGCCCGCAGCAATGGGGCGAGCCAGCGAAGCCGCCGCCCGGATGCGAACACCTCGGCCAGAGCGCCCCAGCGGAGGTGCCTTGTGCCGTCGGGGGTCACCACAATCCAGCTGACTTCCCGCTCGAGGAGAGGGCCCAGCTGGGGATCGTCCTGGGCGGGCCCAAGGTGGGACACCTCGAGGCCAAGAAGGCGCCAGAGCAGCAGGCAGGTTTTCTCGCAGAAGCCGCAGTCCCGGTCGAAGTAGATCGCCAGGGGTTGGCGGGCGGCGCCGGCGAAGAGGCGCGCGGCGCTGTCCCAGAAGGCCGAGGGCAGCAGCACGAGGAGGGACGCGAGGCTGATGAAGGGGAAGAGGCCGATCTTCAAGTTCAGGATGAAGCCCAGTTCGAGGGTCATCAGACCGAGCGCCGCTAAGGTTCGGGGCAAGGGGGAACGGGTAGGCCAGAGGGCCAGCAGGGGCGCGAGGAGCTCGAGCCACCAGACGTAGCGGCTTAGGGGGACCGTAAGGCTGTGCCAGTCCGCCCAGTAGGGGGCGAGGTAGGCAGCGAACTGGTTCTGGGAAAGGGCGTAGTAGATGGCCGTGCCGTCGACCAGCCAGGCGTCCCCATTTTTTAAGAAAGCAGAAAAGAAGTACACCGCAAGTATTTGAAAGATAAGCGCAGATGAAGCGATGCTGAGGTGGCTTGGGGGGACTTCTGCGCTTGGTCGTTGGACGGCAGACGCCAGGGCCAGGCGCGCTCCCCAGGGCAGGAACAGGCCCCAAAAGAGCAGAAGCAGAAGCAGATTGTCGCCGCCCTGGAGGACCAGGGGATTAGCGTTATGCAAGGATGCAAGCAGCAGAAAGCTCGCGAAGGTCGCCAGCCAAGGCCGCAGGCCGAGTACCAGGGCCATGGCGGCGAGGGCGGCAAGGCCACCGAGGATCTTCGCGCCTAAAGCCGTTGGGAAAAGCCAGTAAAGAGACAGGCGCCAGGGCTCGGCGAGGGCCTCGCCAAGCGATGGCGGGTAGACCCCGCCGGGGCCGAGGAAGGTAAGCCAATCTCCACTGCGGAGGTAGAGGTCCGCGAGCAGGAGCAGCCCCACGGCAATACGCAGGGCCCCGAGAGCCCGGAGGTCGATGCGGAAGGGCGCTGAAAGCGCTGATCCTGGGCGGGTCATCTAGGGGGCGCCGGGGGCGTAGCGCTGATCCCACTGCAAGGCGTTATGGGCCTTGAGCAAGTTGAGGACCGCCGGGATGGGAATGGCTTTGAGTTCGCCGCGGGCGGAGCGCACCGTGGTGGCCTGGAACAGCGCGTTATACACCGCTTCCTCCGTGGCCTCGGCGGCGGCGGCGAAGAGGGGGGATAGGGCCGCATTCACCAGCACGCCGCCCCCTTCCGCTTCCCGGCTTTGCCGAGGCTTGCGCAGACTTTCCGCCGTGGAGAAGGCGATGATGTAGTCCCCGGAGCCGTTGTGGGCGTAGGAGCCTGTGCGGCCCAGGCCCATCATCACCCGCTTGGCCACGCGCTGAAGGCCCAGGGCGGAGAGGGGCGCGTCCGTGGCCAGCACGATCATGATGGAACCATCTTCCCGGTCGTCGGAAGGCCGCTCCGCTGCCAGGGCGGCCTGGTAGGGAAACTGGTCTAGCGCGCGCCCCACGGGGGCGCCATTCACGGTCAGGAAGCCGCCATAGTTTGTTTGTACCAGCACGCCCAGGGTCCAGCCGCCCAGGCTTTCCGGCAGAACCCGGGAGCTCGTGCCAATGCCGCCTTTCCAGCCAAAGGCCTGGGTGCCGGTGCCCGCGCCCACGCTGCCCTCGGCGATGGGGCCGGCGCTGGCCGCGGCGAGGGCCGCGCGCACGTGCTCCGGCTGAATGGGATCGGCCCACATGTTGTTCACCCGGCCGTCGTTGGTTTCCCCAACGATGGGGTTGATCGTGTGTTCGCCCATGCCCGGCTGTTCGTAGAGCCAGGAGACGAGGCCCCGGGCCGCGCTCCAAACGCATAGGGTGCAGGTCAGCAGAATGGGGGTTTCCAGTTCGCCAAACTCCCGCACCTGCGTTTCGCCGATGAGCTTCCCGTAGCCATTGCCGACGTGAATCCACGCCGGCATGGGGTGGGTGTAGAGGTTTCCCGGGCCCGGAATAATGGCGGTCACGCCCGTGCGGATGTCGTCGCCCCGGATCACCGTTTCATGGCCTACGCGTACTCCGGCCACGTCCGTTAGGGCGTTTAGGGGGCCTGGCTGGAACACGCCGGGGACCACGCCGAACTCCCGGGCGCGGCCTCGCGGGCCGTCGTCCCCGAAGCTTGGGGCCGCTGTCAGGGCAAGTAGGCAGGTGAGCAGTGCGAGTGGGGCGCGGGACATCAGGGAGCTCCTCAAGCGGGGTGGCAAGCTAGGGGGCGGCGTCTTCCCGGGCTTGGAAGGCGTCGAGCTCCTCATCGCTCAGAAAATGCAGGAGTTCACCGCCAAAGAACCATAGCAAATGGCGATCGACTGCTTCCCAGAGACTGGGGAAGCGGCGGTGGAGCCGCAGGAGCAGGTCCTGCCCAAGGATCTCGTAGTCGGCTTCCTGCGCCTGGACCGCTTCCTGCAATCGCTCGAGGCTGGCCACCAGGGGATCGAAGTCTTCGCTCTCGCTCTGGCTCCGGGCCTGGCCCAGAAGCATCTTAAGTTGCCGCAACCGTTGAAGATTCACGCTGTGGTCGCGGGGTGCGGTGGACGCCTCGTCCGTTCGCATTTCACCCCCCCTCTGCTAGAGTACGGCGCCGCTGCATTAAACCCTCGCTTAGGACGCCCTATGAGCACTGCTGCATTGTCCATTGCTGGCCTGAAGAAAGTCTATGCCGGGGGCTTTACGGCCCTGAAAGGCATCGACCTCGAGGTGAAGGAAGGCGATTTCTTCGCGCTCCTTGGGCCCAATGGGGCGGGCAAGTCCACCACCATCGGCATCATCTGTTCCCTGGTCCGAAAGACCGAAGGGACCGTGAAGATCTTTGGCCTTGATGTGGATAAGGACTTCGCCGCAGCCAAGCGCCTCATCGGCGTCGTGCCCCAGGAGTTCAATTTCTCCATCTTCGAAAAGGTGGGGGATATCGTCGAAACCCAGGCTGGGTTCTACGGCCTGTCCCTGCGTCAGGGGGCGGAAAACACCGAGAAGTACTTGAAGCGCCTCGGGCTTTGGGACAAGCGCAACGCCCAGGCGCGCCACCTTTCTGGGGGCATGAAGCGTCGCCTGATGATCGCCCGGGCATTGGTGCACGAGCCGCGGCTGCTGATTCTGGATGAGCCGACGGCGGGCGTGGATATCGAGATTCGCCGCTCCATGTGGGCCTTTCTGGAAGAAATGAACAAGGCGGGAACCACCATTATCCTGACAACCCATTACCTTGAAGAGGCGGAGTCCCTGTGTCGGAACATCGCCATCATCGATCATGGGGAAATCGTCGAGAACACGTCCATGCGGGCGCTTCTGGGCCAGCTCACCACGGAGACCTTCGTGGTGGAGCTTGCGGAGCCCATCGAGGTCGTCCCGCAGGTGCCGGGCTTTACCTTCCGAAAGGTCGAGTCCCATGCGTTGGAACTCGACCTCTCCCGGGGGCAGCATTTGAACGCGGCCTTTGCCGCCCTAGATAGCGCTGGCCTAAAGGTCATGAGCCTGCGCAATAAGAGCAATCGTTTAGAACAGCTGTTCGTGAGCCTCACAGCCAGCGAAGGCAGCGCGGAGACCCTAACCCATGGCTGAAACGTCCCCTGCTGCGGTCTCGGTGACCGCGCAATCCACCTATGCCGCCGATTGGGTCGCCTTTCGCACCATTGTCATGAAAGAGATTCGTCGGTTTCTGCGCATTTGGCCCCAGACCCTCGTGCCCCCCGCCATTAGCATGGTGCTGTACTTCCTCATTTTCGGCACCTTTATTGGGAGCCGGGTGGGGCAGATGGGCGGGCTGGATTACATGGCCTTCATCGTCCCGGGGCTGATCATGATGAGCGTGATCACCAACGCTTACTCCAACGTGGCGTCGTCTTTTTATTCCACGAAGTTTCAGCGCAGCATCGAAACGATGCTCGTGGCGCCCATTCCCAATGGGGTGATTTTGGCTGGCTTTGTCGCGGGTGGTGTGGCTCGGGGCCTCTGCGTGGGCGCAATCGTCACCATCATGGCGGGCTTCTTTGTGGACTTCACGATCCACAGCTTCACCCTCACCGTGGGCATGATTCTTATGACCGCCATCTTGTTTTCCCTGGGCGGGTTCATCAACGCAGTTTTCGCCGATAAGTTCGACGACATCTCCATCATCCCGGCCTTCGTGCTCACGCCCCTGACGTACCTGGGCGGCGTCTTCTACAGCTTGGATTTGCTGCCCGATTTCTGGCGCACTATTTCCTACTTCAACCCCATCGTGTACATGGTGTCCAGCTTCCGCTACGGCATCTTTGGGGTGAGCGGCGATGTGCCCGTTTACCTGTCCGTGGCCGCCATTGCCGTGTTTGTGGCCCTGTTCTGGACCATTTCCCTCGTGCTGCTCAACCGCGGTACGGGTATCCGCGCCTAGCATGGCGGGAAAGGCACCGGGGGACGTTACGCACAGCCCCCTTGGGCAGACGCGAAGCTACGCCGGAGGCTACGACCCAGGCCGCCTCTATCCGATTCCTCGCGTCCACAGTCGGGACCGGCTTCCCCAGGCGCCCGCTGCGGGCTTTCTGGGGATGGACTGGTGGACCGCCTTCGAGCTGACGTGGCTAGACGACGACGGCCGCCCCCAGGTGGCCGTAGGGCGCTTTGGGGTGCCCGCGGAAACCCCCTGCATTATCGAATCGAAATCCCTGAAACTGTTCCTGGGGGGGCTCTACAACGAGCGCTTTGCCTCCTGGGCTGTGCTGACGGCGCGGCTTGAGGCCGACCTGACCGCGGCCGCCGGTGCCCCAGTGACGGTGCAGCTGGAGACCCTAGAAGCCTTCGAGGCCCGGGGTTTTGATCGCTTCACGGGGGTGGGCCTGGATACGGCAGCCCTTGAGGCCGATGCGCCACTGCTGGCGACGGAAGGGGAAGGGGGCCGGCAACGGTTTTACAGCCATCTCCTTCGAAGCCTGTGCCCCGTTACGGGCCAGCCCGATTGGGGCTCCGTGGAAATCCTGTTCGAGGGTCCAGCGCTCAACCCGGCTGGCCTGCTCGCCTTGGTTCTGTCCCTTCGGGAGCATCAGGGCTTTCACGAAGATACGGTGGAGCGGCTTTATGGTGCCCTCGAGGTCGTGCCCGGCATGACCTACATCGCGGTACGCGCCGCCTACTGCCGCCGCGGGGGCATTGATATTACGCCCTGCCGTGCGTCGGCCCCCACGGTGTTCAGCCCCCTACGCCTGGCCCGCCAGTAGCCGCTCAGCCAGGTCCCGCTGCCGCCTCCCGCGCCCTCAGCGCCTCGACAATCTCGTTGTGCCGCGCTCGGGTCATGGGGTAGGCCAGGAGCGGTAGGGCGGCGAGCAGGAGCCCTCCTGCTGTGCCGAGGGCGTAGGTCAGCAGCAGGCCGTCCAGGGCCCCCTGGTCGTTGGCCGTTCCCGGGATGAAGCCAAAGGCCCAGTCGAGGATCGTGAAGCTTGCGCCCACCCCCAGCGCCGCGCCCAATTTGTTGGTGGTGGTCAGCAGGGCGAAGTAGAGCCCCGCCCGTTTTTGCCCGCTCTTTAGTTCATCGGCATCGGTGAGGTCCGCCATCATGGAGCGCAGCAGCGTCGGCGCGGCTCCAAAGGCGATGCCGAAGGCAATGGTGAAGCCCCAAAGCCCGAGGACGCTGCCCGGGGTTGCAGTGGCCAGCAGCGCCAAATTAACCGCTGCGGCGTACACCAACGCACCCTTTAGGGTGACGTCTTTGCCGTAGCGGTAGGCCAACCGTAGCCAGAGGGGCATGGCCAAAAATCCCGCCAGGAAATAGAACAGGAGCGCAAGGCTCGCGTGGCTCGGCAGCTCGAAATAGGCGATGGCGACGAAGATATACAGGGCCCCGGAAACCGCCGTGCCCAGGCCCGCGAGGAGGTCTGCGGCCAGCAGGCGCCATAGGAGCGGATTGCCAAGGAGCAGGCGCAGGGCCGCGGCGAGGGGCAGCGCAGCTTGCTTGGCTTCCTGGCTATCGGGAACGTAGCGAAGCAGGGGCACTACCAGCACGGGAAAGAGCACCAGGCAAAACAGGCCCATGCTCGCGACCTTGCTGGCCTGAGCCTCCTGGCCCGCCAGCTCGAGGGCGGCGGGCAGGGCCAGCACCAGGGTCATGCCTGCAATGGTAAAGATCTCTCGCCAGCCGTAGAGCTCGGAGCGCGCGTCGTAGCCCGTGGCCAGCTCCGTGCCCCAGGAGAGATGGGCGATGGTCAGCATGGTATAGGCGGCGTAAAGCACGAGGAGCCAGAAGGTGAGATAGAACGCGCCGGGCGCCGCGGCCACGTCGGGAAGAAACACCTTCCAAACCGCAAGGCACAAAAGCGGGATGGCAAGGGCCACCCAATGCTTCCGCCGGCCCCAGCGGCTCTGGTAGCGATCAATGGCCACGCCCATAAGCGGATCGGTCACCACGTCAAAGAGCCGGGCGACGGTAAAGATCAGCCCCACGGTAGCCAGAGACAAGCCCACCACCTCCGCATAGAAGCGCGGCAGGTAGACGGCAATGGGCATGCCCATGGCGGCCATGGGCATGGCGATGGCCGCGTAGCTTACGAGCAGGCGACGGCGCCCGGTGGCGGTCCCTAAGGATGGCTGCATATCGACTCCCCCTGCTGGAAGCCTAGCGAACTTTAGGGAGGTCGTCCTCTGCTAATCGCCGCGTTGGGGGCGCAGTAGGGTGCGCAGCCAGTGCTGGACCGTATTGCCCCTCAGAAAGGCGTTATCCAAGGCGCGAAGCCATGCAGCAAGGCCCTCGGGGTCGGCGAGGAGCTCCGCGCGGGTGCGCCGAGGACGCTCAGGATCCAGGGTTTTCACCACCCTCGCCGGATTACCGGCCACCACGGCAAAGGGGGGGACATCCTTCGTCACCACGGCGCCCGCGGCGACGATAGCGTGAGCGCCGATGCGTACTCCCTTGCACACCGTGGCGCCGTCCCCGATCCAGACGTTTTCTTCTAAGACGACGGGCGCGCTGGCGCCCACGATCTCCGTGCGGTCGTAAAGATCGTGCCAGTCCGCGTCCGTGAGGTACGCGCCGGCGGCGACCATGCAGCTCGGCCCAAGGGTGACCTCCACGGCGGAGTCGATGCGCACCCCGGGGCACAGAAGGCAGAAGTCGCCGATGGTGATCCGCCCCTGGCCCTTCGCATGAACCCAGCTGGAGAGGGTGATGAAGCGGTCTGCGGCGGTCACGCAGTGCACCTGCCGGCCCATGCTGAGACCAGGCCCGTTTAGGCGCATATACCAGGGCTTCATGAAGTGATAGCCGGGCCCGAGGCCCTCCAGCTGAGGGGCGAGGCGCCAGCGCACGTAGGCGCGCTCAAGGGCAGCGTGGGCGCGCTTCAGATAGGCGGGTCGATGATCCCGGCGCATGAGAGATCCTTGCGGCGCGCCAGGAGCGCGTGGGGCGTCACCCTAACGCCCTCGCGGCTCGGGAAAAAGCCCCGGGCGTGGGGCTCAGCCCGTGAGGCTAGAAAGGAAACCGTTTCGGTCAAGGAAGCGCATGAGCATCGCGGAGCCCCAGCCGCCCCACATGAGCCAGGTCAGCGTCGTATCCCAGCGCCGTAGGGGTGAGGGAGGGGCCTCATGGCCGGCTTCCGCCGGCCGGGGCTGGCTGAGGGTGAGGAACAGGCTCGCGAAGAAAGCGAGCGTCCCCACCCCAAAGGGCACCAGGATAAAGGGGCTCATGGCGGGTCCTCCTAGAGATCAACGAGGCGCTTGTTCGGATAGAAGGCCAACATAAGCTGCTCCTTCAGGGACAAAGGCACGCCCTTGCCTGCGCCGATGGCGCCCACGTCTTCGTCGCCGCAGTAGGTACCGAAGACCCGATCCCACAGGATGATCTGGCAGCCGTAGTTGGTATCGCTGTGTTTCCGATCCACCGCGTGATGCACGTGATGCTGGGGCGCCGTAGCAAAGATCCAGTCGTATACGGGGAGCGATTTAAGCGGCAGATTGGAATGATTGAGCTTGCCGTTCCAGACCCCAAAGGCCGCGGAAACCGCCAGCACGGCGTCGCTGGCCCCCACCAGCGCCAGGATCACCGGCGTGCTCAGCGCCAGGGCCAGGTATTCCAGGGGGTGGGTGCGCGCGCCACGCATGCAGCTCATCTTGGTGATGTGATGGTGCGTGGCGTGCATGCGCCAGAAGAACAGGGATTCGTGCTGCACTCGGTGAAGCCAGTAGTAGATAAAGCTTGAGCAGATGCGGAGCGTGACCGCGGCGACCACAAGCCCCAGCACGCTTTCCGGCGCGATGGTGATGTCGAGCAAAGCCCGGTCGCGGATGGCGCGAAAGCCCTCCGATATGGGGGTGCGATAGAAATCGCCAATCAGCGGCCCCCACAGGAACGCCCCAAAGGCGAGCCAAAAGCCATCTTCCGCAAGTTCCTTGGGCTCGAGCTGCCAGTCCTTGCGCTTGCCCCAGCGCCGCTCGGCGAAAATGAGCAGGGGAACGGGCAGCATCACCATCACCAGGGCATACAGCTTGTGGTTCATCCACTCGCCGGTGACCATGGTGGCCACCAAAAAGGCGGAACCCAGTACCAACACGGGTTGAAGCACCATCCAAAACACATCGCGGAACGATGTGACCCGTCCCGTAGGGGCCGCCTCAAGCGGACGATCGAGGGCCTGATCACTCATCGAACTGACCTCCTTGCCTTGCGTGGTTGTGTTGCCGAGGAATGCCCGTAGGGATTCACCCAGGGGAGAAAGCAAAATACGGACCAGTCCCAGGCCCGGGCTTAGGGCAAGCTCGGCGCACCGCCCAAGGGACGAAAATTCTCAGGGTTTTCGGCCTGTTCTTCGGGTTTTCTGGCTTCTTTCGGCCTGGGAGGTCGGGCACAAAACGCGGTGGGGGGCGGCCATGCGCCTCGCAATGAGGCGCGACGCTCGCGCGCTTGCCCCAGGAGTGGGCGTTCCTTCTAGGCTGCTGGCCGAAATCAAGGCCCAGGGCGGGCTGGCATAAGCCTTGCTGCCCCCCTCGGGTTCCGGCCTCGCGCCGGTGACCTGAGGAAGGGATTGCTTAATGAAACGGTACTTCGGCTTGCTGGTCTCGGAATGGGTAACGGCCATCATGATTGTGCTGGTGGTGGGTGCGGTGGGCTTTGGCTTTTACGTGGGCGATGAACGCGATGCCATGGTGGCAAAGGCCGACGAAACCCTTGCCGCCCTGACCGAGCTGGCCGAGGCCGCCGACGAAGCGGGCCGCCTGCTTCGTTGCGACGCCGATCTCTTGCCGGGGGCGGTGCTCGACAACGCATTCCTGCCCCTCGAGCTGGTGGCTGTTCCTCTGGACCCAAAGGACCTGGCGGCCGGTTATGCGCCTGCACTGGTGGTGGATGTGCGTCAGGGAGAGGTCCCTGGAGACACCTGGGATACGGCCCAGCGCTGGTTTAAGGCGCTGAAGAAGGCTCAGGGCGGCGGTGGTGACGAGGCCGCAGCCGAGAGCGATCCCACGGATCCTGGAGAAGTGGCGGTGGCCACCGGAGGCGGTGACCTGGGCGAGCCGGACGGCAAGCTTCGCGTGGCCTGGAACTGGAAGCGACTGCTGCGCTTTACGATCCTGGCCGTTGAGGCCCCCGTTTGCGACGCCCCCGCGCCGCCGCGCGGCTAGGTCAGGCGAAACAGCATGTAGGCCGCGGGAGCAAGCAGCAGTAGAAGGCTGAGGCCGATCAGTATTCGCGTTTGTTGCCGACGTCGGGCGCGGCTGGAGGCGTCCGAGGGGGCCCCTTGGGCCAGCAAGGCGAGGGCGGCTTCCGTCTCCGCCCGCAGGCCCTGCACCACCCGGGTAAAGGCCACGGTGGCGGCGAAGGTGACGAAAGCAAAAGCCGCGAGGGGCCAGTTCTCCTTAAGCGCGGACAGCACGCCAAGCGGAAGGGCAATGAACAGGCCGAGAAGACGCACGGCAGCACTCGCGAGGCGAAGCATGTCGCTTTTCAGATCGAGGGGTTTGGGCATGAAGCGCGCCTTGTGGGACCGCCACCAGGGGCGAGCGATCGAGCATGGAGAGAAGGCGCGCGGCTGCCGGGCTCTGCCTGGCAGGGGATATGTGGCGGAGAGGGCGGGATTCGAACCCGCGATAGGCTATTAACCTATACACGCTTTCCAGGCGTGCTCCTTAAACCACTCGGACACCTCTCCGAAGGCGCGCGAGGTTAGCGCAGCGCCCGCGAAGAGGCAAACGCTCTTGTCATAAGAAAAGCGTGGTCAGGGGGTCTGGCCTGCTATAGAATCCGCGCCTTGCTTACGCGCCACTGCTCCATTTGGGCGCTAAGTTAATGAATTTTCAGGCGATGCGCCTTCGGCGCGTGCCCGCGCAGCCCGGTCATACACGGGGTCACGGTCTTCAGATAGGGCAGAGACAGATCACGATGCTGACGGAAAAACAGATCCGACGCGCTCCAAAGAAGGACTACATGAACGAGGAGCAGCTTGCCTTCTTCAAGCAGCTCCTCATCGATCTCAAGCGGCAAACCATTTCTCACATCGAGGAAGCGCGGCAGCGCCTCGCCGATGCCAATCGGGAAACGGATGAGCTAGACCGCGCGCTGACGGAGGAAGAGAACCGCCTGCGTCTGCGCATTGCCGATCGGGAGTCCAAGCTCCTTCCCAAGATCGATGAGGCGTTAAAGCGCATCGAAGAGGGGGAGTACGGCTGGTGCGAAGAAACGGGCGAGCCCATCGGCATCGAGCGCCTGCTCCTTCGCCCCACGGCCACCCTGTGCGCGGAAGCGAAGGCGCGGCAGGAGCGCCTCGAGCGGAATTATCGCGACAGTTAAGGCGCGGGGCGTGCTGGGCCGCTGCAATGGAGGCCCAGGATGCGTATACTCATTGCCGTTTTATGGCAGTCCGCCCGGTCCTCTCGCATTGTGACGCTGTGAACCCCGCCAGGCCCGGAAGGGAGCAACGGTAGCAGCATTCATGAGTGCCGGGGTGTGGCTGGGTTGGGCTGCCGCCTCCTTCGTTTTCCCTCCAATCGCGGTAAAGTCACCCCTTTCGCGCCGGCTGGCGCACAGAAAGGAGAGGGGTATGGCTATTCTGAATCGCTTCACGGAAAAGCTCGGCATTTCCATTCCGGTGGTGCAGGCGCCCATGGGCTGGATTGCGCGCTCCGCCCTGGCTTCCGCCGTATCGAATGCCGGTGGCCTGGGCATTATCGAGACTTCCTCGGGGGAGCTCGACGTGATCCGGGAAGAGATCAAGAAGATGCACACCCTCACGGACAAGCCCTTTGGCGTGAACATCGCCCAGGCCTTCGTGCGCGATCCCGATATCGTTCAGTTTGTGGTCGATCAGGGCGTGCGTTTTGTGACCACCTCGGCCGGCAGCCCCACAAAGTACACGGGGGCGCTGAAGGAAGCGGGCCTCACCGTTTTCCACGTGGTGCCCACCTTAGATGCGGCGTTGAAGGCTATCGATGCCGGCGTGGATGGGCTCGTGGTCGAAGGGGCCGAGGGGGGCGGGTTTAAAAATCCCAAGGATGTTTCAACCCTTGTGCTGCTGCCCTTGGTTCGCTCCCGTACGGATCTGCCCATTATTGCTGCGGGCGGCTTTACGGACGGCGTCACCATGGCGGCGGCGCTGGCCCTTGGCGCGGAAGCGGTGCAAATGGGCACGCGCATGGTGTCCGCGGCCGAGTCCCCGGTGCACGAAAATTGGAAGAACGCCATTGTGGACGCGAAGGAAACGGATACCGTTTATCTCAATCGCTTCCACTCGCCGGCGCTACGCGCGTTGCGTACGGAGCGCACCACGGCCCTTGAACGGGAAGTAGAGAAGAACATTTGGGGGGAATTCGGCGATGCCAAGGCCCTGTATTTTGGCGGTGACATGGAGGCGGCCATTGCCCTGACGGGGCAGGTGGCAGGGCGTATCGACGCCATCAAGCCCGTGGCAGAAATTCTCCAGGCGGTGCATGACGAGTGCCTCGCCACCCTCGGGCAGCTGGCGAAGCAGTACCTGCCCCAATGAGCACGCCCATCACGACCCGCTTTGTCGACGTGGGCGCGCTGCGCTTCGAGGTGTTCGAGGCGCGCCCCGAGGGCCCGCCCAAGGGCTTGGCGCTCTGCCTCCATGGCTTCCCCGAGCATGCTCGGGCCTGGCGCCACCAGCTGCCCGTGCTGGCGGCTGCGGGCTATCTCGCCTGGGCCCCGAACCTGCGCGGCTATGGCGCCACCAGTACGCCGCCGCGGGTGGCGGACTACGCCATCGAAAAGCTGCTCGGCGATGTCGATGGGCTCATCGATGCGGCGGGCGTGGGCCCCGTCGTGCTGCTGGGCCATGACTGGGGCGCGGTCATTTCCTGGTACTACGCCATGCACGGCGGCCGCCCCCTGGACAAGCTCGTCATCATGAACGTGCCCCATCCCGTGCCCATGACCCGGGAGTTGAAGGTGAACCCCCTCCAGCGGAAGAAGTCGTGGTACGCGGCCTTTTTCCAACTGCCGACCCTGCCCGAGTGGTTCTTGACCCGTCGCGGTGGACAGGCCGTGAAGCGCATGTTTGCCGAAGGGACCGTTCGTAAGGGTGCGGTTGCGCCGGAGGAGGTGGCGGTCTTTGTGAGCAATGTCCTGCGCCCCGGAGGGGCCCGCGCCATGATTCACTACTACCGGGCCCTGGCCCGGGGCGGCGCGCGGCGCATGGCGGCCCGGGGCATGCCCCTGCTTACCGTGCCTACGCTCATGCTGTGGGGCGAGCAGGACGTCGCTCTGGCGAAAAGCACCACCTATGGCACGGAAGATCAGGTCGCGACGCTGACCCTTCGCTATCTACCCAACGCCTCCCACTGGGTGCAGCAGGATGACCCGGAAACGGTCAATACCATGATGGCGGCCTTCCTCGCGGACGCGCCTGTGCCCCATGCCGAGGGGGCTGAGGGCGACCGGGATCCCTAGACCGGGACGCCTAGGGCCCCACGCCGTGGGCGGCGAAGCGCTCCGCGACAAAACCCGAGCCCAGTTGCTGGGTCAACCAGAGATCGAACACCTCGGCGAGGGCGTCCCCGGACGGGGTTGCAATCCAAGCCCCTTTCTCTGCGTAGGTGAGGCGGGTGTCGCCAAGCGCAGGGCAAAGCCGGGGGTCCCGGCCCGCCCAGAGCTTCACCTCGATCAAATCCGTCACCATCACGTCGGCGCGCCCTTCCGCGATTTCTTGAAAGATGGTCCGATTATCGGGATGGACCCGGAGCCCGGCTTGGGTGTAGCGGGCGCGAGCGAAGGCTTCGTTGGTGCCCCCGGGGTTCACCACGGCGCGCACCCCGGGTTGATCAATCGCCGCCCAGCTCGGAAAGCGAGCCTGATCCGCACAGCGGATGATCGGTGTCTTGCCGCCCACGTGATAGGGCAGGGAAAACCGGCTTCCGGAGCGCCGGGCGCGGGCCAAGGTGCGGCTGATGCCGCTCAGCGCCAGGTCAAAGGCGCCGGCTTGAAGGTCTTGGGTGAGGGTTGGCCAGCTCGTTTCGACCCAGGCAAGGCGGAGGCCGAGGGCTTCGGCGAAGGCCTCGGCCAGGTCGATATCCACACCCTGGAGGGCCCCGTCCGAGGCTCGGTAGCTGAAGGGCGCGTAATCCCCCGTGGTGCCCACGCGCAGCGTGCCTCCGAGGGCCGCGAGCCCATCCTGGCTTGCCGGCGCAAAGCGCAGGGCCAGGGCCGCGGCGCCAAGGGCCGCTCGCTCCTCGGAGCTTGCGCCCTGCGCGGCAAGCGCCGCGTTCAGGGCCCCCAGAAAGGCGTCTTGCTGCCGGGGCAAGAGGGGCAGAGTTTGCACAAGCGCATCAAGCTGGGCCGCAGTGGTCGCCGCGATGGCGCGGCGCACCGCCCCCAGGGCGGCGCGGGCTTCCCCAGAGTCCATGCCGGGGGGCGCAACGCTCCGCCAACGGCTCTGAAGGCCCCGCGCGAGGGCCATCTGCGCATCGACGAAGCGCCGGTAGGGCGCTACGGCGAGGCCCTTGGTGCGTGCCTCGCGCTCCGCTCGGGCCAGTACCCGAGCCTCCTGCGCCGGATCCTGAATGGCCAGGCCCAGAACGGCCTTGGCTTCGGCCACCGGTCCCATGAGGGCTGCGCGCTGGGCCGTCGCCTCCACGAAGCGCTCCAGGGCGGGCGCGAGCGCGGGTTCCGCTTTGAGCGCCGGGGTACCCAGGGCGAGAAGGACCCAAAGCAGGGCGCCTCCGGGGCAGCCTCGCCGACGCCGACCGGGCCAGGCTTTAACGCGTGTGAAGATCATACTTTCTCAGAAGCCCCCGCAATTGATGGTAGGTCATGGACAGGAGTTCGGCGCAGCGCTTTTGATTGTACTGGGCCGCCTCCAGGGCTTCCTGGAGGAGTGTGATCTCGAAGGTTCGCACCGCTTCCGTAAAGTCCATGGGAAAGGTCTGGGGCTTGGGCGCGTTGTCCGGGGCTTCGCGCCCGGGCACGGCCTTGGGGCGCCAGGGCGACGCGAAGGGATCTAAGACAATTTCCTCGAGGGACGCCTCATCGTCGCCGTGACGATAGACGCTTCGTTCCACCACGTTTTTCAGCTCTCGCACGTTACCGGGCCAGGGATAGCGAAGCAGGGTTGCTTGGGCTCGGTTGCTGAAACCGGGGAAATAGTCCCGCCCCAGCTCGGCAGTCATGCGGGTGGCAAAGGCCTCGGCGAGCAGAGCGATGTCTTCCTCCCGGGCCCGAAGGGGCGGCAAGGTAATGACGTCAAAGGCCAGGCGGTCGAGGAGGTCCTCCCGGAAGCGTCCCGCTCGAGCCAGGCTGGGTAAATCTTCGTTGGTGGCCGCCACCAGGCGGATGTCCGTTTTTAGGGTTCGGCTGCCCCCAAGGCGCTCGAATTCTCCATATTCAATGACTCGAAGAATCTTTTCCTGAACCAGAGGGGAGGTGGTGGCCAGCTCATCGAGAAACAGCGTGCCGCCGTGGGCCCGCTCGAAGCGCCCGGCATGGGCCTTGGTCGCCCCGGTAAACGCCCCTGCTTCGTGGCCGAAGAGCTCCGACTCCAGCAGCGTTTCGCTGATGGCCGCGCAGTTGAGCTTCTCAAAGGGGCCGTCCCAGCGAGCGGATAGGAAGTGAAGCCGTTCCGCAAAGCCTTCCTTCCCCGTGCCGCGCTCGCCCACCAGCAAGACCGGTTTGGCCAGGGGCGCTGCTGCTGATACCGCATCTAGCGCCTCGAGAAAGGCGGGGGCTTGGCCAAGGAGGCGGCTTTCGCGAGGCGCCGCCTCGGAAATGTGAGGAGCCATTGGTTAATCTCACCGTTTGATAGCGACTCTCGCCAAGGAGCCGGTGAGGGTTAGCTTACCGGGATTCCGAGAGAAAAATAAAACCATTATTAAACAATAGGTTAAAGGAAAAACTGGCCGGCTTGGGAAGGGCTAAAAGTTGGCACGACCCTTGGATTATTTTTCTCGAGCCTCAACAGGAGTGGCGTTATGAGTATCTTTTCTAGGCTGTCCGACATCATCAATTCGAACATCACGGCCCTGCTCGACCGCGCCGAAGATCCGGAGAAGATGGTGCGGTTGATCATTCAGGAAATGGAAGAAACCCTGGTCGAAGTGCGCACCCAGTCGGCCCGGGCCATTGCCGAGCGCAGTGGTCTGGAGCGTCGTCGGGAGGCCGTGGTTCAGGAAGTGCAGGAATGGGAGCGGCGAGCCGAGGTGGCGCTGCGCAAGGGCCGGGAAGATCTGGCCCGGGCGGCGCTGCTGGAGCAGTCGCGGACCGAAAGCGCGCTGGCGGATCTCGACGAGGAAATTGGCGCCTTAAGTGAGTCCCTCGAGCATCTTACGGGGGACATTCAACAGCTTCAGGACAAGTTGAGCGACGCGCGCAGCCGGCAGAAGTCCCTGGCCCTGCGCACCCGCACGGCGAAAACCCAACTGAAGGTGCGCAAGCGCTTCTCCGCGGAGAGCATCGACCAGGCGCTTGATCGCTTCGACCACTATGAGCGGCGCATGGATGACCTTGAGGGACAGGTCGCCGCCTACGACCTTGGGCGTAAAAGCCTCAGTGACGAGATCGCTGAACTCGAGGAAGATGACAAGCTCAACGAGGCGTTGGCGGCGTTAAAAGCCAAGGTTAAACCCCAGCACTAAGGGATCGAGATTATGGAATTGGCGACGGCCCTGATGATCCCCACGGTGGCCTTTATGGTCCTCGTGGCGCCCATCTGGCTCATTCTTCACTACCGAAGTAAGCGTCACCACGGGTCGGCCTTGAGCGATAGAGAAATTGCCGAGCTCGAGGCGCTGGCCGACGTAGCCGACCAGCTCAGCGAGCGGGTTCGCACCTTAGAAGCCATCCTCGATAGTGAAGTGCCGAGCTGGCGGAAGCCGGAGCAGGCCCCGTGAGCGCCTCGGACGCTTCCCGAGCCCGGCTTCGGGCCACGGCGGAACGGCTCGAGCGGGCCCTCGAGGCCCTTGCCGAAGGCCCGGTAACGCCAGAAACGGTCACCACGCAGCGAGACCTCGAGCGGGCCCTGGCGCGTATTCATGCGCAACTCGAAGCGCCGGGCCGGGCCGATGACGCGAGCCGGGCCTATGCGCTGCGGCATGAGCCGGCGCGTCGCAGCAATGGCTGGCAACGCGGGCTCTATCGGGATCGGCGCAAGCGCCTCATTGGGGGCGTGTGCGCGGGGTTGGCCAAGGCCTACGGGGTGGAGCGCTGGGTGGCCCGGCTGATTGCGGTCACGCTGCTGATCTTCGTGCCCCACATTGTGCTGCCGATTTATCTAGCGGCGCTGCTCTTGATGGCGCCGCTCCCGAGCAGCGCTCGGGACGCCGGCATCGTGGGCCCCGCGGGCCTGGACCCGGTCATGCCCATGCCGCCGGCGGTGCCGCCGCCTCCGAGCCCCAGCCCTCGCACCCTGCGGGCGCGCTTCCGCGAGCTCGAACTGCGCCTGCAGCGCATGGAACGCACCGTTACTTCTCGTCAATTTCGCCTCGATCGCGCCTTCCAACGTCTGGAGCAGGAAGGGGGCGCGGGGCCCAAGGAGTCGTCCCTATGAGCCGCGCTAGCGTGAAATTTTGGCCTATCCCGGTCGCAGCCTTACTCATGGCCATGGCAAGTGCGCAGGCCGAGGAAAGTCGTACCGCAGCCCTTGATGCGTCCCTTCGTCGCCTTGACGTCACCCTGGTGGGCTCGGTGACGGTCAAGCTGGGGGACGAGGCGGGCTACGTACTGAGCGCCGAGGACGGCGAAGCCCTCGATGCGGTGGACATCAGCACGGCAGGCGATCGCCTCATCGTTAAGCAGCGCGGCAAGAAGGGCGGCTGGTTCTGGAACGATGACGACCGGCCCGCGGTCGATCTCACCGTCACGCTGCCGGCGGTGGAGGCCATCGATCTGGCCGGGGCCGGGCGCTTGATAGGCGCTGGCTTTACGGGTGCGGAGCTTGAGGTTTCCCTGGCCGGGGCCGGGGAGTGTGAACTGACTGAGCTTCGCCTTGATCGCCTCGAGATTGATCTTGCCGGCGCCGCGCGCTGCGAAACGGAAGGCACGGCTCGGGTGCAGGACATCAGCATTGCCGGCGCGGGCAGCTATGAAGGCTTCGAGCTGAGCAGCGAAGAGGCATCGATTTCCGTGGCCGGAGCCGGGGCGGCGGAGGTGACCGTCACGGAGCGCCTCGACGGTTCTGTAGCGGGCATCGGCAATATCACCTACCGTGGATCGCCGAAGAAGATCACGCAAAGCGTGTCTGGGTTGGGCTCCGTAGAAGCGGACTAAGCGGCCAAGGCGGCAGGAGAGGGAGCAGAGCGATGGACGTTTTCACCATGGTGGTGGCAATCGTAGCAATCGCCTCGGTGGCGGGCACGATCAAGCATTTGGTCAACCTCCGCGCATCGGCGCCCGTCGATAAGGCGCTCCAGGAAGAGGTGGAGGCGCTAAAGGCCCGGGTGGCCCAGCTTGAAGCCATCGTTACGGATCCTCGCCATCGCCTGGCCGCAGAGCTGGACGCCCTGGGGGAGCGGGGTTAGGAAACGCATAGCGGCGAACCGTGACTTTCGAAGGATCGGAGGCGTGCGGGTCGATCTCAAGGACTTGGTTTTCCAAGTTTCCGAGGGGCAGCAGTGCGGTTAGGGCGGCTTGAAGGAACGTCAATTGGTCAGCCCTACGCGCTCCGGGTACCAAATTTAGACACACAAGACCAGCGTGTCGTGGTGCGTGTAGGTAGAGAGATGAGGTGCTACGGCTGCCGGGCGAGGGCGACAAAATCGTCGACGGCCTGGGCCATAGTTTCGGGGGTCAGGCGCCCCGTGAGCTGAAGCTCAAGGTGATGCGGACGGGGGCGCGTGACGGTCAACATGGGGCCAGCTCCATGGCGATAAAGATCCTGCTTTAGCAGTGGACGGCGGCAATCATGGCGCCGGGATCATCGCAGAAGATGCCGCTGGCGCCCCAATCGCGAAGCTCTCGGGCACGTTCCCGATCATTCACCGTATACACAAGCGTTTTGAATCCCGCTGCTTGATAACGCTCAAGGCGCTCCGCCGTTACCGTGCGGTCCGCCAAGTTGATGCTGGTGGCTTTAAGGGCCCGAGCGGCCTCCACCGCCCCAGCCACTTGCCGACCGAACAGCGCGCCGCGCGGCCACTGGGGCGCCAGGGCTTTGGCGGTTACTAGCTCCCGATGATCGAAGGCGGAAAGCAGGATTTGCTCCGTAGGCACGGCCCGCTGAGCGAGGAGGGCACACACCGGCGCGGCCGTGCCCGGCCCCTTCAGCTCGATGTTCACGGCCGCTCGGTCGCCAATGAGCTCGAGCACCTCCGCTAGGGTAGGAATAACCGCGCCGCCGCCCGCATCGAAGCGTCGAAGGGCCTCGGGGCTGTGATCCTCTAAGCGTCCGGTACCGTTGGTGGTGCGGTCGAGTTCATCATCGTGGATAACCCAGAGCTGCTCGTGGGCGTAGTAGACGTCCAGTTCAACGGCCGGCGCGCCCACGGCAAGGGCCCGGGCGAAGGCCGGGAGCGTATTTTCCGCAGCTTCGGCGCTGGCGCCGCGGTGGGCGATGACCAAAAAGGGCGATGAGAAAAAGGCGGCCATGGGGGCTCCGTAGCAAGGCTTAAGCCCGAGAGCGTACACTGAGCCCCAAGGACGCTAGAAGGGGCCGCCGGTCCTATGGCAATCCAAAGGAGCTAGGCCCATGGCCTATGAGGTGCTGGCGCGAAAGTGGCGCCCGGGCAACTTCGCCACCATGGTGGGGCAGGAGCATGTGCTTCGGGCCCTTTCCCACGCCCTAGACGGTGGGCGGCTTCATCACGCCTATCTGTTCACGGGTACCCGCGGGGTGGGGAAGACCACCGTCGCCCGGATTCTGGCGCGCTGCCTGAACTGCGAGCAGGGCGTGAGCGCGACCCCCTGCGGGGAGTGCGGCGCTTGCCGGGAGATCTCCGAAGGCCGCTTTGTCGATTTGATTGAGGTGGACGCGGCCTCCCGAACCAAGGTGGAAGACACCCGGGAGCTGCTCGATAACGTCCAATACGCGCCCACCCGGGGGCGGTTCAAGGTTTACCTCATCGACGAAGTGCACATGCTGTCGACGTCGAGCTTTAACGCGCTGCTCAAAACCCTTGAAGAGCCGCCGCCCCACGTGAAGTTTCTGCTGGCCACCACGGACCCGAAAAAGCTACCGGTCACCGTCCTGTCTCGATGCCTGCAGTTTCATCTTAAGAACATGACTGCGGAGCGCATCGTCGGCCATCTCGAACACGTGCTTGGGGCGGAAGGGGTGAGCTTTGAGCCCAGCGCCCTCTGGGCGCTGGCCCGGGCCGCGGACGGCAGCATGCGCGATGCGCTGAGCCTAACCGATCAAGCCATTGCCCATGGCGGCGGCGCCCTACACGCCGAGGAAGTGGCGGCAATGCTGGGGACCATCGATCAAGGCGCCCTTCATCGCATCCTCGAAGCCCTGGCGGCGGGGGATGGCCCAGCGCTGATGGCCTGCGCCGAGGATCTGGCTGCCCACGCGGCGGATTTTTCCACCGTCCTGGGGGACCTACTGCGTCTTCTTCACGACCTCGCCGTGGCTCAGGTGGTGCCGGAGGCGCTCGAGGGCGCGGAGGGGGATGAGGCTCGAGCGAAGGTGCAGGCCCTGGCGGCCCGGATCTCCCCGGAAGATGTGCAGCTTTACTATCAAATTGCCCTCACCGGCGTTCGGGATTTGCCCTATGCCCCGGAAGCTCGGGTGGCCTTTGAAATGACGCTGCTGCGCATGCTGGCGTTCCAGCCCGAGGACAGCCCGGGGGAGGGCAGCGGTAGCCCGTCCGGTGGTGCCACGCGGGCGCCCGCCGCCCCGAAGCCTGCCGCCGCGGGCACGGCGGCGCTGCGCGGAGTGCTTGACGCTCAAGCCGCCCCGCAATCCGCGGCTGCTCAGCCCGCCCCGGCGCCCGAGCCTGAGCCCTCGCCTGCGCTCGGGGAAGCGTCCGTGGGCCCCTTCCCCGATCTGCTGTTGCCGGCGAATTGGGGCGAGGCGCTGCGCACCCTCGATCTTGTTGGCGTGACCCTGGAGCTCGCGCAGCATTGCGTGCCCCTCGGCGATGAAGGCGATCGCATTCGCTTTGCCCTGGCGCCGGAGGCTGAACCCCTCTATGCCGCCATTCACGAAACGCGTTTAGCGGAGGCGCTTTCGGCCCGTCGCGGGCGCCCCGTGCGAGTGCAGCTCGAGGTGGCATCGGCGGAGGCGGAAACGCCGGCGCAGCGCGCCGCCCGGGGCCGCGCGGAAGCGCAAGCCGCGGCGGAGGCGGCCATCGAAAGCGACGCTCAGGTGCAAGCCCTTCGGGCCCAGTTCGGGGCGCAAATCATTCCCGGGAGTCTCCGCCCCCTCGAGGATTCTGGGAGCGCTGCGGGGCAAACGCTACACTAAGGGCCTTCGCCCAAAGTTTTCGGAAAGGGAGTACGCCATGCTGGGCATGGGTGACATGATGAAGCAGGCCAAGGCCATGCAAGAGAAGATGGCGCAGGCTCAGGAGCGCCTCGCGGCCCTGGAGGTCACGGGAGAGAGTGGCGCCGGGCTCGTTGCGGTCCGCATGACCGGGCGCCACGACGTGCGCGGGGTCACCTTGGACCCGAGCCTGATGTCGGAAGACCGAGAAGTGCTTGAAGATCTTCTGGCCGCTGCGGTCAATGATGCGGTGCGGCGCGTGGAGCGCGCGCAGAAGGAACTCATGTCCGAGGTGACCGCTGGCTTGCCTCTGCCCCCAGGCATGAAGCTGTTCTGATGCCCTATCCCACCCCCCTAGAAGTCCTTATCGAACGGCTCCGGGCCCTCCCAGGGGTTGGGCGGCGTTCCGCCCAGCGGATGGCGTTTCAGCTTCTTGAGCGCGATCGCCCTCAGGCAAAGGCCCTGGCCGAGGGGTTGCTCGAGGCGCTTGAAAAAATAAATAATTGCGATATATGTCAAACGCTTACAGAAGAAACTGTATGTGAAATCTGCGCCGATCCGGCGCGGGATGAGCGGGCCCTTTGTGTTGTGGCCACACCCACGGACCAATGGGCTATCGAGGCCACGGGCACCTACCGTGGCCGGTACTTCGTGCTCCACGGGCAGCTCTCGCCCATCGATGGGGTTACCCCCGAGGATCTCGCCATTCCCCAGCTGCTGGAGGGCCTGAAGGCCGGGGCGGTAGAGGAAGTGATCCTGGCCACCAATGCCACGGTGGAGGGGGAGGCCACCGCCCACTATCTTCGCGAGGCGCTCCGTCCCTTGGGGGTGCAGGTGAGCCGCCTTGCGCAGGGCGTTCCCCTGGGGGGAGAGCTCGAGTTCGTCGATGGCGGCACGCTGGGGCGTGCCTTCGCCGGCCGTACGGCGCTGAGCTGATGGCCTTCGATCCGACTCCGGCCCTTCAAGGGGCCTTTTTCGTTGATTCGCCCGCGCGCTTCGATGCTCTTCTAGAGGCCATTGAAGACAACGGCCTGTGGATCCTCGATACGGAATTTGAGCGCACGGACACCTACTATCCGAAGCTCGCTCTGCTTCAGAGTGCGAT
>JADHNU010000027.1 GCA_016779325.1 Pseudomonadales bacterium
TGGTGGCGGGGGATGAGCTGGAGGTGACGGAGCAAGACGGCCAGTATCTCGCCCTTGAGCGCCGGCCTCGGCGAACCCTCCTGGAGCGCCAAACGCCTCGGGGGCTCCGGCCAATCTGTGCCAACCTCGATACGCTGCTCATAACCTACGCAAGCGAACCGGCGCCGCACGGCGATCTCATCGACCCCCTGCTGGCCGCGGCCTTCGATGCGGGCCTCGCGCCCTGGCTTATCCACAACAAAGCGGACCGGCCCGGCGCGGAAGCCCAAGGGTTGAGCGAGGCCTTTCAAGCCCTGGGCTTCCCCGTTTTTCACGTGAGCGCCCGCACTGGCGAAGGCGTGGACGCGCTCCGCCGGGCGCTGGCGGGACGCCGCGCCGCCTTTGCGGGCCAGTCCGGGGTGGGGAAATCGTCCCTGCTCAATGCCCTCCTACCGGAAGCCAACGCCAAGGTGGGCACGCTCTCCGAACGGCTGAATCGCGGCCTTGCCCGGGGCCGGCACACCACCAGCGTGGTCCGCCTCTACCCCCTCGGCCATGCCCTCGCCGATGGCACCCTAATTGACGCGCCCGGACTGCGACGCTTCGTGCCCGCGCCCCTGAGCGCCTCAGCCCTTGCCCAAACCTTCCCGGACGTGACCCAGGCTGCCGAGGCCTGCCGCTTTCGCGACTGCGCCCACGACCGGGAGCCGGCCTGCGGCGTGCAAGGCGCCCTGGAAGCGGGCACCCTCACTCCGGATCGCCTTCTCCGCTACCGCCTCTGCAAGGACGGGCCCACGCCATGATCGCAACCCAGCGCTGTCTCGCCTTGGACGCGTTCGACGCCCTCCAGGGGGAAGGTGCCGTCTGCCTTTTAGACATCGGATCACCTGCGCGCTTCGCCCAGGCCCATCTTCCTGGGGCGATCCACATCAACCCCATGGCCTTGCTTAAGGGCTATGGCCCGGCCCCCGGGGACCCCCAGGAGGCATCCTTGCTGCAGGCCTATCTTGCGCCGCGCCTCGGCGCCAGCGCCTGGGGCGGCAAGCAACCCATCGTGATTTATGACGACGAGGGCGGCGCCTGGGCCGGGCGCTTGGTGTGGACGCTAGAGCTTTTTGGCCTGCAAAGCTGGGCGGTCGTCGACGGCGGCCTCATCGCCTGGGCCGAAGCCAAACGCCCCCTCGAAAGGGGCGCACCTGCCGACGTCCCGGACCCACGGCCGAGCGCCGAGCCCCCCCGCAGCCGCTTTCCCCATCCCGAGGTTTGGGCAACCAAAGCTGACGTGCTCGCGGCCCTGGCGGAGGGCGCCACTTGCCTCTGGGATGCACGAAGCCCCGGGGAGTATCTTGGCGCCCAGCGCACGGCGCTACGCAACGGTCACCTTCCCGGCGCCGTCAATGTGCCCGTGGACACCTTGCTTGATCCCCACCGAGGGGCGCGCTTACGCACCGACTTAGCCGAGCACCTCGGCCGAGCGGGCATCGACGGCCGCCGCCCCATCATTACCCATTGCCACAGCCATCACCGCTCAGGCCTTGCCTATCTGGTCGGCCGCCTCCTCTCCTGGCCTATCGCGGCCTATGCAGGGAGCTGGGCCGAGTGGGGGAACGACCCCCAAACCCCCCTTGTTTCAGGACCGAACCCCTATGGATGAGCTCGCCCACGCCCAGCGCTTTCTCTGGCTTCAGCATCGCCTACCCAAGGCCTTGCTCACGCGCCTGGCCGGGGCCTTCGCGCGCTGGCCCGGCGGAGCCGTGACCACCTTCGCCATTCGGCGCTTTGCGGAGCACTACGGGGTTAACCTCGACGAGGCAGAACAGCCGGAGCTTGAGGCCTATGGGACTTTCAACGCATTTTTTACGCGCAACCTGAAGGCCGGGGCTCGCCCCTGGCCGGACGACCCGGAGTGCCTCGCCAGCCCCTGCGATGGGGCCCTTTCCGCCCAGGGACCCATTACCGCGGGACAAATCTTTCAGGCCAAGGGCATCGCCTACAGCGCCGAAGGGCTACTCGCCGGCGACGCAGCGGCCTACGAAAACGGCGCCTTTTCGACGATTTACCTTGCACCAAAGGACTACCACCAAATTCACATGCCCCTCGCCGGGACCCTAACGGCGCTCCGCTACGTGCCCGGGGATCTTTTCTCGGTCAATCCCGCCACCGCCGCCACCCGCCCCGGACTCTTCGCGCGCAATGAGCGGGTGATCCTCGAGTTCAGCACCCCGGACGGCCCCTTTACCCTGGTCCTCGTCGGCGCCCTCATTGTCGGCGCGATGCGCACGCGCTGGACCGGCCGGGTCACGGCGACATCCAGCAGCGCCCCATGGCAGAGCGAACGGTTCGCAGATCGAGGGGACGCCATCGGAGCCTTTGAGCTGGGCTCGACGGTGATCGTGCTCCTTTCCGAACAGCTTAAGCGGCAGCGCGCCCTCACCTGGCTTCCGCGGGCGTCGGGAGCGGCCTTTCGCCTCGGCGAACCCCTAACCGAGGCCCTAAGCGGGCCCCCTAGCGCCGGTGCCAGCTAAAGGGCATGACCTCGTCGAGGCTGCGGGCCCCGGTCATGAGCATAAGCACCCGATCGACCCCCAGGGCGACGCCGGCGCACGGCGGCAACCCCGCTTCCAGCGCCGCAAGAAAGGGTTCATCAAGGGGCACGTCGCGTTTTCCTAACCCCGCCCGCCGGGCTCGATCGGCCTCAAAGCGCGCGCGCTGGGTCACCGGGCAGCAGAGCTCCTGGAAGCCGTTCGCCAGTTCTACGCCCCCCACCACCAGTTCAAACCGGGCCGCCGTTGCGCCACCAGGCCGAAGGGTGGCCAGCGATGCCAGGGCCGGAGGGAAATCGGTGATGAAGGTTGGCGCCTCGAGGGTCTCGCAGGCTTCCCCGTAAAGCCATTCCAGAAGGCTGAGTTCGTCCCCCGCCGCCAGCGCGACAGGATCGCCCTCCTGACCGCGCTGCGCCCAGTGGGCTTGGAGCACCTTGGCCCAGTCTTCCGGGCCCGTGCGGTCCCAGACCAACCCAAAAACGTCCTTCAGGAGCGCGCCAAAGGTCTGGCGTCGCGCGGGGAATCCGGGCAACAGGGGCCCGAGGAGCGCATCCATTTCCTGCCGCAAAGCCTCGTCGTCCCAGTCCGGTCGGTACCACTCCAGCAGGACAAACTCCGGATTGTGCCGATGGCCCACTTCCCCAGACCGGAACGCGCGGGCCAGCTGATAAATGGGGCCGCTGCCCGCCGCCAGCAGGCGCTTCATGAAGTATTCCGGGGAGCTCTGCAGCGCCCCTCCTTCGGCGGTAGGGGCGTCCAGGGCCGGGTCGGTCACCCCAACCCGACCGAGCACCGGGGTGTCGACCTCGAGCACCCCCCGGGCGGCAAAGAAGCTCCGCAGGTAGGCAAACAGCTCGGCGCGAGCGCGCCAGCCCGTCAGATCGCCCCCCGGCGCCCAGGGGTGGGTCATGCTTAGCCCTTCGCGCGGCTCTGGTATTCCGCGTTCCGCGTATCCACGCGAATGACTTCCCCCTGGTTCACGAATAGGGGCACCTTCACCATGGCGCCGGTCGACAAGGTTGCGGGCTTGGAGCCCCCCTGCGCCGTGTCACCCTTAATGCCCGGGTCCGTTTGCACCACTTCCAACTCGATGAAGTTCGGGGCGGTCACGGAGATAGGCGCTTCGTTCCAAAGCACGATCTGATAGGACTCTTGCTCTTTAAGCCAGGCCTTCGTGTCGCCAACGGCGGCGGCCGAGGCGGCGAATTGCTCGAAGCTGCCATCGGTCTTCATGAAATGGTAGAACTCGCCGTCGGTGTAGAGATACTCCATGTCGAGTTCCATCACGTCCGCGGCTTCGATCGTCTCCCCGGACTTAAAGGTGCGTTCCCATACCCGACCGGTCTTTAAGTTACGCAGGCGCACGCGATTGAAAGCCTGGCCCTTGCCGGGTTTCACGAATTCGTTTTCCGTAATCGCGCAGGGCTCTCCGTCAAGCAGCACCTTCAGGCCCGAGCGAAATTCGTTAGTGGAGTAGGACGCCATGATGTCTCCCAAGTCGCCATCGCAGATAATGGGGGCCCGCCAGCAGCGAACCCTGGGCAAAGGCCAAAGACCGAGGCGGGCGGCGGAGCAAGCGCACCTTTTTCCCATCCACCACGGCAGCGGGGCGTGATGATACCTATAAGCTTGGAATCTGGGCAGTCTGATGATTGGCGCGCCCTTCAGCGCCGGGCGCTGCGTTCGCCGGCGGCGTTGCTTGCCGCCCTCGGGTTGGAAAACGACCCCCTCGCCGAAACCCTGGACTCGGCCAGCCCCTTTCCCCTGCGGGTGCCGCCGCCCTTTCTCGCCGCCATGACCCCCGGGGACCCAAACGATCCCGTGCTCCGCCAAGTACTGAGCCTGACCGCGGAGCGCGCGGCCGTGCCGGGCTTCCGGGCCGATCCCCTAGAGGAAGCAGACCATAGCCCCACCCCAGGGCTACTGCACAAATACGCGGGACGGGCCCTGCTTATCACCACGGGCGCCTGCGCTGTCCATTGCCGGTACTGCTTTCGCCGCCACTTCCCCTACCCGGACGCGCACAGCCAGGGAGCTAAGCTGGAAGCAGCGCTCGCCTACCTGGAAAAGACCCCGTCCGTAGAAGAGATCATCCTCTCCGGCGGCGACCCCCTCATGCTCGACGATGAAAAACTCGCGGCCCTACTGACCCGCCTCGAAGCTCTGCCGCACCTCAAGCGTCTCCGAATTCACAGCCGCACCCCGGTGGTATTGCCGCAGCGCCTGACCCCAGTGCTCGTCGAACGGCTGAGCGCCAGCCGCCTGCAGCCCGTGCTGGTTGTGCATGTCAATCATGCGCAGGAGCTGCGCGCCGGGCTCCCGGAGCGCGTGCCGGCGCTCCGGGCAGCGGGCATCACGGTGCTGAATCAGGCCGTGCTTCTCGCCGGGGTGAACGATTCCCTGGACGCCCTGACGGCCCTCGGCGACGCCCTCTTCGCTGCAGGGATCCTGCCTTACTACCTGCATCTTCTCGATCCCGTGGCCGGGGCCGCGGCCTTCGCCGTACCGCGGGACCAAGCGCTCGCGCTCTACCAGGCCCTTTGCGAAGCCCGGTCCGGCTATCTCGTCCCCCGGCTGGCGGAGGAAATCCCCGGCCGCGGCGGCAAGCAAAGCTACGCCCCGACCCTGGGCCCCAGCCGCATCGATGCCACAGGCCTAGGCGAGAAAGTCGTCGTCAGAGAAGCCTAGAAGATAAAGCAAACCATCTAGCCCAAGGGTAGAAATGGCGTGGCGCGCCCGCGCCCGCACCACGGGCTTAGCCCGATAGGCGATGCCTAAGCCCGCGGCCGCAAGCATGGGGAGATCATTTGCGCCATCACCGATGGCGATAACCTGTTCTAGGGCGAGCCCTTCCTGCGCCGCCAGCGCCTTTAAGAGCTCAGCCTTGCGCGCCCCATCCACGATGGGCCGAGCCACCGCCCCGGTAACCCGGCCGTCGGCGATGGGGAGTGCATTGGCAAACACATAATCGATCCCCAGCCGCGCCTTCAGCTGCTCGCCGAAAAACTGGAATCCGCCGCTAATAATGGCCGTCTTATAGCCCAGGCGATGCAGCGCCTTGACCAGCCTCTCGGCCCCCTCCGATAGGGGTAAGGCCTCGGCCACCTCCGCGAGCGCGGCTTCCGGCAGGCCCTTCAGCAGCGCCACCCGAGCGCGAAAGCTATCCTGGAAATCGAGCTCACCGCGCATGGCCCGCTCCGTAATCTCTGCTACCGCATCACCTACCCCGGCGCGGCGGGCCAGCTCGTCGATGACCTCGGTTTCGATGAGGGTGGAGTCCATGTCAAAGGCCACGAGCCGACGATTGCGACGGTAGACGTCATCGAGCTGCACCGCGATGTCCAAATCGAAGCGTTGGGCCACCTCGAGCATGGCGGCACGCAGCGCTGCCTGATCGACCCCCTCGCCCCGGAGGGCAAGTTCAACGCAGGCCCGGGGGCGATCCGCAGCGTGGGCTGCGGCCGGCGACGATAGGCGCCGAAGCGCTTCTAGCCGTAAACCCACGCCGGCCAGGGGCGCCGTCAGGGCCGCAAACTCAGCAGCGCCCAAGCGCCGCGCCAGCACGGTCACTATGATGCGGGGGGACTGGAGGGCCGCCCCCCACCGAGTCCAGGCTTCGGGATCGAGGGGACGAGAGGTAATGCGGCAGTCGAAGGCCGCAAGCGCCTCATGAAGGGCCGCCAACAGCGGAGCGAGGGCGTCCTTACCCAGGCTATGGACCACGGCCAGCAGGAGCTGGCCATGCAGTACGCTTTGGGAGAGATCATCAAGGACCACGCCGTGGTCCGCCAACACCGCGCACACCGAAGACGACAGGGCAGGGTGGTCAGGACCGCTCACGGTTAAGACGGCACGGGGCGCGTTCACGAACAAAGTTCTCCCTCTTTTCGCCCCAAGGGCTGCAGCCGCCGGGCGGACTCTCTACACTCGGCCCCGACGGCGCGCGCTGAAGCGCAGCCTCTGCACCCAGGGACGCCATGACGCCTTTCATCACTCGCTGCGCCCTCGCCGGCGCCCTCGCCACGACGCTTGTGCTGGGCGTGCTGCTACTCGCGAGCGGCTTCGCCTATGAGGCCGATCAAGCCGCCCTACGCGCAACCTATGGTAGCACTCTGGCCGAGCAACTCGCCGCCAGCGCTATCGATCCCCTTCTGGCCGACGAGGCACTGCGCCTAACCTCGCTTACCCAGGAAATGACCCACCTGTCTGGAGTTGCCTGGGCAGCTCTTTTTGATCTCGACGGCCGCCGCCTTGCGGGCGGAGAAGGCGCCCCGGCCCAGCGCCCTCCCCCAAACGCCACCCGCCTCTTCCAATATCCCCTCGTTTTTGGTCGAGAACAGTTAGGCACCGCCGCGGTGGCCCTGCCGGAAACCCTAAGGCAGCGCACGCCGGTCACTGCCCTTGCCACCTCCGCACTCCTGGTGCTCCTCATGGGTGCCCTGGGCGGCTGGCTCGGGGGCATTCTGGAACGGCGCCTGGGGGCGCTACGTCAACGTCTCGAGGCAAAGCTGGGGCGCAGCGTGCCGCAAACGGCGCCGCTTGCGGCGCTCATTCAGCTGATCGACCCCCCCCAACAGATCGCGGTGCCGCCCGCCGCCGAGGGGAAAAATGCCGCGCTCGAGGCCGCTACGACGGAAGAGGACAGCGTCGACGATGCCGCCCGGCAGGCCTACCTGCTGGTCATCAATCTGTTTAATCAAAGCCAGCTCAGCCCGGCAGCACGGCAAAGCATCTTCGCGCGCTTAGGCCAGGCCTTAGACGAACAGCTCGCGGGGACGGGAGGACGGCGAGGATTTCTATCCGGTACGGGCCTCGTGGCGCTCCTGCCGCAAAGCCCGGGCAGCCTGGACCCCGCGCTGGAAGCGATTCAGCTGAGCCTCGCGGCACGCCGAGCAGCGGAGGCGGCCCTGGCGGAGGAAGCCACACCAGGGGAACTGCGCTTCGGCCTAGAGCGCTTGGACGACGGCCTTGCCTCGACCACCCATCCCGAGGCCTTGCTGACCACCGCGAGCGAAGCGGTCTATCGCACCATCACCCTGGCTGCCCTCGCGCGCCGCAACGGACTGGTGATTGGCGATGCGGTCATGCGTAGCGTCGATAACGTGGGCGCGCTGGCCGCCGAGCCCGTGGCGGCCAGCGCGCTGGCCGCCCTCGGCGCCCAAGATCCCGCATGGCGCATTGGAGACCGGCCTCCGCAGACCGAAGCCGAGGGTGCGGCGACGGCAGACCCACAAGCGGCGGCACCGGAGACCACCCCACCGGCCCCCTAGGTCAGCTCAATGCGATCCACCCGCTGGAACCCACGAGGCAGGCGCTGCCCACGGCGAGCGCGCTCGCCGCGATAGGCTTCGAGATCGCTCACCTTCAAGTTGAGGTAGCGCCCCCCCGCATGGACCCGCAAGGATCCATCCCGCGGCAGGGCCAGCACCCCCCGAAGCACTTCCTCCCCACTGGTGATACTGGCCTTGGGAATGCTGAGAATTTTATTACCCTTGCCCCGGGCCAAGGCGGGCAATTCCGCGATGGGGAAGACCAACATGCGCCCAGCGCTCGAGACAGCGACGAGCCAATCTTCCTCAGGATTGGCCACCCGCTGCGGAGGAAGCACCGCGGCCCCGTCGGGCAAGGTCAGCACTGCCTTGCCCGCCTTCTGCTTGCCCATCAAATCCCCCAGGCGACAGAGAAAGCCATAGCCTGCGCTGGACGCCAGCAGCACCGTGCTGTCTGCGGGCCCAAGCATTACGCCGGCAAAGGTGGCGCCGGAGGGCACGGTGAGCCGGCCCGTCAGCGGTTCCCCCTGGCTGCGCGCGCTGGGCAGGCCATGCGCAGGCAGGGTGTAGGCACGGCCCGTGGAGTCGAAGAAGACCAAGGCCTCATTGCTTTTGCCTCGCGCCATGTGCGCGAACTGATCACCGCTTCGATAGGTCAGCTCGCGGGGATCGAGCTCATGGCCCTTCGCCGCCCGCACCCAGCCCATTTCCGAAAGGATGACGGTGACGGGATCGGCGGTAAGGCGCTCTTCCTCCGTGAAAGCGCGAGCCTCTTCGACGCTAACGAGGGGCGAGCGGCGCGCATCCCCATGGCGCTCCGCCGCCTCGGCGATTTCCTTTCCGAGCAGGGTGCGCAAGCGCCGCGGCGATCCGAGCAGCTTGCCCAGTGCGTCCTGCTCCGCCAGCAAAGCCTTCTGCTCCCCTTCAATGCGAATTTGTTCAAGGCGCGCCAATTGACGCAGACGCAGCTCGAGGATGGCGTTGGCCTGCGCTTCCGTGATCGAGAAGCGCGCCATGAGGGCCGCCTTGGGGTGGTCGGCCTCGCGAACGATCTTGATGACCTCGTCGACGTTAAGGTAGGCCACCAAAAGCGCATCGAGCACGTGGAGGCGCTCGTGGATGCGGTCTAGGCGATGCTGGATCCGTCGCCGGACCGTGTCTTCTCGGAAGGTGAGCCACTCCTTTAGGAGGGCGACCAAACCGCGAACGCCAGGCCGGCCATCCAGCCCCAGCACGTTCATGTTTACCCGATAGCTGCGCTCCAGATCCGTCGTCGCAAAGAGGTGACTCATGAGCCGGGCCATATCGACCCGATTGCTACGGAGCACCAGCACCAGACGGATGGGGTTCTCGTGGTCCGATTCATCCCGAAGATCCACCAGCATGGGGAGTTTCTTCGCAGTCATTTGCTGGGCGATTTGCTCTAGCACCCGCGCTGGCGAGCTTTGCTGGGGCAGCGCCGTTATGACAATCTGGCCGTCCTCTTCGCTCCAGCAGGCGCGGGCGCGAACGCTACCCCGGCCCGTCTCGTAGATCGCCCGAAGCTCCTCCCGGGGCGTAATGATCTCCGCAGCCGTAGGGAAATCCGGGCCCTGTACGAAGGCCAGAAGGTCGTCCGTGGTGGCACGAGGATTCTCAAGGAGATGGCACGCCGCCGCCGCCACTTCGCGTGCGTTGTGGGGCAGGATATCCGTGGCCATCCCCACAGCGATGCCCGTGGCGCCGTTGAGCAGCACCACGGGCAAGCGCGCGGGGAGGATTTTCGGCTCATCGAGCGTGCCATCGAAATTCGGCACCCAGTCCACCGTGCCCTGGCCGAGCTCCTCCAGGAGGAGTTCGGCAAAGCGCGTTAGCCGGGCTTCCGTATAGCGCATCGCCGCAAAGGACTTCGGGTCATCAGGCGCACCCCAGTTACCCTGCCCGTCTACTAGGGGGTAGCGGTAGGAGAAGGGCTGAGCCATGAGCACCATCGCTTCATAGCAGGCGCTATCCCCATGGGGATGGAACTTACCGAGCACGTCGCCGATGGTCCGGGCAGACTTCGCATACTTCGCCGTGGCGCTGAGTCCCAGCTCGCTCATGGCGTACACAATGCGGCGCTGCACGGGCTTTAAGCCGTCGCCGATATGAGGCAAGGCTCGATCGTTGATGACGTACATCGAATAGTCGAGATAGGCCCGTTCCGTATAGCTTCGGAGCGGCACCCGTTCAAAGCCGCTATCGGAAGCGGGCCTCATCGTTTCGTCGGTCATGCGCGAGATTCCTAGCGGTCGAGGTCTGCCTGATCACCCTTGGCTTCCAGCCAAGCCCGGCGATCGCCCGCGCGCTTACGCGCCAGCAGCATATCCATGAGTTCTTGGGTTTCTGCTTCCGAATCGATCGTCAGCTGAATCAAACGCCGAGTGTCCGCGGCCATGGTGGTTTCCCGGAGCTGCATGGGGTTCATCTCCCCAAGGCCCTTAAAGCGCTGCACCTGAATTTTTCCCCGCTTGGATTCCGCCTCGAGCTGGGCAATCCGAGCGTCCCGCTCGCTGTCATCGAGGGCATAGAAAACCGCCTTACCCATATCAATGCGATAAAGAGGTGGCATCGCCACGAACACCCGACCCGCCGCCACGAGGGCGGGAAAATGGCGTAGAAAGAGCGCGCACAGCAGCGTTGCGATATGCAGCCCATCGGAATCGGCATCGGCAAGAATGCACACCTTGCCGTAACGCAACCCACTGAGATCCGTACTTCCCGGATCCACCCCCAGGGCCACGGCGATGTCATGAACCTCCTGGCTCGCCAGCACCTCCGACGAAGCCACCTCCCAGGTATTCAGAATCTTTCCGCGTAGGGGCATGACCGCCTGAAAGCTACGATCCCGGGCCTGCTTGGCGGAGCCCCCGGCCGAATCGCCTTCCACGAGGAACAGCTCCCCTCGTTCGAGATCGTCACTGCTGCAATCGGCAAGCTTCCCGGGCAAAGCCGGGCCCGCCGTAATGCGCTTCCGCGCCACCTTTTTAATCGCCTGAAGACGACGCTGGGCAGACCGCATGGCCAGCTCCGCCAGGGCCTCAGCTTCCGCCGTATGCTGGTTCAGCCAGAGGCTGAAGGCGTCGCGCGCGACGCTGCTGGCGAAGGCCGCGGCCTGCCGAGAGGCAAGGCGCTCTTTCGTTTGGCCGGAAAACTGCGGCTCCTGCATTTTGTGGGACAGAACGTACGCGCAGCGCTCCCACAAATCTTCCGGTGCCAGCTTGAGGCCCCGGGGCAACAGGTTGCGTAGCTCGCAGAATTCTCGCAGGGCTTCCGTCAGCCCTGTGCGCAATCCATTAACGTGCGTGCCCCCTTGGGCCGTGGGAATGAGGTTGACGTAACTCTCCTGGAGCAGATCTCCCCCTTCCGGAAGCCACTGCACCGCCCAGCTGACCGCTTCCGTGGGGCTGCTGAAATCGTGGCAGAAGGGCGCTTCCGGACAGGTTGGGAAACCCTCCGTGCTTTCCTCGAGATAGGCTTTTAGGCCGTCCTCGTAGCACCAGCGCTGGCTAGCCGTGCCGCCGGCCTCATCGGTAAAGAGAATCTCAAGCCCGGGGCACAGCACCGCCTTGGCCCGCAGTAGATGGGTAAGGCGGCCGCGGGACACTTTGGGCGAATCGAAAAAACTTTCATCGGGCAGGAAACGCACCGTGGTGCCCGTGCGGCGGCGCGGCGCGTCGCCGACGGCCTCCAGGGCCCCCTGGGGAACGCCCTGCTCGAAGCGCTGGCGCCAGCGCTGGCCATCGCGATAGACCTCGACCTCAAGCCAGCGGGCCAGGGCGTTCACCACCGATACTCCGACGCCATGCAAGCCCCCGGAGAAGCGGTAGTTTTCGTCAGAAAACTTCCCCCCGGCGTGAAGGCGAGTCAGGATCAGCTCGACCCCGGACACGCCATGCTCGGGGTGGATATCCACCGGCATGCCGCGTCCGTCATCGCTCACGGCGATGCCCCCGTCCTTCTCTAGCACCACTTCAATGCGGCGCGCGTAGCCCGCGAGCGCTTCGTCGACGCTGTTATCGACGACCTCTTGCACCAGATGGTTCGGGCGGGCCGTATCCGTATACATGCCGGGCCGCTTACGGACGGGCTCCAGCCCCGTCAGCACCTGAATCGATTGGGCGGAATAGCCTGTGTTCGCCATGCGCGTCCTTAGGTTCTAACGGTTAGTCGAAGACGATGGTGGGGCCTAGGGCCTTAAACGCCAAGGGGCAGGGGTTCGGCGTCGATGCCCTGCGCCAAGCAGAGGGAAAGATACTCGCCGAGGAAGACATTGAGCTGGGCTTTCTCGTCGGGCAAGCGCATTTGCCGATTGGGGTAGGCGTAGCGCGCCTCGAAGCGATCCTGGCCTTGATAGGCCAGGACCTCGGCCGTTTGGCAATCGTGATAGAGGCGCAGGCGGAGGGAAGGGGGCCGCACGAGCGGATGCCACGCGCTCACGCCGCCCTTGAATTGCACCGTGAGGGTCGTCGTGTAGGGCGCCCGCTCTTCCACCACAAAGCGCAGCTCCGGCGCCTGGGCCCCCGGAAGCCGTAAGCGCAGGCGGCGACCGTCTTCATCGAAAAGGCTGGGCAGCAGAATCAATAGGCGCTGATAGTTCGCATCGCACTCTGCCATGTGGCGGGAAAGATCAACGCGATAGGCGGAAAGGGGCATGATCGGGGCTACCGCACTGCCGTTTCGAGCAGGGTGAGGCGTTGCGCGTCCGCATCGAGGCGCACGCGCGCGCCCACGGGCACCACGGCTTGATCGTCGATGTGCCCAATCATGACGCCACGGAGGCAGGGCTTCCCCGGAGGGCAACGCTCCCGGAGTACGGTCTCGACGCTGAAGGTATTGTTGCTGTCTTCCGCATCGGTGAACTTGCCAAACACCAACCCCGCCACTTGCTCAAGCACCCCCCCAAGCCAGAGCTGAGTCAGCATGCGATCGATGCTGTAGGGCGCCTCATAGACGTCTTCAAGAAAGAGAATCTTGCCCTGGAAATCGGGCAAGTAGGGGCTCCCCAGAAGGCTGGCCACGAGGGACAGATTTCCCCCCACCAGGACCCCTTCGGCGACCCCGGGCTGAAAGGTTTGCAGACGATCCTCCCGGCGTACCTGGCCCCGAACCGCCTCAAAGGCCGGCGGCGCCGCCAGCGCCACGGGCGCCTCGGGCTTCGTCAACACGGCGTCGAAGGCCGCAAGGGCATAGGGCGTTAAATTGGTGGCGGCAATGGGGCCGTGGAAAGTAATCAGGCCTGTCTTGGCGTAAACCGCATTCAAAATCGCCGTGATATCACTGTAGCCCAGGATCACCTTGGGATGACGGCGCAGGGCGTCATAGTCGAGGAGGGGCAGGATCCGGGCAGAGCCGTAGCCCCCGCGAAGGCAGACAATGCCCTCAACCTCCGGGTCGCGAAAGGCGCCGTTTAAATCCGCGGCGCGCTCCGCATCCGTACCTGCCAGGTACTGATTCCGGCGAAATAGGTTGGGGCCGAGCTTGACGCGGAAACCCAGGGACTCAAGTAGTTCAGCGCTGGCCTCAATGGCGACGTCTTCCTCGACGTTGCTCGCCGGCGCCACCAACATCACCGTGGAACCGGGCCCGAGGCGCTTTGCCCGCAGGGGCGCCCCGGCGCCCGCCGTAACGCCCGCTCCGAGCGCTCGATTCGCGAGCAGCGCCAGGGGAAGCTGGGCCGCGGTGCGCAGGAGCGCGCGACGATCCACAGGCTTAATCCTTCACCTGCGTCAGCCAATCCTCATGGCCCGCTCGCTGACCCCGGACCTGCTCGAAGTAAGCCGTTTGTAGGGCCGTGGTAATGGGCCCCCGGGCCCCGGTGCCGATCTGCCGGCCGTCGAGCTCACGAATGGGCAGCACTTCGGCCGCCGTCCCCGTGAAGAACGCCTCATCGGAAATGTAGACCTCATCGCGCGTGATCCGGCGCTCCACAATCTTCAAACCCTGATCCTCTGCCAGGGCAAAGATCGTGTTTCGAGTGATGCCATCGAGGCAAGAGGTCAATTCTGGCGTGTGCAGTACGCCATCGCGCACGAGGAAGATATTCTCCCCCGAACCTTCGGCCACGTAGCCTTCATTATCCAGCAGCAACGCTTCCTCGGCGCCCGCATCCAGGGCCTCTCGCAACGCCAGCATGGAATTCATGTAGTTGCCGTTCGCCTTGGCCTTACACATGGTGATGTTCACGTGATGCCGGGTGTAGGACGCCGTTTTGACGCGAATGCCTTGCTCCTTCGCCTCTGGAGCCATGTAGGAGGGCCAGGACCAAGCCGCGATGATGCAGTGGGTGGTAAGCCCTTCGGCGCGCAGGCCCATGCCCTCGGACCCGAGGAAACACATGGGGCGTAGGTAGGCTTCCTCGAGGCCGTTCTCCCGCACCACCAGGCGCTGAGCTTCGTTGAGCTCCGCCTGGGTCCAGGGCATCTCCATTTGCAGGATATGCGCGCTGTTAAACAGACGTTTGGTGTGCGCCTTCAAGCGAAAGATCGCCGTACCCTCAGGGGTGGCGTAGGCCCGAACCCCTTCGAAGCACCCTAGGCCGTAATGGAGGGTATGCGTGAGCACGTGTACGCGGGCATCGCGCCAGGGAACCAGTTCCCCGTCGAACCAGATCAAACCGTCGCGATCCGCAAAGTTGGGCGCCGCCATTCTCTTACTCCCTCCAGGGCCCCTTAGGCCCAAAAAACTCGCCGCCAAAGGCGGCAAAACCCTGCCAAAGGGACGCGATGATCTTCGCTTGAGCTATCAGTTCGGGGTCCTGAGTCCGGGCGGGCTGCCCTTGGAGCGCGCAGCGGTGCCCTTCGGCCCGAAAGGCCAGATAACTGTCCCGAAGCCGGGTAGCCGATTCGGCCGCAAGACGCCCGGAGGCCTCGGCCGCCGCGAGGGTGCGAAGGACATCGGTCCAAACGAGGAGCGCCGGCTGCGCCGTGCCCCACGCCAACACAAAATATTGAACCATGAATTCAATATCCACGATACCGCCCCGATCTTGCTTTAGCGCAAAGCCCGCAGGCGACGGGCTTAGGGCACCGCCCTTGGCCTCCCGCATGCGCTCGCGCATGGTCAGCACGTCCTGGCGCAGGGCCTGTTCGTCCCGCTTGCGCCCGAGGATCTCTTCCCGAAGGGCAGCAAAGCGCCGGCGCCAGGGATCAAGGCCCAGCACGGGGCGAGCTCGGACCAGAGCCTGATGCTCAAAGGTCCAAGCGCTTTCCCGCTGGTAGCGGGCATAGGCTTCAAAGGTGGTCAGGAGCAGCCCCGAGGCGCCTTCCGGGCGCAGCCGCAGATCAATCTCGTACAGCACGCCACTGTGGGACCGATGGGACAGGAAGTGCATGAAGCGCTGCACCACGCGGTTCAAAAACTGGACGTTGCTCACCACCTTCGGGCCCAGGGTTTCCGCCGTGGGGGGCAGCTCGTGGAGAAACACGAGGTCTAGATCGCTGCCCCAGCCCAACTCGAAGCCCCCAAGCTTGCCGTAGGCGAGAACGCCTAAGCACTGCGTCACGGGCGCCCCCTGCCCATCCCGGGGAGCGCCGTAGCGGGCGACGGTCTCGTCCCAGGCGAGCTGCAGGGTCCGCTCGCAGATCAACTCCGCCAGCGCGGTTAAGGCATCGCTCACCCGCTCCGTGGGCAATACGCCGGCAAGCTCGCTGGCCCCGATGCGCAGCAAGGTCGCCTCCTTGAAATAACGCAGCTCGTCCAGGGCGCGCTCGAGGTCTCCGGGGGGCAGGCTCTGGGTGTGGTCGTCAAGGGCTCGCCGAAGCCGCACAGCCGTCGGCGCCTCAAAGAGCGTGCGCCCATCGAGCAGCTCATCGAGAAGAATAGGATGGCGCGCCAACGTATCGGCTAGGCTCTTGGACCCTTCCGCCAGCCGTAAAAGGTGGCTCAGCGCCGAGGGGTTTTCCCGCAGGAGCACCAGATAGGTGCTGCGCCGCAACACGCTCATCAACAAAGGCAAGGTGCGCTCGAGCGCGCGCAGGGGATCGGGTCGCTTTAGCCCCGCCGCGAGCCAACGGGGCACAAGCGCGTCCAGCCGCTCAAAGCCCACGGGCTGGCCAATTTCCTGCTCTGCGCGCCGCTTCAACGCCATGAGCCAGGGTGGCAGACGCGCCGCCAGAGCTTGGGCCAGGTCGTCGGCTGCTGCCGGTGCCGCGCCCAGGGTGACCAGCTCCGCCGCGCTCGGACATGGCCCCTCGGGGTTCGCCCAGAGCGCCTGCCACCCACTGAGGGGGGTCGCCTCCGCGGGGGCCGGATCGGCAATCAGGGCATCAAAGATCTGAGCGACCCGACGCCGCGGCTCATTTAGGGTGCCGCGGAGGCCCTCGGCCGTCTCGAAACCCAGGAGCCAGGCCAAGGTATCGAGCTGGGGTCCGGGCTCGGGAAGGCGCTGCGTTTGCTCATCGCGCCAGCCCTGAACCCGATGCTCAAGGGCCCGGAGCAAGGCATAGGCCTCCTTAAGGGTCTGGACATCTTCCAGCGCCAGGAGACCGCTGGATTCAAGCTGGGCAAGCACCGCAGGAAGGGAGGGGGTGCGAAGGCGCCGATCTCGGCCCCCGTGAATGAGCTGAAACACCTGAGCGATGAACTCGATCTCCCGGATGCCGCCGACCCCCAGCTTGAGGTCCGCCTCCAAGCCCCGGCGCCGCATGTCCTGGCGTAGCAGGCGCTTCATGCCGCGAAGGGCCTCAATGGCGCTGAAATCGAGGTAGCGGCGGAAGACGAAGGGGCCCAGGGCTTCGCAAAGCCGCGCGCCCAGCACCCTGTCGCCGGCCGCGGGCCGCGCCTTCAGTAAGGCGTAGCGCTCCCACTCCCGACCCTGACTTTCGTAATAGGCGAGGGTGGCCTGCTCATGCTGAACCAGGGGCCCGCTTTCTCCAAAGGGCCGAAGACGGAAATCCACGCGAAAAACAAAACCCTCTGCGGTCCGCGTATCGAGCAGGGCCACCAGGTCCTGCACGAGGCGCACAAAGAAGGCCTGATAGGTCCGCCCCCCCGGAAGCGTGCCGGGGGCTTCAAAAACGGCCATGAGATCGATGTCACTGGACAGATTCAGGGCCCGTTCCCCGAGCTTGCCTAGGGCCAAAAGCGCCAGGCGCTGCGGGCCGCCATCAGGGGCCTGGGGCATGCCCCAGAGCCCTTGCAGCCGCGCCTCAGCCGCCTCGAGGGCGCGCTCCAAGCAAAAGTCTGCGAGCGCGCTTAGGGCCTCCGTGGTTTCCCGAAGGCGCCGCTGCCCCGCGAGGTCCTGGGCCAAAATGCAGAGCATGCACGCTTGGCGAAAGCGCCGGAGGGCAACCCCCAAAGGACTGTCCGCCAGCCCCAGAGCGCTCTCCAAACGCGCCGCCGGGGCGTCCGGCAAAGCGGCCTCAAAGGGCTGCCAAGCCGCCCCCAGGGTGCTGGCTTGCACCGGGGCCCCAAGGACACCGGGCGCCGTGAGGGCAGCGAAGAGCCGGGCATCGGCGCAGAGGCGATCAAGGGCCCAGCTCGACCCCAGCAGCAATGCCGTCCAAAGGGGCGCCTCGGGGCCGGTCAGCTGCGCATCCAGGGGGTGACCCGCTTCCCGAAGGCGCTCCAACGCGCGCTCAAGGGCCCGCTGCTGCGGCGCTAAAAGGGCGGCGCAGGGGGCGGGGGGATCGAAGGGGGTCATGGGGGCGGCCATGGGCTTAGGGGCGCCGACGTGGCATTATTTCGCCCGCTTTCCGAGGCGATGCCCGCGCATCGCCCCGGGCCCCAGCTTCGGACCCCGCGGGGTGCTTTTGCGTGACTGACAATCCATTGCCCTACGTCCAGTGGTTTCGCGGCGCTTCACCCTACATTAACGCGCACCGGGACCGCACCATGGTCCTCATGCTGGGGGGAGATGCGCTCGCCCACGAAAACTTTGACAACGTCATTCACGACGTTGCCCTCCTCGCGTCCCTCGATGTTCGCCTGGTGTTGGTTTTCGGGGCTCGGCCGCAGATTGATGCGGCCCTAAGCCAAGCCGGCATTGAGGCCCGCTACCACCACAACCTACGCATCACGGACCGGGAAACCCTAGCCCTCGTGCGTCGCGTGGTGGGGGATTTGCGCATGCAAATCGAAGCCAAGCTCTCCATGGGCTTGCCCGGCACGCCCATGGCGCAGTCGCGCATCACCGCGACCGGCGGCAACTGGGTGACGGCAAAGCCCCTGGGGGTCATCGACGGCATTGATCACGAACTCACCGGCGAGGTGCGCCGGGTGGATGCCGCGGGCCTCCGCGCCCAGCTTGATGCGCGCTGCATCCCCTTGCTCGGCCCCTTCGGCTATGCCCCCTCCGGCGACGTGTACAACGTCGCCTACGAGGAAGTCGCCGCCTCCGTCGCCGCGGCCTTGAAAGCGGACAAGCTGATCGCCCTAGACGATGCTCGGGGCCTGCTCGACGAAGACGGCGAACTGTTATCGGAAATGAGCCCTGGAGAGCTCGAGACCTGGCTCGAGACGGCGGACGACGGCTCCGACGCTGCCAGCGAGCGCATTCGCCAGGCGAACGCCCTGCTTTGGGCCGTGCGCTCCGGCGTGCGCCGCTGCCACGTGGTCAGCCACTGCGATGACGGCGCCCTCATTGAAGAGCTCTTCACGCACCAAGGCTCGGGAACGCAAATCACGGAACACAGCGCCGAGCGACTGCGCCCCGCCCAGCTGGACGACGTGGGCCGTTTGATGGAACTCACGGCCCCTCTAGAGCGGGCAGGCATCCTGCTGCCGCGGACCCGGGAGCGCATCGAACGGGAAATCGCCCATTTTTGGGTTCTCGAGCTCGATGGCTTACTTACGGCCTGCGCCGCGCTTATTCCCTACGCCGAAGCGGGGGAGGTCGCCTGCCTGGTTACGCACCGGGATTACCAAGGCCAGGACCGGGCCGAACGGCTGCTACGCCATCTGGAGCGCTTGGCCAGCCGGCAGGGGCTGGCTCAGATTTTTGCCCTGAGCACGCGGACCGCCGCGTGGTTCCAGGAACAAGGCTATCGCCCGGGAAGTCTAGAGGACCTCCCGGAGGCGCGGCGGGTGCAATGGACCTCCGAGCGTGCTTCGAAAGTGCTAATCAAATCCCTCTGACCGCTTGGCCGATGCCAAGCCGCTGTAGAAGAGAAGCCCCATGAGTGAGCAAGATCAGAAACGCCCCTATTCCTCGAAAGTCGTCGACGGTGTGGAGAAAGCCGCCGCCCGCGCCATGCTCCATGCGGTTGGATTTGATGCCTCGGACTTCAAACGCGCGCAGGTCGGGATCGCCTCCACCTGGAGCAACCTCACCCCCTGCAACATGCACATCAGTACGCTCGCCGAGGCCGCCGCCGAGGGAGTGGCCAGCGCCGATGCGAAGCCCGTGACCTTTAATACCATCACCGTGTCCGATGGCATTTCCATGGGTTCCCCGGGCATGCGCTATTCCCTCGTGTCTCGGGAAGTGATCGCCGACTCCATCGAAACGGTGGTGGCCGCACAGGGCTTTGACGGGTTCGTCGCCATCGGCGGCTGCGATAAAAATATGCCGGGCTGCGCCATCGCCATGGCCCGCCTCGACCGGCCCAGCGTTTTCGTTTACGGCGGCACCATTCAGCCAGGCAAGGACCGGCGCGACGTAGTTTCGGTCTTTGAGGCCGTGGGCCAGCACGCCGCGGGCAAGCTTTCGGATATCGAACTGAAGGATATCGAAGCCACGGCCATCCCCGGCCCCGGCTCCTGCGGCGGTATGTACACGGCCAACACCATGGCCTCCTCCATCGAAGCCATGGGCCTATCCCTGCCGAACTCCTCGGCCCAGGAAGCCGTCTCTCCTAACAAACTCGCCGATGCGCGCGCGGCCGGCGCAGCCGTGGCCCACCTAGTACAGCGGGGCATCAAGCCCTCGGACATCCTCTCCCGGGAGGCCCTGGAGAACGCCATTACGGTGACCATTGCCCTGGAAGGGTCGACCAACGCCGTGCTCCACCTGCTCGCCATTGCCCATGCGGCGGGCATCCCGCTCACGCTCGAAGACTTCACGCGGATTGGAAAGCGCGTGCCCGTGCTGGCAGATATGCGCCCCGCGGGCCATTACGCCATGAGCGAACTCATCGCCATCGGGGGCATTCAGCCGCTGATGAAGATGTTGCTCCAGGAAGGGCTCATGCACGGCGACTGCCTGACCGTAACCGGCAAGACCCTGGCGGAAAACCTCGCGGACGTGGCGCCCTATCCCGAGGGCCAGCGGGTGATCCGGCCCCTCGCCGAGCCCATCAAGAAGGACAGCCATCTGGTGATTCTGAAGGGTAACCTGGCCCCGGAAGGCGCCGTCGCGAAGATCACGGGGCACGAGGGACTGCACTTCAAAGGCACGGCGCGCTGCTTCCACGGAGAAGAGGCCGCCCTCGCCGCCATCCTCGACGGCACGGTGGTGGCGGGCGACGTGGTGGTGGTCCGCTACGAGGGCCCCAAGGGCGGGCCGGGCATGCGGGAGATGCTGTCGCCCACCAGCGCCATTAACGGCCGGGGCCTGTCCAATCAGGTGGCCCTCATCACCGATGGGCGCTTCTCCGGGGGCTCCCATGGCTTCGTTATCGGGCACGTCACACCGGAAGCCTTTGACGGTGGCCCCATCGGGCTGCTGGAAGATGGGGACGACATCACCATTGATGCGGAGGCCGCCACGATCACCGTGCACGTCGATGACGCGACCCTGGCCGCACGGAAGGCCCGCTGGAGCCGCCCCGAGCCCTATGCGACCCGGGGGATCCTCGCGAAGTACGCTCTGACGGTTCGCTCTGCCTCCGAAGGGGCGGTGACCGATAAGTTCGACTAAGGCCTAAAGCACGTAGCCGTCACCGGTCGCCCGAACGGTGACGCTACTGACCGACACCCCGAGAGGTTGATCGATGGCGTGGAGAATCGCTTCCACGATGTACTCGGGGTTTAGGGCAAAGTAAGCCGGCGACTCCGGATCCTGTTCCCGGGCCGGCAACTGCCCCGTCGCCAGGGCCTCGAAGCGCGGCCCATCTTCCGCAAGATAGTGGCCCCAAATGCCCTTCGGAGCCTCGGGGTTCACAATATTTAAGGAGAGATTCGTGGCTGGCACCCCCGTGGGCTTGATCACCGTCACCTTAATCTTGCCCCGGGTTTCCTGACGAAAGGATTCGGAGAGGAAGTTCACCGCGGCCTTGCTCGCGCCGTACACCGCCGCGCCGATGGTTGGGTAATTGCCGTAAATGGACGACAGGTTGATCACCTGGCCCTGCCCCGCCGCCATCATCGGATCGAAGGCTGCAATCATGCCGTAGAGCACGCCGCGGATATTGACATCGATGCAGCGATCCCAGGCGGCCACGGCCTGCTCATGGTCCGAGAAGAAAGCCAGCGGCATGGTGCCCGCGTTGTTCACCAGGACATCGACAGCACCAAAGCGCGCCAGGGCCGCTGCCACCAAGGCCTTCTGCTCTGCCAGCTCCGCCACGTTCGTGACCTGCGTAAGCAGGCTTGAAGCGGGGTGGCCCGCAGCCAGCTCGGCGAGCCCAGCCTCGTTGATATCACCCGCCGCCACCCTGGCACCACGCGCAAGTAAGCGCTCACACAAAATACGCCCAAAGCCGCTGGCGGCGCCGGTGACCACCACCGTCTTCCCGGAAATACGATCCATGCTGTCTCCCCAGGCGGTTTAGCGCACCTGATAGCTTTGCACCAACTCCACCAGGCGCTTCACGTTGTCCACCGGCGTTTCCGGCACGATGCCATGACCAAGGTTGAAAATATGGCCCGGACGCCGACCCACGCTAGCCATGAAGGCGCGAGCCTGCTTTTCCACTGCGGGCCAGTCGGCGCAAAGCACGATGGGATCAAGATTCCCTTGCAGCGCCGGTACCCCAAGGGCATCCCAGGTTTCCGCAAAGGGCGCGCGCCAATCCAGGGCCAACACGTCGGCCCCGAGCTCCGCCATCTGCGGCGCCAGGGCAGGATTGCCCGTGCCGAAATAGACCACGGGAACCGCATCGGGCCGGGCCTTCAGGGTGGCAATGAGGCGCTGGGTGTAGGGCTTTGCAAACTCCGCAAAGTCTGCGGGGCCAAGGGCCCCAACCCAGGAATCGAAAAGTTGCACGGACTGCACGCCCGCTTCGATTTGCTGACCAAGATAGGCGGCTACGGCGTCACACAGCTTCTCCATGAGCGCGGCCCAGGCCTCCGGGGCGTTGTTCATGAGGCGCTTCATGTGGATGTAATTCCGCGAGCCCCCGCCCTCGACGGCGTAGGAGGCCAGGGTGAAAGGCGCCCCGGCAAAACCAATCAAGGGGATATCCGGGGGTAAGCCTGCCCGACAGAAGCGGACCGTATCGGTGATATAGGCCGTGCCCTCTTCCGCCACCAGGGGCCGGAGCCGGGCGACGTCCTCGGGGCTGCGAAGCGGGTTCGCAAAGCGGGGCCCAACCCCTTCGATATAGGCCAGCTCGAGGCCCATGGGCTCGAGCATGGGCAGAAGGTCGGCAAACATAATGGCCGCATCGACCCCCAAAATGCGCTGTGCATCCAGCGTGGCCTGGGCCGCGAGCTCCGGGTTCTTGAAGAACTCAAGGGAAGGGGTTTTACCCTTCAGCGCATGGTACTCAGGCATGTAGCGCCCCGCTTGGCGATTCAGCCAGACCGGGGTGTGTTCCGTGGCTTCGCCCCGGCAGGCACGAAGATAGGGCGAAGCAGAAAGGCGGGAGTCCATGGCGGCTCAACAACAGGAATAAAAATCGACGATAGCCGCGGCGAGGAGAGACGGTCAACCAAGAGCGTCCTTGGGCAGCCCGGCGCCGAGCCGACGCAGGAGTACCCAGCGCGGCCGCGCCAGCCCTTTCAGCCGCCGCCAAGCGCCCGGCCCAGGCCGCAGCGGCCCCGATAAATAGGGGCCGAGAGCCCCCGCCAGGGCGACCCCGCCGGGGGGCGCCAGGGTTTGCAAGCGATGGGCCTCCACCACCGCTACTCCCAGGAGCGCCCAGCCCCGGCCCGTTGCTTCCTGACCCAGAGCCGAGGTCAGCAGAGGCCCAGCGCTCACCCCCTGGCGCAGCGGCGCGCCCCCAGGCAGCGCACCAAACTGGCCGAGCACGGTCACGCAGCGCAGCGCCCGGGCCACCGTGGCGTAGCGCGCCTCCCCGGGCTCGGCTCGAAAATAAGCCAGAAGACCGTCACCGCAGAAGCGATCGAAGGCACCCCCACTGTCGCGAAGGGCGGCCCCGGCATGGCGATAAAACCCATCCAACAAGCCGCCGGCGGAGGCGGGCCCGCCCTGCTCCAGGGAGGCGCTGTAATTCACCAGGTCAGCCACCAACACGATGCCCCAGGGCGACTCCTTTGCGGACCGGCGACGGCGCTGGAGGCCGCTGGGCAGAAAGGCGCGGAGAGCGCGATGCTCGCCGCGCCAACGGCGCTGGCAAAGCAATAACGCCAAGGCGCCAAAAGGGGCAAACAAAAGCCAGAAACCCGCCAAGGCCGAAGCCCGCCCATCAGGAAGGGCCGCCAGGGCGAGGGGCGGCAGCAGCACGAGTGGCAGCGCCGCAAGAAGCCCAGCGACGCCGTGGACGAGGGCGAGGCCAAGCAGTGCCAGGGCCGCCGCAAGATAGGCGAGGAGGGAGGGAAGGCCAAGAAGCAGGCAGGCCGCAGGGATGGCGAAGGCTTCCGCGGTCCACAGGGGGCCTCGGAGCACCCGAGGACAGGGCAGTTGACTGAGCGCCGGTGCGGCCGCCACAAAGAGCAGCAGCCCAGGCGGTGCGGAGGCCCGCGCCAGAAGCGCGAACAGGACCCCATAGGCAAATAGACGGAACAGGACCACATCTAAGCGGTGTGGATGGAGCGGTTGCACCCAAGGCGCCCCCAAGCAGATCAGCAAGCGCCCAAGCGTGCCGCAGCGCCCCAGGCTTGCCTGTCCGCCTAAACCCCACGGAAGCGCGGAAAAAGTTTTACGTAGCAGGTAGACTCGGAGCACTTCGAAGCACCAAGGGCGAGGCGCATCGTGGAGCACATCGATATCGAACTGGCGCAGGGGCGCGTGCAAGGCGCCCTGGATTCCCGCTTTGCCCCCCTTCTCGATGCCTTCGTGGATAACTTCAAAAGCCGAGGCGAGCTCGGCGCGTCCCTGGCCCTTTCCCTTGAGGGTCGGCCCTGCGTCGATCTCTGGGGCGGGCACAAGGACCGTGAACGCACGGAGCCCTGGGAGGCGGATACGGTTTCCCTCGTGTTTTCCGTCACCAAAGCGGCAACGGCCCTCTGCGCCCACCACCTGATGCATGACGGCGCCTTCGAGCTCCACGACCCGGTCCGCAAAATTTGGCCGGGCTTTGCTCAGGCGGGCAAGGAAGACGCCACCGTTGCCATGATGCTCAATCACTCCGTGGGCGTGCCGGCCTTTCGCGAACCCCTCAAGCCCGGCGCCTACCTCGATTGGGACTATATGGTGTCGCGCCTCGAAGAAGAGGCCCCCTTCTGGAAGCCCGGGGTGCGCAACGGCTACCACATGATGAGCTTCGGCTGGACCGTAGGGGAGCTCGTGCGGAAGGCCAGCGGCATGAGCCTCGGCGCCTACTTCAAGACGCATTTCGCCGACCCCCTCGGCCTCGATTTCTCCATTGGCCTCGGGCAAAAGGACCTCGCGCGGGTCGCGCCCATGGTGCCCTACAAACCCGGGCCCGATGCCCCGATCACGGAATTCACGAAGGCCTTGCTCACCGACCCCCAATCCATTTCTGCCCTGTCCCTGCTCAATAGCGGAGGCCACGAAGCCAACGCCCCGGCCGCCCTCGCGGCAGAGCTCGGCGGCGGCGGCGGGGTGAGCAACGCCCGCAGCGTGGCGGGACTGTTTGCGCCCCTGGCAGCACGGGGGGGAAGCCTTTTCACCGCGGACGAAGTGGCCCGCATGGGCGCCGTTTCCGCCGCCACCCAGGAAGACGCCACGCTCTTGATTCCCACGCGCTTCGCTCTTGGGTTCATGAAGAGCATGGACAATCGGGCGCGTCCCTTCGGCGCCATCGAAAGCTGCGTGCTCAGCGAAACGGCCTTTGGCCACGTCGGCGCCGGCGGCTCCCTGGGTTTTGCAGACCCCGCCTGCGGCCTGGCCTTTGGCTACACCATGAATGCCATGGGCGCGGGCTTGCTTCTGAACGATCGGGGCCAAAGCCTCGTCGATGCCACCTACGCCTGCCTGGGCCACCGCTCCAGCGCCAGCAGCCGCTGGTTGCCCAGCGCCTAAGGAATCGTCCCCCATGACCGACCGGCTCACGGACTCGCTCCTCATCGTAGGCAACGCCTCCGACGATCCCTTCGCCATCGACCTGGCCTACGCCATCGGCCAAACCACAGACATCGCTGACCTCATCAGCATGAAGAACTTCGCCAACGGGGAGTTCTGCCCCCGCTTTATTTCCGACGAAAACGACCTTACGCGCATTGGCCGCCAGCTCGTTGGAAAAACCGTGGTGATCGTCTCCACCACGTCGCGGGTGATCAGCCGCCAGAACCTGGCCATGCGGACCTTAGTGATGGCCCGAGCCGCGAAGGAAAACGGCGCCAAGGAAGTGGTGCTGGTCGAGCCGGACCTGTTCTATAGCGCCCAGGATCGAGGCCCTCACCCCGACCTCGGCATGACCGACTTCGAGCGCGACGAGCATGACCTCAAGAAATTCGACGGCCAGCCCTTTACGGGCCAGCTCTACGCCCAGCTGCTCCATCTCGCCGGCGTCGATCGCGTTATCACCGTGCACAACCATTCTCGCTCCGTGCAGCGCGTCTTTACGGAGATCTTCGAGGAGCGCTTCCACAACCTGATCCCCTACGAGCTTTACGCCGACTATTTGCTGAACGCCAACATTGTTCAGCACGGGGACCACGGCGAAGGCCTTGTGCTGTGTGCCCCGGACAAGGGCGCACGCCCCTTTGTTACGGAGCTATTCGATCGCCTGGGCCTCAGCGAGGCTAAGCTGGTGGTGCTCGACAAGGCGCGCTCGGGGGAGCGCAGCGTGGATATCACCTTGCACCCGGATTTCGCCGACGCGGCAGAGGCCGTCGCGGGACGGGACGTTGTGCTACTCGATGACATGGTGCGCACCGGCTCCACGGTGGTGAAAGCCTGTCGCTACCTCCGCTCCCTTCAGCCGCGCCGGGTGGTATTTGGTGTCACCCACTTTTATGCGAGCGACGAAGGTCGCCAGAAAATGGCCGACGGCGCGCTCGACGAAATCCTGACCTTAAATACCCTGCCTACGGTGCTAAACCGGGATGTGCAGGGCCGGCTCCGGCGGAAAATGGTGGTGCTGAAGATTGAGCGCTGGCTCGCTCGGCATCTGGCCGACCTCCTTGGCCTGGAGGGGCGCTCGAAGGCGCTGCGAGAAGACAGCCTTTACCAGATCGATATGTCGTCAAAAAATCCGCGTTTTCTGCGCAAGATCTGGTCTAACGAGCAGCTGCCGGAGCTCACGGGGCGTCGTCTGCATATTCATCCCGGGGAGGGCGTTTAGCCAGGGCGTGGGCACGCGCCGGAACCCGTTGTCATTCCATTTATCGTTCGGGGGAGGGGAGCCTGATGAACGAGCAACATGAGCACGTGGCCCTGCGCCACTATGGCTTTCTGGCGTTCTTAGCCTTGCTGAACGTGATGAATTTTGTGGATCGCCAGCTCTTGGCGAGCTTCGCGAATTTTATCGTTCCAGACCTCGGTCTCAGTAATTCGCAATTTGGCCTGCTGACGGGCTTCGCTTTCATTGTCTTCTATGCCGTGATGGGTCTGTTTATGGGCGCGGCCGCGGATCTGCTCCACCGGCCTCGGCTGGTGGCTGCGGGCCTCGCGTTGTGGAGCGCGCTCACGGCCCTTTCCGGCGCGGCGAAGGGTTTCGCCTCCCTCGCCCTGCCCCGGATGTTCATCGGCGTCGGCGAGTCGGTGCTGACGCCCACCTCCATGTCCATGCTGGCGGACCGCTTTCCGCCAGCGCGCCTGGGCTTCGCCGCCGGGGCCTACTACATGGGAGTCCCTATCGGCGTGGGGGCCTCCCTGGTCATCGCAGGCACCCTTGGGCCCAGCATTGGCTGGCGCAATTGCTTTTATCTACTTGGGGCGGTTGGCATTGCGCTGGCTGTGGTCATGCTCTTCGTGAAGGAGACGCCCCGGCGCCACAGCGTCGGGGCCCCTGCCGAGCGGCCGAAGCTAAAGGAGATTTTCGCCACGGCGGCGCTGGCGCTACGCTCTTCTCCGGCCCTCGCCCTGACCATGGCCGGGGGCGTCGCGCTCCACTTCATCCTTGGTGCCGCCGCCTTTGACCAGCTCTGGTATGTGCAGGAGCGGGGCTTCGAGCGGGCCTACATCGCGGAGACGACGGGTTGGATCGCCGTCGCGGCGGGCGTGCTGGGCAACCTCTTCGGCGGCCTCGGAGGCGACTGGTGGCAACGCCGAACGGGCCAAGGCCGAGCCACCTTCCTATTCTGGATTCTGCTCGTGCTGGCCCCCTTCAACGTGGCCTACCGCCTCGTTGATCCGGAAAGCATCTGGTTTTGGGCGGGGGTGTTTGTCGGGTACTTCCAACTCGGCGCGTTCTACGGCCCCACCTTCGCTTCCGTGCAGGAGCTCGTCCCGCCGCAAATTCGTGCGACGGTGGTGGCCTTCTACATCTTAATGCTCAACCTGATTGGCCTTGGCTTCGGCATTACGGCCGGGGGGCTCTGCATCGACTGGATGCTCGAGGCGGGGGTCGCCCAGCCCTACACCTGGACCCTTGTGGTCTTTACCCTCATTAGCTTGCTCGCCATGCCCCTTTTCTTTCTGGCCGGGCGGCGCTTTAGTGCCGACCGGGAGCGGCTCTTTGCCCTCCACGGGGCTTAGAGCCAGCCCTTACGCTTGAAGAAGAGGTAGGGGGCGATTCCCGCAAGCACCATTAAGCCCAGGGCGAAGGGGTAGCCCCCCTTCCACTGGAGCTCCGGCATGAACGCGAAGTTCATACCGTAGATGCTGGCCACGAGGGTGGGGGGCAGAAACACTACGGCAGCGATGGAAAAGATCTTGATGATCTGGTTTTGCTGAATGCTGATAAAACCCTGCGCCGCCGCCATCAAAAAGTTGACCTTTTCAAAGACGAAGGTGGTGTGGGTGAGGAGCGATTCCGCATCCCGCAGCACCTCGCGGCAGGTGGCCAGGGCGTCGTTATCATCCCGGATGTGCCGCATCAGAAAGGATACGGAACGCTGCGTATCGAGCAGGCACAGCCGCACCTTTCCGTTGGTATCCTCAATCTCCGCGAGCTCGTCGATGTCGTCTTCGAGGCTGCCGTTCGACTCTTCGTCTTCCTTCAGCACCGACTGACTCACGGCTTCAAGGGTGGCGTAGAGCTCCTCGAGCTCATCGGCGAGGTGATCCACCTTCTGCTCAAGCAGCGCAAGAAGGATTTGCAGCGGAGAGTCGGCGGCCACCCGAGCATTGCGCACACGCAGGCGCATGAGCCGGAAATCGGGCATCTCGTTATCCCGAGAGGACAGCAGACGCGCTCGGGATAGGGTAAAGGCCACCGTGCCGTTGCGAGGTCGCCCATCGGCCCGATACATGAAAAGGGAGTGGACGTGAATGCCGTCTTCATCGATGAAGTAGCGGGACGACGCCTCGAGCTCCTCCATGTCGTCCGCCGTGGGCAGCACTTCCCCAAAGCGCACGTCCACCAGCGCCCGCTCCGCCTCGTCGGGCGCAACCAGATCGAGCCAGTCGCATTCCGGATGGAGGGCGGCGTCCTCCACCTGGCGCAAGCTGCCTTGATCGATCCGAAAGGCGTATAGCATTTTTGCACCCGCTCCTTAGGACGGCGCCGATGCGCCGCGCCTGGCATTTTCTAGGGGGCTGGCACCGGCTCGATGGTGAGCGGATTCACCGCCTGCTCATAATCGACGCCTGGGATGGCGAAGCCAAAAACCTGAAGGAAGGCGCGGCGGAACTCGTCAAGATCGGCGAGCTCCGGGAGGTTCTCCGTGGTGACCACGGGCCAACGGCGCTTCACCTCCCTTTGAACCCCCTCCCGCAGCTCCCAATCATCTAGGCGCAGCCGCCCGACTGCGTCCAAGCCCGCCTGGCTTCCATAGAGCCCCGTTTCGAAGAGGCGCCAAATATGCTCGATGATCGTTTCATGCAGATTTTGCTCTTTCATGACACGAAATAGCAGCGAGGCATACAGAGGGACCACGGGGATCGCGGCGCTTGCCTGGGTGACCACGGCTTTCAACACCGCCACCCGCGCATCGCCGCCCTTCGAAGCCAAGCGCTGGCGCAGCCCGGCAGCCGCGCGGTCGAGATCTTCCTTCGCCTTACCCAAGGTAGCGTGCCAGTAGATGGGCCAGGTGAGCTCGCTGCCAATGTAGGTATAGGCCACCGTTTGGCAGCCCGGCGCGAGCAGCCCCGCCCCATCTAGGGTGCTCATCCACCGTTCCCAATCTTCGCCGCCCATGACCTTCACGGTCGCAGCAATTTCCTCTTCCGTGGCGGGCTCGAGGTCGACCTCGTGGACCTCCCCCTTATCCACGTTCAGAGTTTTGACATGAAACCGCTCACCCACGGGCTTGATGGCACTGCGCCAGAGCGTGCCCGTTTCCGGATCCTGTCGCACCGGAGAGGCCAAGCTGTAAACCACGAGATCCACGGGGCCCCGGGCTTTCAAGGTTTCCACCACCTGGGCCTTAAGCGCATCGGAAAACGCGTCACCTTCGAGCGTTTCGGTCCACAGCCCCTCCCGGGCTGCGGCGCGCTCGAAGGCCCGGTTGCAGTAATAGCCCGTGCTGGCCGTCTTGCCCTCCGTGGGGGCCTTCTCGAAGGACACCCCGAGGGTTTCTGCGCCGGCGCCAAAGGCGGCGGAAATACGCGACGCCAGCCCGTAGCCAGCGGAGCAGCCCAACACCAGAACCCGCGTGGGCCCGTGCGTCAGCGGCGCCTGGGCCTTCACGGTGCGAACCTGCGCATCCACGCTTTCCGCACAGCCCAGGGGATGGGCCGTGGTACAGATGAATCCGCGGATGCGAGGTTTGACGATCATGGGCGCTTCCTTCCTAGCTCGGGCGACCCGCGATTGTACCAGTTGCTCTAGAAGAGATTCGCCTCGGCGGCAAAGTGGAGCACCGCGGGCACATCGATGACCCGAGGCCCCGAGCGCTCGACATGGAGACGCGCCCGCTCTCGCAGGCCCAGTTTGATTTCCCGGTCGCCATCGAGGGCAATCACCCCCGGGCCCTCGAAGAGCACGGTGACGGCGCTGGCCACGCGATGGGCTTCGCTCACGGCCACCTCCCAGAACCGCCCCGGGGAAAGCGGCACCTGCATACGCCGATCCCCCGGCCCGCGGTTACAGGTGACGAGCACACCCCCATCTTCCGCCGCGCTCAGGGGCGCGAGCATGCCGCCCAGGGGCGAGATGCCCACGGACGCGGGAGAGGCCACCGTGAGTAAGGCGCGATCGATATTCTCTGGCGCCATAGGCAGCCGATTTCCCGGGTGATCATTGCGGAGCAAAACGGCATCGATCAGGGCAAGGGTCGCCGGCCCCTCATAGGGCCGAACCCGCACCACCTTGCTGCGCCGAGAGTGAGCGCCCAGGGGCACCTTGCCGCTCGCGATCAGCCCTGCGGCGAGCCCCGCGAGGGTCGGTTCAATCAAGCTTGGAAAGACGTTGTTCGTGCCCGTGGACACGGCCACCATGGGGGCGTCGGGCCAAACCTGGGCGACGGCGCGATGGGTGCCATCGCCCCCGAGGACGACCAGAACGGTCACCCCCAAAGCCCGCATCGCCAACGCCGCGGCGGCCGTATCGGCTCCGCTGTGGGTGAGGGGACCGGGGTCCACGGTCTCGACCCGCGCCCCAAGCTCCATGCCCTCCAGGGCACCGGTACTGATCCGCCAGGGCTCCTGATGCACCACCAACGTTTCTACCCCAGCGGCGTCCGCCCCCGCGGCAATGCGGGCCACCATTTCGCGCTTAGCTTGATGGGTGACTTCCGACGCGCGGGCAGCGAGCCGGCGCACGTCCCGACCGGCCATGGGATTCGCGAGAATGCCAATGCGCCCGCGACGGGCGGTCATCAACTTGCCGCCACGGGGCACCGCGGGTCAGGATGGACCCTTCGGCGACAGTCAGAGGACAACGGGATGAATCGGGACACGGGACCCCTTACGGATCAGGCGGCGGGCGTGGCAGGCATCCTGAACCGGATTGAGCGCCTAGGCAACTCACTCCCCCATCCTGCGACGCTCTTCGCCGCCTTGGCCCTGGGCGTGGTTTTACTGTCCGGCCTGGGCGGCTTTCTGGGCTGGTCCGCGGTGCACCCCATTACCGGCGCGGAAGTGAAGGCCATCAGCTTGCTCGACGGCCCGGGCCTTCGGCGCATGCTCGAGGGCACGGTGAGCAACTTTACAAGCTTCGCGCCCCTCGGCACGGTCCTCGTAGCCATGCTGGGCCTTGGCCTGGCGGAGCGCTCCGGGCTTCTCGGTGCGCTGCTGGCGCGCCTGGTGGCGGCCGCCCGACCTCAGTTTCTGAGCTTCTTTGTGGTCTTCGCGGGCGTGCTCTCTAGCCTGGCCGCGGACGCGGGCTACGTCGTGCTCATCCCCCTGGCGGGCTGGCTCTTCCATGCCGCCGGGCGCCACCCCTTCGCCGGGATTGCGGCGGCCTTCGCCGGGGTCTCCGCCGGCTACTCGGCGAACCTGATGATCGGTTCCCTAGACGCCATTCTTGCGGGGCTGTCCACGGAAGCGGCGCGCCTGCTTGACCCCACCTACGAGGTAACCGCCGCCGGCAACTGGTGGTTCATTATTGCCTCCACCGTGCTCATCGCCCTGGCTGGCACCTGGGTAACCGAGCGCATCACGGCGCCCCGCCTAGGCGCCTATGCGGGGGAGGGCGATGGAAGCCACGACCCCGAAATCGCCGTTTCCGCCGCTGGCCTCCGCGCCGCGGGTTGGGTGAGCTTAGTTGGGCTTGGGCTTTTGCTTTGGGCCCTGGTGCCCGCGGATGGGGTACTGCGTAACCCCGACACCGGCGGCATTTTGGGCTCCCCGGCCATCTCAGCCATTGTCGTGCTTATCGCCCTCTTTGCCGCCGCGGCGGGCATCGCTTACGGCCGGGCCGCTGGCACGCTCACCTCGAGCACGGCGGTGATGGAAGCCCTCGAGGCGACCATGGCCACCATGGCCGGCTACCTGGTGCTAATGTTCTTTGCCGCCCAATTCGTAGCTTGGTTCGGCTGGACCCAGCTCGGGGTGATCACGGCCATTCATGGCGCTGCGGTGCTGCAGACCCTAGATTTGGGCACCCTCCCCCTGTTGCTCACCTTTATCCTCATCGCTGCGCTGATCAATCTGGTGATCGGCAGCGCCTCCGCCAAGTGGGGCATCATGGCGCCGGTGTTCGTGCCCATGCTGTATCTCCTGGGCATCAGTCCAGAGGCCTCGCAGATGGCCTATCGCATCGGCGACTCGGTCTCCAACGTCCTGACGCCGCTCATGCCCTATTTCGCGTTGGTGGTGGCGTTCATGCAGCGCTACGACCGCCGCGCCGGCGTGGGGACCCTTATGGCCACCATGCTGCCCTATAGCCTCGCGCTGCTGCTGTGCTGGTCGGCCCTGCTGGGGGTCTGGATTGCCTTCGACTGGCCCCTGGGCCCCGGCGCCACCATTTCCCTGCCCTAGGCGGGGGCGCGCGCTCGGGTGAGGTACACGAGGGAGTAGGGGAAGCTGTCGTCGCTCTCGCGCGGAATAAACAGGCGCCGCCGTTCCTCAAAAACCCCAGTAGGGAGGGGCGGGAAGACCGTGTCTCCCGCCGGCGCGCCGTGCACCGCCGTCAGGTAGAGCCGGTCCGCCTGCGGAAGGCACGCAGCGTAGATCGTCGCACCCCCGATAACCATCACCTCGGCGACCCCGTCGGCCTCGGCCTTCGCCCGGCCCCGAGCCAGGGCCTCTTCCACGGACCGCACCACCCACACCCGCTCCGGCGCCGTAAAGCTGGGGTCGGCGGTAATGACGATATTCGTTCGGCCCGGCAGGGGCTTGCGGAGGGAGTCGTAGGTCTTGCGCCCCATGATCACCGGCTTCCCCAGGGTCATGGCCCGGAAGTAGGCCAGCTCCCCGGGCAAGCGCCAGGGCAGACCGCCATCAGCGCCAATCACGCGGTTATCGGCCATGGCCCAGATCAGGGCCAGGGCAGGGGCCTTAGCACCCACGGTCAAACGGCGATGGGGGCAAGAATGCCCGGATGGCACTGGTAGCCTTCGAGGCGGAAATCCTCGTAGCGAAAGGCGAAGAGATCTTTCACCTCGGGGTTCAGGTGCATAGTGGGCAAGGAGTAGGGCGTGCGCGCAAGCTGCCGATCCGCCTGCTCCAGATGATTCGCATAGAGGTGCACATCGCCAAAGGTGTGGACGAAGTCACCGGGGGCAAGGTCGAGCACCTGGGCAATCATCAAGGTCAGCAGCGCATAGCTGGCAATGTTAAAGGGCACGCCCAGGAAGTAGTCCGCACTACGCTGGTATAGCTGGCAGGACAGGCGCCCTTCGGCCACATAAAACTGAAAAAGAGTGTGGCACGGGGGCAAGGCCATGTTGTCGACCTCCGCTGGATTCCACGCGCTCACGATATGGCGGCGGGAATAGGGGCTCGTGCGAAGGCCCTCAAGGAGACGACTGATCTGATCGATACGCTCGCCGTTCGGCGCCGGCCAGGAGCGCCACTGGGCACCGTAGACGGGCCCAAGCTCGCCATGTTCATCGGCCCACTCATCCCAAATATGCACGCCAACGTCCTGTAGGGGTTTGACGTTGGTCTCCCCAGCCAGGAACCAGAGGAGCTCATGGATGATGCCCTTTAGAAACACCTTCTTCGTGGTGACGAGGGGAAAGCCCTCCTGGAGGGGAAAGCGCAGCTGTCGGCCAAACAGGCCATAGGTGCCCACGCCAGTGCGATCTTCTCGATACACCCCGTCTTCGCGCAGCTCCCGCAGTAGGCCCAGATAGGCATCCATGGCGTCGCTCCTAAATCACCGATCGGGCATTATGCCCACGGCGCCCCCAGGCGAGGAAGGCAAAGCCGGCAAGGATCATGGGCAGGCAAAGCCACTGCCCCTGGGTGAGCCCCAGCGCTTGGAACCCAAGGTGCGGATCCGGCGTTCGGAAAAACTCGGTGCCAAAGCGCAGACACCCATAACCCAGCAAAAAGGTGCCAGAGGCAAAGCCCGGGGGCCGGGGCCGGCTCGTCAGCGTCCACAGCAGGGCGAAGAGCACCAGCCCCTCCGTGGCCGCCTGATAGAGGCTGGAGGGGTGACGGGCCAAGACCTCCCCGGGATACACCACC
>JADHNU010000028.1 GCA_016779325.1 Pseudomonadales bacterium
TCGTCACCTGAGTGCGCGCCGGGCTCGCACCGGAGGCCACGGGCGCTGCGGGTGAACGTGACCACGCTTTCGTAAAGGTTTGGGGCGAAGCGCCCATTCAAGCGCACTTCGGCTTCACAGCAGGCGCGGCGGCGTTCGAGCGTAGAAAAATCGAGAAAGCCGAAGTTCACGGGCTTCTTGATCTTAAGGACCTTCCGTTCCCCAAGGAGCACCCAGGCGCTATGCGTTTCTTCCAAGCGCACGGGCGCGCTGCCGTCAAAGGGCCAGGCCGCTGGGTGGGCCAGGTAGTGCTCGACCACTGCGGGGCCAATACCCGACATGGCGGTTCTTCCTCTTGGTTCTGTTCGGTACCGGGGTACACTTAGCGGGTTCAGTTTAGGGGACTTTGGTCATGATCCAAGGCTTCGGCCAACGCCTTGCCCTCCTCTTCGTCCTGTGTTGGGTTGCACCGACCCATGGGGAAGAGGCGCGCCGCTTGAAGTGGACCGAGCTTATTCCGCCGCACCTCGCGGAGCAGGCCCTCGCGCCGCTGGCCATTGATCACGCGAGCCCCGATCCCATGGCTCAGCCGACGCCCTGGGGCGCGCTGGCGATGAGCGAATTGGTGGTCGGGGCGCTCGACCAGCAGCGGGTTCGCATTCCCGGCTTCATTGTGCCCCTGAATATTACGCGGGAGCAGACCATCGACGAGTTCCTACTGGTGCCCTACTTCGGCGCCTGCGTTCACGTCCCGCCGCCCCCCGCCAATCAAATTATCTACGTGACCACACGGCGAGGCCTGGCAGCCGACCGCATCTACGAAGCCTGGGAGGTGGAAGGCATCCTCCGTACCGCAGCGGTGGACAGCGCCATGGCACAAGCGGCCTATCAGCTTCACGCGGAGCAGGTGAAGCTTTACGGAGGCGGACCATGACCACGGGAAAGCACCATGATCACGACGCCTGCGTGGCCTCGGCCCTGGCCGCCGCAGAGCGGATATGTAGCCTGAAAAAGGCGCGGTTGACGCCGAACCGGCGCCGGGTGCTCGAGCTCATTTGGGGCTCCCACGATGTGGTGGGGGCCTACGATTTGCTGGCCACGCTGCAGAAGGAAGATCCCGCGGCGAAGCCCCCCACGGTGTATCGAGCTCTCGAGTTCCTCTTAGACCTTGGCCTGATTCACCGCATTGAGTCCGCGAACGGGTTTACGCGCTGCGAAGCGCCCGAGGGGGCCCACGTTTGCCAGTTTCTGATCTGCGACGACTGCGGGCTCGTCGAGGAGCTGCATTCCTCCAAGCTGGCATCCACCCTCGAAGCCCAGGCGGAAGACGCAGGCTTTGAACCCACCTTCCAAACCGTTGAAGTCCGAGGCCGCTGCCGAAGCTGCGTGGCCCGTTAGGAAACCGCTATGAAACTTGCGCAGTTTTGTCCCGCCGGGGCGTTGTCGCCGGTGCCCGGGGTGCTGCTTGGCGCCCCCGCAGACCGCTTCGTCCCCTTCTCTGCCCTCCCCTGGGCTCAGCTTGGGGCGGCTGCCCCTGAAGACCTCATCGCCTGCCTGGCCTGGTCAGGGGAAACGCGGGACGCGGTGCTGGCCGCTGCGAAGAAAGCCGAGGCCATGCCCGTCACGGACGGGACCTTGGCCGCTCCCCTGGCGCCTCGGAAGTGCCTCGCCATTGGCTTGAATTATCGCGCGCACGCCGAGGAGTTTGGGGGCACGGTCGCACCCTGCCCTACGGTCTTCACCAAACAGGTAAGCTGCATTACCGGGCCCTTCGATCCCATCCATCGGCCACGGGTTTCGGAGGCGCTCGATTACGAAGGGGAGCTGGTGCTGGTCATTGGCCAGCGCTGTCGCCATGTGCCCGAGGCCCGAGCCCTCGAAGTGGTCGGCGCCTACTGCGTGGGGAACGACGTCAGCGTGCGCGATTGGCAGCTGCAGACGCCCCAGTTCACCATGGGTAAATCCTTTGATACCCATGGCCCCATCGGTCCCTACCTCACCACGGCAGACGAGGTGCCCGACCCCCAGGCTCTCGCGGTAAAAACCTGGGTGAACGACGAGCTCCGTCAAGAGAGCACCACGGCCCTCATGATCTTTCCTTGCGCTGCGCTGATCGCGCACCTCTCCGCGGCCTTTACCCTCGAGCCGGGGGATTTGATCTTCACCGGCACCCCCGCGGGCATTGGCCATGCCATGAAGCCCCCGGCTTACCTGAAGGCGGGTGATCGAGTGCGAGTGGCCATTACGGGGCTCGGGGAAATTGACAATCCGGTGATTGCGGAACCGGCAGAGACGGCCTTCCCCTTCTCGGCCTAGGCTTGTGGCCTAGGCCGCGGCGCTGGCCTTGAGCGAGAAGGCCTCCGCCAAGCGCCGATAGCTGAGTTCCCGCTGAGCATGCTCCGGGGTAATGGTAATCACGCTGCAGTGGTCCACGCCTGTTTCCTCGAGTAGCTGCGTAAGGCGCTGCTTCACCACGGCCGGCGTACCCGCGATCGCGTGTTGGCCCCCGGCGGGGGCATCCGTGCCCAGCACCCGCTCTGCTTCCGCGACGGTCGGCCAGGGGCCCGGTTCCCCCCGAGCGAGGCGTCCTCGCCAAAGATCGCGGCATCGGGCCAGGGCCTGGGCTTCACACTCCGTATCGGCACACAGCACGAACACCCCCAGGGACGCGTAGGGCGCCGCGAGGGTTGGGGAAGGCCGAAAGCGTTCCCGATAGAGGCGAAGGATGGCGGCGGCCTGCTCCGGCGCAATGAAGTGGGCGAAGGCAAAGCGCAGCCCCAGGTGGGCTGCGAGCTGGGCGCTTTGGTCCGTGGAACCCAGGAGCCAGAGCTCGGGGGCCGAGGGCGTGCTTGGACCACAGCGCACGGTACTGAGCGCCGGGGTATGGGGCGTCGTGTCCGTTAGCCAAGCGTGGAGGTCCGCAACCTTGGCAGCGAAGTAGTCGGGCCCGACCCCGTTGCCATAGCCGAGGGCGGCCGAGGTGTGACCATCGGCCCCCGGTGCGCGGCCAATGCCCAAATCAATCCGCCCGGGAAAGAGCGCTTCGAGCACGCGGAACTGCTCCGCGACTTTGAACGGGGAGTAGTGCATAAGCATGACGCCCCCCGTTCCGACCCGAAGGGTTTGGGTGGCGCTGGCGATGCGAGCCGTGAGGATTTCCGGCGCGGGGCCCGCAAGGGCTTGGCCGCCGTGGTGTTCGGCAAGCCAATAGCGGTCGAAACCAAGGGCTTCCACGTGCTGGGCGAGGCGCACGGATTCCCCGAGCGCCTCGACCGCGGTGCTCCCCGGACGAACCGGGGTTTGATCCAGTACGCCGAAGCGCATGGCCCAGGCGGGGCGCTTAGAGCCCCAGGACCAGTTTGGCCATAATGTTGCGCTGCACCTCGTTAGAGCCTGCGTAGATGGAGGCTTTACGAATGTTGAAGTGGTGCAGCGGCGCCTTAGCGGAAGTCCAGTCGTAGACGGGCTCTTCGTTGATGCCTGCGCTCGGATCGGGGTGGTGGAAGGGAATGCCTTGGGCCCCAACCGTTTCCAGCGCGAGCTCAGCCACCTGCTGCTGGAGCTCCGTGCCTCGGCACTTCAGCATGGAGGACTCCGGGCCCACGTTCTGCCCCGAAGACAGCGCGCTGAGGATGCGCAGCTCCGTGAACTCCATGGCGCGAATGGAAATTTCCGTATCCGCCAGCTTGCGCTGATAGTTCGGATCCTGGGCGAGAGGCTCGCCGCTGGCTTCAAGCTGGGCCGCATAGCTGCGAATGCGATCGAGCTTGGCGAGCAGCGCCGGCGCGTAAGCATTGCCCCGCTCGAATTCAAGCAGATACTTCGCGTAGGTCCAGCCCTTCCCTTCTTCGCCGATGAGATTCTCCGCCGGCACCTTCACGTTCTCAAAGAACACCGTATTGATTTCCTGGTGCCCCGGAGGCGGGTTATCTAGGGTGACAATGGGGTTCACCGTAATGCCTTCGCTCTTCATGTCGATGAGGAGGAAGGAGATGCCGTCCTGACGCTTTTCCTCTTTTGAGGTACGCACGAGGCAGAAGATCATATCGGCGTGCTGGCCCAGGGTGGTCCAGGTTTTGGTGCCGTTAACGACGTAGTCATCGCCGTCGCGCTTCGCCGTGGTGGCCAGGGACGCGAGGTCCGAGCCCGAGCCCGGCTCGGAGTAGCCTTGGCACCACCACACTTTGGAATCGCGAATATCGGGCAGGTACTTGTCTTTCTGTTCCTGCGAGCCGTATTTCATGATGACCGGCGCCACCATGGTGACCCCAAAGGGCAGCACGCGCGGAGCGCTCGCCTTCGACATCTCAAGGTCGAAGATGTACTTCTGCGTGGCCGTCCAGCTGGGACCGCCCCATTCCGCGGGCCAGTTCGGTACGGCCCAGCCCTTCTTAGCGAGGCGCTGCTGCCATTCAATCTGGAGGGCCTTGGACAGATGGCCCGTGGGGCTGCGCTGCAGCACCTCCCGCATGTCCGGCGTGAGGTTTTCGTCGATAAACGCCTTAACCTCGGCTTGAAATTCTAGGTCCTGGGCGGAGAACTCAACGTTCATAGGTGCTCCCTCGTGATTGTCAACGGCGATGCCCGCGCCCCCCGAGTATACTCAGCACCGGGGCCCTTTGCATTGCCTTGACCCCTGCTTTTTCCCGGGCTAAAAGGCGCCTGAGACGCAAGATCGCGTCCGGGGAGAATCGCATGGCAGAGCAGGCACCGGGGGCTGGCGCGACCGCGCAGGCCGATGAGCAATTTGGCCCCGTCTATCGATGGTACGCCTTAGGTCTGCTCTTCGTCGTTTACATCTTCAATTTCATCGATCGGCAAATTCTTGGCATCCTAGCCCAACCCATTAAGGAAGATTTGGGCCTCTCGGACACGCAGATGGGCTTCATGGGGGGCATTGCTTTTGCGCTCTTCTACACGTTCCTAGGCATTCCCATTGCGCGCCTCGCCGATCGTGGCGTGCGTCGAAATATTTTGGCCGTGTGCCTAACAATCTGGAGTGGCATGACCGCGCTGTGTGGCCTTGCCGGAAGTTTTGTTCATCTCCTGGCCTGTCGCATTGGCGTGGCCGTGGGGGAAGCGGGAGGCAGTCCCCCGTCCCACTCCATGATTTCCGATATTTTCCCTGCCGATCGCCGCGCCACAGCGCTCGGTATTTACGCGCTGGGCATTCCCGTGGGTACCATGCTCGGGAATTTACTCGGCGGCTGGATCAACGACGCCTTCGACTGGCGCATGGCCTTTTTTATTGTCGGTATGCCCGGCGTGGGCCTCGCGCTCTTGGTGCGCTTCACGCTTCGGGAGCCCGTACGCGGCGCCAGTGACGTAAAGCCGGCGCGCAGCGAAGTGCCGAAGCCGGAGACCGCCCTGCCCCCGGTGAAGGAGGTCTTTCTCGCCCTATGGGCGCGGAAGAGCTTCCGCTACATGGCCATTGGCGGCGGCCTCCACGCCTTCGTGGGGTACGGAGTGGGTTACTGGATTCCGGCCTTCTTCATCCGAACCCATGACTTCACGACAACGGATATTGGCACGGCGCTTTTCTGGCTGGGAATTCCTGGCATGGCCGGCACCTTCCTTGGGGGGCTTCTGGGGGACCGCTTCGCGAAGCGGGACGTGCGCTGGTATGTCTGGCTGCCCGGCCTGGCTACACTCATTTCCGTGCCCTTCGCCTACTACGTCTACACCCACGACGATCCCTGGTTTGGGCTTTGGGTCTACGCCATTCCCACTTTCCTCGGGTCCTACTACCTCGGCCCGACCTTCTCCTTGGCGCAAAGCCTAGTGGGCCTGCGCATGCGGGCCCTGGCCGCCAGCATCCTGCTTTTCATCTTGAACTTGATTGGCTTGGGCCTGGGGCCGCAGTTTGTGGGGATCATGAGTGACCTTTTGCGTTCAAGCTATGGGGAAGGTTCGCTGCAGATGGCCCTGGTGATTGTGCTGGTCTTCAACGTGCTGTCGACGGGGAGCTATCTTCTGGCCGGGCGCACGCTTAAGGCGGACCTTGCGCGGGCCCACGAGCTGTCCTAGCGCGCTGCCCCGCGCTCACAAAAAAGGCCGGGGCGCCGCGTGCGCCCCAGCCTTTTTTTAAATCGGCTTTAGTGCCCAGCTTTTGCCAGCGATAGCCCCGTCATCCAGCCGAAAAGCAAACCGAATACGGTGTAGGCGCTGTAGTTTCCGGTCCACCAGCCGAGGCCAACCCCTGCGACAAGGCCGACGCCCGTCCAGATCAGTGCGGATGCCCCGCCCTTTCCCCCACTTGCCATGTGAAATGCTCCCAAGTTGCGGGCAATCATCCCATCGCCCTAGTGCTTCGCTTCTTCCAAGCCTAGGCCAGTAAGGCCCGGCCCACCACCTTAAGGGCCAGCGTTTCCTCCGCCCCCTCAAAGATCGACAGAACGCGGGCGTCCACAAAATAGCGAGAAACGGCCGTTTCCTCGGCATAACCCATGCCGCCATGAAGTTGAAGGGCCTCCCGGCATACCGTTTCCGCAGCGCGGCAGGCATAGAGCTTCACGAGGCTGGCCTCCATCTGCCCTTCCCCCGCATCGAGGAGCTTGCCGACGTCCAGCGTTAACAGGCGAGCGCTCTGAAGCGCCATGGCCATGCGCGCCAGCTTGACCTTGCTCAGCCCGTAGTCGGCCACGCTCTGGCCAAAGACCTTCCGATCCTGGCTGTAGCGCAGCGCGGCTTCGAAGGCCGCCTGCATGAGCCCCGTGGCCCGCGCCGCCGTTTGAATGCGCCCGCCGGAGAAGCCCCGCATTTGATAGTAAAAGCCCTTGCCCAGGCCCTCTTCTCCGCCAAGAACGTGGCTATCGGGTACGAAGAAGTCGTCGTAGAACATCTCGAAGGAGTGCATACCCCGATAGCCAAGGGTGGGGATGGCACGGCCGCTCATCTCGCCGCCCCCAGGGCTTTGGTGCGCAAACTCGTGCGCCGTGGTGCTGGGCTTCTCCACAAGGAAAAGGCTGAGCCCCCGATGGCCGGCCTGCGGGTCCGGATCGGTGCGCGCAAGCACGAGGATCAGCTCCGCTTTGCCCGCGAAGGTGCACCAGGTTTTAGCGCCGTTTAGGCGCCAGCCGCCCTCACAGCGAGAGGCGCGGAGGGCCACGGAGGCCACATCTGAACCCGTCCCCGGTTCCGTGACGGAAATGGCCACGAGGGGTTCGCCAGCGGCAATGCGCGGCAGCCAGTGAGCTTTTTGCGCGTCCGTTCCCCCGGCCAAGAGCGCCCGCGCCAGGATTTCGGGCCGGGTAATGAGGCTCCCGGCCGCGCCCAGGGACGCCTTGGACAGGGCCTCCGTGGCGACAATCATGCCGAGCGTATCTTCCCGGTCATCGGGGAGAAGCCCACCAAAGCGCTCGGGCACGGACAGGCCAAAGCAGCCGAGCGCCTTTAAACCTTCGATGATGTCCTCGGGAATCGTGAGGTCTTGACGATGAATTGCCTCGGCCTGGGGGGCGACCACGTCGGTGGCAAAGCGTTCGAAGGTGTCGCGCATCATGCGGGTGGCCTCGGGCAATTCGAGGGGGCCGAGGTCGCCCTGGCGCGCAAGGAGCGCATCCCCCAGCCGTTCGAGGGCCTCGCTATCGCTGGCCCGCTGTAGGGCGTCGTCGATCAACCCGCTAAAGGGCGCGTCAAGGGCCTCTCGCGTAAAGCCGTAATCGAGGGCCCGGGCCCCGAGGCGCAGGCGCAGCTGGGTGAGCGTATCGGCTACCACGGCGCCGGCCAGGCTCTGACAGAACGGGGCGCTCGCCCCGCTTTGGCTGGCTGCCCAGTTTTGGACGGCGCGGGCGGCGGAAAGCTCGGCGCGGAAAAAGGCCAGGTCATAGACGGCCAGCTGGTGCTGATCGATGAGGTCTTGCCCCGGTGCTAGACCGGCACTCTTGCCCTTTAGGTGGGCCAGCGCGCGGGCGAGCCGCTCTTCCATGGCGGCGAGGGCGTCTTCGTAGCACTTCAGATCCCCAAGGGGGATGGGCGTAAGGGCTTCAGCGGTGCTCACGGCTACTCCTTATTAATCGGGCGGTAGGGCATCAAGAATGCCCCGAACGAGGGCCTCGATGCCGGCAAGACGCTCATCGGGCGTATAGCCCAGGCGAACGACCACTAAGTCGCGACTCGGCACGATAATAACGTTTTGCCCCTCAAAGCCTGAAGCGCGATATAGGTCTTGAGGCAGGCTTTGGAAGGGGCGGGCCCTAGGGTCATCGGGCTCTCCGACATTCAACCACCAGTGGGCGCCGTAGCTTCCATAGGGCGCCTTCGGAGTGGGCGTGGTGCTGTAGTCCACCCAACCCTTGGGCAAAAGCCGTTGCCCTGCCCAGATGCCATCATCTAAGAAGAGTTGACCAAAGCGCGCCCAGTCCCGAGCGCTACCGTAGCCAAAGGAGGAGCCCACGAAGGTGCCCGCGGCGTCAGGCTCTAAAAAACTGTGGGTCATGCCGAGCGGGGCGTAAAGGCGGTCGAAGAGATAGCGCCAGTAGGCCTCCGTGCTGGGAAAGCTCTCCCGGAGCACCTTTTGAATGATATTGGTCGTACCGCTCGCGTAGGACCAGTGGCTATCGGGGGCAAAGGCCAGGGGCTGGCGCGCGGCAAAGCCGCCCGTGTCCACGGCTGCGGGGCCGAATAGCATGGAGACGACGTCGGAAGTGAAGGCGTCGTAGTGCTCCGTGAAAGCGAGGCCACTGGACATACGGAGCAGCTGATCCAGGGTGATCTCCCGTCGTTCGTCGCCGGCCCATCCGACCAGGGGCACGGGGCCGTCGAGGCGGAGCGCGCCGTCGCGCACGCGCATGCCTACGAGCGCGTTGGTGAGGCTTTTACTCATGGACCAGCCCAGAAGCGGGGTTTGCGCATCAAACCCCGGGGCGTAGCGCTCGGTGAGGAGGCCTCCGCGCCAAAGGACGACGATGGCGCGAGTTTGTCGCGGTCGTTCCGGGGTCGGCTCCCGGAAGGCTTCCGCGAGCGCCGCTTCGAGGGCGGGCCGCTTAAGGCCCGCGATGGCCGCCTCGCGCAGGTCGCCGCCGGGCCAGGGCTTGGGCGCGATGGCAGGCGCTTTGAAGCTGGAAGGGAGGGGGTCGCCGACGGCAGGGACAAGGGTACACCCCAGCCCTTGCCGAAACAGGGCCTCTCGCGTGAAGACGAGGGCGTGCCCCTGAGCCCGCGGAGCGGCGAGGTCGGTGTCGACCATGGCAAAGTCCGCTCCCCCGAGCTCGCTTTGGAGCACGGCCGTTGCCTCCCGCCCGGCGCCGAGGGTCGCGCTACAGAGCAGTTTGGCTTTGTACGCGGCGCCGGCGCGGGCCAGAGCCACCCCCTCCTCGACGGGACGCTTTAGCCACCCTGCGCCCAGGCCCAAGGCCAGGATTACGCCGAGCGCAAAGCCTTTTTTCATGTCACCTCTCCCCCTTGCGCTAGGAGCGAGTGTAGCGGAGCAGTCCTGGTAATGCAGGCGGCAGTCCCTTCCAACGCGGTCCTGGCAGCGTATGATCGCGCGATGGCTACGCCCTACTCCACTGGTACTCGCACCCGCTTTCGCGTGGGCATGACGGCTCGCGTGACGGCGATCGTTATGCTCGTGGCGGCACTTGTCCTCGTGATCAATACGGTGGCGTCGCGCATTGCCTTTCAGACGCGCTTCCTCAGTTACGTAAACGAGCAGGAGGCGGCCATTCTTGAGCGCATGGCCGACCAGATTTCGGAAATCTATGGGCGCTACGGGGATTGGGATTCCCTGGCCGCCGCCATTCCCCCACGGCGCCTGCTGCTTTGGTCGGCCCGGGTTTCTAGCCGGGAGGTGCCCGGTAACCGTATCGACGCGCTGGTGGATGCCCCCGTCGCCCCCTCGCCCCTGTCCTCCCCCTTGGCGGCGCCGCCGGAGAGCATGCTTGCGCCAAGCCGGAGTGATCTTGCGGGCCCGTCGAGCCGGCCCCTGCGTCGCCCGACCATGTCGCGGCTGGCCCTCCTGGATCAAACCGGCGAAGTGCGCGTTCCCGCGCCCATGCAGGAGCTTGGGGAGGCAGAAGTGCGCCGCCAGCCCATTCGCTGGGCTGGGGAGACCGTGGGCTACATTACCCTCTATCCCGTGCGCCGCCTCGACCAGGAAACGGATTTGCGCTTCGAGGCCGATCTGCTGGAGATGCTCTGGATGATTGCCGCCCTTATTTTGCTTGCTGCAGGCATTACCGGTTGGCGTCTGTCTCGGAGCTTGCTTGCGCCGGTGCGAGCCCTCGCCGTGGGGGCCCAGGCCCTGGGAGAAGGCCGTTACGGTACGCGCTTGGCCATCGATCGAAGCGACGAATTTGGCGCTTTGGCTCGGGACTTTAACCGCCTTGCGGAGGCCCTGGGGCAGGCGCGGTCGGCCCGCCAGCGCTGGCTTGCGGACGTGGCCCATGAACTCCGCACGCCCCTCACCGTGCTCCGGGGGGAGCTGGAAGCCCTGGAAGATGGGGTCCGACCCCTCACGCCCCAGAGCCTGACGTCGCTCAATGCGGAGGTGCGGCAGCTCGGCCGATTGGTGGAAGACCTCCACGCCCTCGCCCTAGCCGACGTCGGTGCCCTGGCCTTTCAGAATGAGCCCTGCGACCTCCCCGCCCTCCTTGAAGAGGCTCAGGCCCGCCATGCGCGGCGCTTCGAGGATGCCGGGCTGACCCTGACGCTGAAGCAGCAGAGCCTTGATCGGCGCCTGTCCCTCGATCCGGTGCGCATCGCCCAGCTCCTCGACAATCTTTTGGAGAATGCCCTGCGCTATACCGATGCGCCGGGAGCGGTGGAGCTTGCCGTAACGGCCGCTGAGGAAGGCGCTCGGATCACCGTGGAAGACTCGGCGCCCGGGGTTGAGGCCACCGCCCTGGAGTCGATGTTTACGCGCTTTTGGCGGCAGGACCCTTCTCGAGCCCGGGCCAGCGGGGGCGCGGGGCTCGGGCTGGCTATTGTGCGGCGCATCGCGGAAGCCCATGAGGGCGAGGCCTATGCGGAGGCAAGCCCCCTTGGGGGACTCCGAATTCAGATATTACTGCGAACGAAGCGACGGGAGGAACGAGGCGGATGACGGCTGCTGCACGGGTCCTGATTGTGGAGGACGAGCCCAAAATTGCCCGATTGGCTGCGGATTACCTAACGGCGGCGGGCTGCGAGACGGTGATGGTTCATCGCGGCGATGATGCCCTGGCGCGCTTTGCGGAGGACCGCTTCGATCTGGTGGTACTGGATCTCATGTTACCCGGCCTCGATGGCCTTTCCCTGTGCAGAGCCCTTCGCGCCGAGTCCACCGTTCCGATCGTCATGGTGACCGCCCGAGTTGAGGAAGTGGACCGCCTCCTTGGGCTCGAGGTGGGGGCCGACGATTATCTCTGCAAGCCCTTTAGCCCCCGGGAGCTCGTGGCTCGGGTCAAGGCCCAGCTTCGGCGGCAGCAGTGGCAGCGCTCGGACCCAGGGGAAGGCCTCGAGCTGCAGGACGAAGCCCTTCGGGCGGTCTTTGCCCAGCAGGCCGTGGACCTCACCCGGGTCGAGTTCCGCATTCTGAGTGCGCTTCTGCAAAACGAAGGGGTGATCCTATCGCGGGATCAGCTCATTGCGGCGGCCTACGAAGATCACCGGGTGGTGAGCGATCGCACCATCGACACGCACATGAAAAACCTGCGAAAAAAGCTGTCGACCATCATGGGCGACGCCATGGGGATTCGCTCCGTCTACGGCGTGGGCTACCGCTGGGAACTGAGCGGAAAGGACGAGTAAGGCGGGAGGCCCCCCCGGGGCCTCCCGAAGACGGGGCTAGTCCGCTGCCCCAATGATGCAGACCGCTGCGACATTCGACATGGGGGACCCCCCAAGGTTGTGCGTCATGCCAATGCGCGGGGCCTCTAGTTGCCGGGGGCCTGCCCGATGAGATAGCTGGAGATACATCTCGTAGAGCATGCGGATGCCCGACGCTCCAATGGGGTGGCCGAAGCACTTTAAGCCCCCATCAATTTGGCAAGGAATGGTGCCCTCCGCGTCATAGAAACCGTCGAGCACGTCGGTGATCGCCCCGCCCTCCGGCGAGAGCTGGAGATCTTCCATGGTCACGAGTTCGGTGACGGAGAAGCAATCGTGGCACTCGAACATGGAAACCTCTTCCCTAGGCTTCTTGATGCCCGCCTCTTCATAGGCCTTGCGCGCCGCAATCCGGGTGGTATGGAAGTAGCTGCCATCCCAGCTGTTATGCCCGGCTTCACTGCCGTTGGACAGGGAGAGCTGCAGCGCCTTCACGGTGACGATGCGCTCCTTACCCAACTGCCTGGCAATTTCCGGGGTGGTCACAATGCAGGCCGCTGCGCCATCGGAAACGCCGCAGCAGTCAAAGAGGCCAAGGGGTTCCGCGATCATGGGGGCATTAAGGGCCTGCTCTGCCGTAATGGGCTTGCGCAGGTGAGCCTTTTCATTTTTCGCGCCGTTGGCGTGGGACTTCACGGAGATATGCGCCAGGGCGCGCTTGAGATCGTCGCGGCTCACGCCGTGCTTAGCGCGGTAGGCGGAGGCCAGCTGCGCGAAGTTCCCTGGGGCCGAGCCCGTGGCTGCCCACTGGGCGTTGAGCGTGCCCCCGAGGCTACCGGGCAGGCCGCCATAGCCCGTGTCCTTGAGCTTTTCCACGCCAAGCGCGAGCGCGATATCGCAGGCCCCCGAGGCCACGGCATAGACGGCGCCGCGAAAGGCTTCGGACCCGGAGGCGCAGAAGTTCTCGACCCGCGTCACGGCGATATTCGGAAGGCGAAGGGCCGTGGCCAGGGGCAAGCCGCCCTTACCTACGTTGATTTCTTCGTAGTGCGTGGAGAACCATGCGGCATCAAGCTGGCTACCATCGATGCCGGCGTCGGCGAGGGCCTCCTCATAGGCCTCCACCATGAGTTCTTCCGCGCCGCTTTCCCAGCGCTCGCCAAAGCGCGAGCAGCCCATGCCTAGGATTGCGACCTTGTCCTTGATTCCTCGTGCCATTGCCTAGCCCTCCCGCGGTTTAGGCGCTTTGGCCGCGCTGGGGCACGGCCTTCCAAAAGTAGCGAACGAAGCCCCGAAGGCGGTCGCTCGATTTGATCCGAAACATCATTTTCACCGGGGTGCCGACGTCCAGTTCCCCTACATCGACGTCCGTGAAGTCGGTCATAAAGCGACCGCCGTCTTCGAAGGTGATCATGCCATAGTGGCTTGGGGGGTTGGGGATGTAGGTCAGGTAGTCCGCCGACCAGGTCAGCACCGAGGCTCGGCTGTCCCGAAAGCTATGGGGCGTCTGCGTATGGTGTGCCCCGCATTGCGGATTGACGCAAATATCCGTTCGCGGAAACTGGAGCGTACCGCATTGCCCGCATTTTCCCCCTTCCAGGGCCAGGAGCATGTCGCGCTTGCGGTAGGTCACGGAGAGCGCCGTTTTGTAATCGTCCCGCTCGGCTCGCATACCTTTTTCAAGGGTGATGAGATCGTTAAAGGCGAGGTATTGCATGTAGTTATCGCTGGCCTTGCCCTGCGCAAGGTGGCCCCGGACCCCAAGCTGCCCCTGGGGCGTGCGGGCTGCCTCCGTGGCCCTGAACAGCAGCGCATCGCACCCCTGCCCAAAGGCGGCCACGAGCACCACGGCGCCGGGCCGAAGGCCCCCTTCAAGGAGATGGCTAAGCATAACCAGCGCGTGGGCGGCGCCGCATTCCCCTAGGTTTGCGCCGAGGTTATCGACCAGCGCGTCGCCCTTAATGCCCACGGCTTTGGCGACGCCGTCGGCGGCGCGGGCAATGGTGGAGGGAAAAATGAAGTGGTCTACCGCGTCGGCCTCGAGACCGGCCTTCTCCAGCACAGCTTGCACCGCGGCGGGCACGATCTTGCTGATGCCCTCATCGCGAATCCAGCGCTCCTCCCAGGTGTAATCGAAGTCTTCCCCGGCCCCGCGAAAATGGTCCACGAAGTCCGCGGTTTCCGTGACGCCGGCGAGGAACGTGAGGAGCCCATCGCCGCCCTCCACAAGCATAGCCGCGGCGCCGTCGCCGTAGGCCAGTTCCCCGGCGGAGGCGGCCTTGGCTTGCCGCTTATCCGAGGCCACTACCAGGGCGCTGTTCGTGTAGGGCCCGGCAGCGGCCTGCAGCGCCTCTAAGAGAGCCGTGGTGCCTGCCCGCTGCGAGCCCGTGATATCGAGGCTTCGGCGCTGCCCGTCCAGGCTCAGGGCTGTGGCGACAATGCCTGCATTTTGCCGATCGGCGAAGGGCAAGCTGGTGGAGGCGAGATAAATCGCATCGAGCACGGAAGGGGCGTCGTCCCCCGGGGCCGCATTGTGTACCAGGCAATCCCGCGCCGCCTCCACGGCCATGGTGAGGGCGTCTTCGTCCCAGTTGGCGATCGCGCGCTCCCCCTTCCCCTTTCCCTTAAAGCTTGGATCGGACCACTGGTGCGCCGCGGCAATTGCGCTGCGCTGCAAACGAAGGCGCGGAACGTACGCGCCATAGGCTGAAATACCGGCCATGCCCCCTCCTCTCTTAGGCAATGGAAATCACTGCTCCCCTTTGAGCATAAGGGAGCGGCGGTCCCGTTTCACCTCTGCCCTGCCTGAGCTTTGATTTGGGACAAGGTTCCCCCTGGCCTGTTGAGGCAGGCTCGGGCTATGGTGCTGACAACCTTCACTGGGAATTTTTTGCTATGTCCGAACAACCCACCGTTGGTCCCTTTGTTGACTATCTAAAGGGGCTCCAAGATCGCATCGTGGCCGGGCTTGAGGCCGCGGATGGGGAAGCCACCTTCCTTCGGGAGGAAATTGCGACGGATGGGGGGGGGCTCTCCCGGCCTCGGGTCCTAGCCGATGGCCCGGTGATTGAAAAGGCCGCCGTGCAGTTCACCCATTCCGTGGGCGCTTCCCTGCCCCCGGCGGCCACGGAACGCCATCCGCATTTGGCGGGGCGGGGCTTTCAGGCCGGGGCCGTGTCCCTCATTGTGCATCCTCGAAACCCCTATGCGCCGACGACCCACATGAACATCCGCCTCTTCGTGGTGGATGGCGCCGGGGACGAGCCCGGGGCCTGGTATTTTGGTGGCGGCTTCGACCTCACCCCCTACTACGGCTTTGATGACGACGCGGTGCATTGGCACCGAACCTGCGAGGCGGCCCTCGAGGGCCATGGGGAAGGCCTTTACCCCCGCCTTAAAGCCTGGTGCGATGAGTACTTCGTGCTCACCCATCGGCAGGAACAGCGCGGCCTTGGCGGCATTTTCTTCGACGACTGGACCGAAGGGGGCTTTGCAGCGGCTCGGGCCATGACCCAAAGCGTTGGAGACCATCTTCTTCCCGCCTACTTGCCGATTCTTGAGCGTCGGAAGACCCAGCCCTATGGCGAGCGGGAGCGAGATTTCCAGCTCTATCGGCGAGGGCGCTACGCCGAGTTCAACCTGGCTATCGATCGAGGGACCAAGTACGGCATTCAATCGGGGCGGCGGATTGAGTCCGTGCTGGCGTCCCTACCTCCCCTCTGCACCTGGAAGTACAACTGGCAGCCCGAACCGGGTACGCCGGAGGCGGCGCTGTACGAGCGTTATCTGGTGCCGCGGGACTGGCTCACAGATTGATCGCGCAAAGTGCCCGACGCGACGTCAAATCTTTGGCGTTTGTCCACAGAATCTGTGGATAAGGTTGGGGAAAACTCCCCTTCGTTGGACGAGAGCCCCCTATTCACGGGCGCTCTTTCAAACTGGTCAATTTTTGAACAAATCTTAATAATTTATAATTATCAGACAGTTATGAGATCTTTTTGTGAAGAAAGTGAGGAGGGAGGAGTAAGCGCGGCCAGTTTCCCACCTCGGCCGCGCTTGTGCATAACCTCAGCCGTTGATCACCTCCGTGACGCTTCAGCTATTGCCTTTGCCGCGGGGATAGGCATCGACAGTCCGCCAAACCCGCAGCAGATTCCCCCCAAGAATCCCCTTAATTTCTGCTTCGCTATAGCCCCGGGAGAGCAGCCCGGCGATCAGGTGGGGATAGGCGGCCACGTCGAGCATGCCCGTGGGGAGCGTATCGCCAACGCCGTCGAAATCCGTCCCAATGCCCACGGCGCTCATGCCGGCGATGCCGGCGATGTAATCCACGTGGTCCAGCACGTGCGCGAGGGTGGCGCGCAGGTAGGGGTGGGCTTCCGCGTATTCGGCGCGCCAGGCCCGGGCGGCTTCGCTATCCCGCGCTTCGCCGCTCTCGCGAAGGTAGGCCTGAAAGGCTTGGGTGGCTTGCTCACTGCTACGCCGGGAAGCCTGGCTCAGGAAGGACGAGCCAATGTTGACCATGACGACGCCGCCCTTCTCGCCGATGGCCCGGAGCAGCGCATCATCGGGGTTGCGCAGAAAGCCAGGAATGAAGTGTCGGGCGCTGGAATGGGACGCGATCACGGGCACCGCCGAGAGTTCGAGAATCTGATAGGCGGCCTTATCGGACACATGGGAGAGATCGAGCATGATGCCCGCATCATTCAAGGCCGGCACGAGCGCCTTGCCCAAAGGGGATAGGCCATCCCAGCGCTCGTTAATGTCATAGGAGGAATCGGAGAGCGCGTTACTCCGAGAATGCGCCAGGGAAGCGTAGCGAATCCCGCGATCACGCCAGTGGGCGACCTCGTCTACGGAGCGAATGGGGCCGGCGTTCTCCATACCCATGGGCAGGGAAATTTTGCCCGCCTGGTAGTTGGCTACCAGCTCCCCTGGGCTCTTCGCCAGGGCAAACTTATCCGAATCGGCGGCAACTAGGGCTTCTACGGAGTCGATCAGGCGATCCGCGAGCGCCGAGCCCTGGTCCTGGGCGTCCACCTCCGCCGGGATGTAGATGGACATAAAGGGTGCATCAAGGCCCCCGGCCACGGCCCGGGGATAGTCGAAATCGCCCCCTTCCGTGGCTTCGCTCACATCTACCCAGCCGCGCTCCAGGCGGTAGGGCACATCGACGTGGGTATCAATGATGATGGACTCTGCCGCGATCCGGCGCGCCTCTGGCATAAAGGCCCGAACTTCCGCAGGCAGGCTGGGCAAACGCTCGGCCAGGCCCTGGCCGTAGCTTGGCGGGTGGGCATCGCCGGCTTGGCTAAGGGGCGCCAGGGTGAGTGCGGAAAGGGTCCATGCTAGAGTCAAAAATCCCATCGTGGTCTCCCGGTGAGGACGCATTGCGCTTGGCTGTGCCAAGACGCTCCGCCCCGAGCCTAGCACCGCGGTTCCCTTGGCCCCAAGCCCGAAGGCGTTCCCGTGAGCCCAGCCGAAAAGCCCGCTCCCACTCTCCTCGAGGCCCTTGCGCCCCTGGTGTTCCTTGTCGGCCTCCTTGGCGCCTCCGTCGCGCTGTATGGAGAAGACAGTTCCTACGGCCCGAATCAAATTGCCCTGCTGCTGGCCGCTATTGTTGCGGGGCTCCTCGGGCTGCGCCGGGGCCATCGCTGGGCCGCGCTCGAGGCGGCCATGGTGCGCTCCATTTCCGTCACCATGCCTGCCTGCCTGATCCTGCTGGCCGTTGGCGCCCTCATTGGCGCATGGATCTTGTCCGGCACCGTGCCGTACTTGATTCTGCTGGCCGCGGAACTCCTCGCCCCGGACTGGTATTACGCCGCGGCGTGCCTGATTTGCGCCCTCATTTCCCTGTCCATCGGCAGCTCCTGGACGACCGCGGGGACCGTAGGCATCGCGCTGATTGGCGCAGCCGAGGCCCTGGGTCTGTCCCCCGTGATCACCGCCGGGGCGATCATTTCCGGGGCCTACTTCGGCGATAAGATGTCGCCCCTCTCGGAAACGACGAACCTTGCGGCGGCGGTGGCGGAAACGGACCTCTTTGCCCACATCCGTACCATGCTGTGGACCGCCCTGCCCTCCTTGGCCCTCACCCTTATCCTTTTTTCCTGGCTGAGCGCGGCTCCGGAAACCCTGGGGGACGATATTTTTGCCCAGCTCGAGCGGGCCCTCGATGAAGAGTACGCGTTGGGGCCGCTCAGCCTGCTGCCCCTGGCCCTGTTGCTGGTGCTGTCGGCTTTGCGCTATCCGCCGGTCCCCGTTATTGCGGCGGGCACCCTAAGTGCGGTGGCCCTGGCTTTGGTCACCCAATACCCCGCCACCCAGTCCCAGGCCCCAGCTGGGAGCGATGGCCTCGCCGGCGCCCTAGCCGGCGCTTGGACCGTGCTCTATGCGGGCTTCGAGAGCCAGAGCTCGGTGGCCAGCGTCGCCGACCTTCTCACCCGGGGGGGCATGATCAGCATGCTCAACACGGTCTGGCTCATCCTCTGCGCTATGGTCTTCGGCGGCGTATTGGAGGCCACGGGCGCCCTCAGCCGGCTGGTGACAGCGCTCCTTTCCTTCGTCCGCGGCGTGGCGAGCCTTCAGGTCACAACCTTAGCTACGGGCGTCGCCACCAACGTGCTGGCCGCGGACCAGTACATGGCGGTGTCCATCCCCGGGCGCCTGTTTCAGGGCGCCTACGAGCAGCGCGGTGTTCACCGCCTGAATCTGTCGAGGAACTTAGAAGATGGGGGCACGCTCACCTCCGTGCTCGTGCCCTGGAACACCTGCGGGGCCTATATGGCGGCCACCCTCGGGGTGGGTACGCTCGCCTATTTGCCTTACTGCTTCTTTAATCTCACGTCCTTCGCCCTGGCCGTGCTCTGGGCCTTGCTGGGCATAGGGTTGGTAGCCCCAGACGGCGAGACGCAGGACACATCCGTGCTGGCGCCCTAGGGGCCCGGCTAAGAAAAAAGGGGGAGGAAAAGCATGAGCACGCAAGAAACCTGGCGGCCGACCACGGAAATCACAACGGGGCTTCGTTTCCCCGAGGGGCCAGTTGCCCTGGCCGACGGTCGCGTGTTGCTGGTGGAGATCGCGCGAGGAACGATCACGGAGGTGGCGCCCGATGGCGCCCAGCGGATCGTCGCTCAGCCTGGGGGCGGGCCCAACGGCGCGGCCCTTGGTCCTGATGGCGCCCTTTACGTCTGCAACAACGGCGGCTTCCTTTGGCATGAACGCGATGGGCGGCTCTACCCCGGCGATCAACCGGAGGACTACAGCGGGGGACGCATTGAACGCATTGATCTGGCGACGGGGGACGTTACCGTGCTCTACGACGCCTGCGACGGCCGCCCGCTCCGGGGGCCGAACGATCTGGTCTTTGATCGCGCGGGCGGATTTTGGTTTACGGACCATGGGAAGAACCGGCCCCAGGACCGGGACCGCACCGGCGTGTTTTATGGGAAAGCCGACGGCAGCAGCATTAAACAGGTGATCTTCCCCTTGGAGGGCCCGAATGGTATTGGCCTGTCCCCCGCGGAGGATGCGCTCTACGTTGCGGAAACCCTCACCGGTCGCGTCTGGGAATGGCGTCTAAGCGCGCCCGGCGTGCTCGCCGACGCCCGTCGGGATCGCCCCGATGGCGGTCGGCTCTTGCCCGCCCCGCCCGGCTATTTACTTTATGACTCTCTGGCCGTGGACAGCCTGGGCCGGGTCTGCGTGGCAACCCTTATCCAGGGGGGGATTACGGTGATCGACCCCGTAGCCAATACGGCGGAGCTGCGGCGCTTTGACGACATCCTGACAACAAATATTTGCTTCGGCGGTCCGGATTTGCGCACCGCCTATCTCACGCTTTCCTCCACGGGACGTTTGGTAAGCGTTCCCTGGGACGCCCCGGGGCTCACGCTGAATTTCTCGGGGGGCGCATAAATGGAAAAGACCCTCACCCGCAACGGCGTAACCCTCTTCTATGAAGTGCTCGGCTCGGGGCCAACGCTGCTATTGAGCCACGGCTTTGGCGCCTCGGCCGCCATGTGGGCCCCCCAGCGTGCGGTGCTCAGTGAGCATTACCAGCTCATCCTCTGGGATATGCGAGGCCACGCCCGGAGCGACAGCCCCGACGCCGAGTCGGCCTACAGTGAAGCGGAGACCGTTGCCGATATGGCGGCCATTCTCGATGCGGAGGGCGTGAGCGGGGCGCTCATTGGCGGCCTCTCCCTGGGCGGCTATATGTCCTTGGCCTTTGCCTGCACTTATCCAGAACGGGTTCGGGGGCTGCTGCTCTTCGATACGGGGCCGGGCTATAAGCAGGACGCCGCCCGGGAGAAATGGAATGGTTTTGCCCGTCGGCAGGCCGAGAAGTATGAAACTCGGGGCCTGGATGCGGCGCCGAAGGGGCCAGAAACGGCCGGGGCTTCGCATCGTTCGGCCCGCGGGCTGGCCCAGGCGGCTCGGGGCATGCTGGCGCAGGTGGATGCCCGCGTGATCGAAAGTTTGAGCGCCGTTTCCGTGCCAACCCTCGTGCTGGTGGGGGCCGAAGATGCGCCTTATCTGGCCGCGGCCAACTACATGGCGGAGAAGATTCCCCAGGGCGAATTGGTGGTCGTGCCGGACGCCGGTCACGCGGCCAACCTCGATCAGCCCGACGCCTTTAACCGGGCCGTGCTTGGCTTTTTGGCCGCGCACTTTTCCCCCGCGCAAGGGTTGTGAACTCGGCTGCCCCGTGTACACTCCAAAACCTTGGGTAGGGACTTAAATTCGCGAAAGCGGACAGGGTCATAAAGCAACAGGAGAATTATTCGTGCGACGTCGGCTCGGAGCCCCGCAAGAGGACGATGAAAGCTCGATTGACTTGACGCCCATGCTGGATGTCGTGTTCATCATGCTGATCTTCTTCATCGTTACCGCAACGTTCATCAAGGAAGTCGGTCTGGATCTCAACTCCCCCGACCCCAACAAGACGCCGCCGCCCCCGGATCCCGACAAGCAGAGCATTGTCGTGAAGATCACCAACCGGGATCGTATCTTGATCGCGCAGCGGGATGTCGACTGGCGCTCCGTGCGGGCCAACATCGAGCGGTTGCATGCAGAAAACCCGGAGGCGCCGGTGGTGGTGGTGCCCCATGCCGATTCCTCCACGGGCGCCCTGATCCATATCATGGATTCGGCCCGGCAGGCAGGCGTCTACGACGTGAAGTTGGGGAATATGGCGGAATAAGCCTGACCCTCAGGAAAAAAAGGCGCGCTCTCGGCGCGCCTTTTTTTTGCCTCGAAAAGCGCTCATAAGCCCGCGACGAGCCCCATCATGGCACCGGTGCTGAGGGTTGCCAGGTTGCCCGAAATCAAGGTTCGCGGCGCCAATTCGAGAATGTCCTCCCGCCGTTCCGGGCACATGCCAAGGAGGCCGCCAATCATGATGCCAAGGGACCCTAAGTTTGCGAAGCCGCACAGCGCATAGGTAAGGATAAGGGTACTGCGCTCGCTTAGGGTGCCTTCCGGTAACCCCGTCAGCTGCAGGTAAGCGACGAACTCATTCAAGATGACCTTGCTGCCCAAAAGCGCGCCGGCTGTACTGGCCTCGCTCCAGGGTACGCCGATCACCCAGGCAAGGGGGGCGAGTAACCAGCCCAGCATGCGCTCAAGGGTGAGGGGTGCGCCGGCGACCTCCGGCGCAAAGCCGAGAAGGCTATTCGCAAGGGCGGTGAGGGATAGGAACACCACGAGCATGGCGATCACCGCGGCGGCCAGGCGTAGCCCGTCAAGGGTACTTTGGGTGATCGCATCCATGGTGGAGCGGTAGCTCACCATGGGGCCCTGGTCGCTCCCTTCGGTGGTACGGTCCGAGGGCACCATCAGGTGAGCCATGACAATCGCGGCGGGCACGCTCATAACCGAGGCCGCTAGGATATGGCCGAGCGCCCCCGGCAGGGCCGGCTCAAGCACCGTGGCATAGAGAATCATCATGGTGCCGGCCACGGTGGCCATGCCACAGGTCAGGACAATAAACAGCTCACCCCGGCTCAGGCGCGGCAGCATGGGGCGGATGGCCAGGGGCGCTTCCACCATACCCACAAAAATTGACACGGCGGCCCCCAGGCCGACGGCGCCCCCAACCTTAAGTGTTTTCCTCAGCAGGCGGCTGAATCCGCTAACGAGCCAGGGCAGGATGCGCCAGTGCCAGCCTAGGCCCGCGAGGACCGTAAACAGCAGGATTTGGGGAACCACCCGAAACGCCAGGACCGTGCCGTTCTCCGGGTGGGCGACATCAAAGGGCGCGGGGCCGCCGCTTAGATAGGCGAAAAGAAACTGGGCGCCGGCGAGGCTCGATTCCTCGAGCAAGGCCACCACGGCATTGAGGCTGAGTAGGGCGTCGCGCACCACCGCCACCTTAACCAGCAGCAGCGCAAGAACTGCTTGGAGCAGCATGCCGAAGGCCACCAGGCGCCAAGACACCCGGCTTCGCGCCTCGGAGGCGAGCCAGGCCAAAAGAAGTAGCGCGCCTAGGCCGGCAATTGCCTGCATGGCCTGTCCCCCTGATCTTTGAACGGTATAGAGGCGCGAGTGTACACCTCTGGGGCGCCCTGGCCTTGCATCCGGGGACGCCCTCGCCTACCTTCGCGCGTTCCACCGTGGGAGGATTCATGACCCCTGGCCGTATTGTGCTGCTCAACGGCGCGTCCAGCGCTGGCAAAACGACCCTTGCCCGGGCCTTTCAGGATCAGCGCCAAGAGCCCTGGTTTCACTTGGCTTTGGATCAATTCCGGGACGGCATGCCGCCGGCCTATCGGGGCCTTAATTCCCCCGAGGGCATGCCCGGGGCTCGAGGCTTAAACGTGGTGCCTGTTACCCGTCAGGGCCAGCGGGTCACGGAAGTGCGTTTTGGCGATGTCGGTCATCGCATGCTTCAGGGCATGCATCGCGCCATCCGCGCCTTCGCCCTAGCCGGTAATGACGTCGTGGTCGATGACCTTTGCCTCGAGCCGGCGATTCTGGCGGACTACCTTGAAGCCCTAGAGGGGCTATGGGTGTTATTCGTAGCCGTGCGCGCCCCCCTGGAGGTCGTCCAGGCCAGGGAGAATTCCCGGCCGGGGCGCTTTCCCGGTACGGCCTTCTCCCATTTTGACCAGGTTCATGCCCACGGCCTTTACGATCTGGAGGTGGACACGGAAGCGGATAGCCCGGAGGGATGTGCTCAGCGCATTGCTGCCTTTATCGACGCGGGTCATACCCCCCAGGCCTTCAACCAGCTCCGGCTCCAGGGGCCGAGCTGCCGGGCGAACGCTTAGTCATGGAGCGGCGCCAAGCGCTCTTCATCCTTATCCTCGCGGAGCTCTGGGAGCGTTTCTCTTACTACGGAATGCGCGCCATTTTGGTGTTGTACCTAACCCGCGCAGCAAATTTTGAAGACGGAGACGCCCTCCGCCTTTACGGCGCCTATCTCGCCTTGCTCTACGCCCTTCCTGTTCTCGGCGGGGCCCTGGCCGATCAGGTGCTTGGCGCGCGTCGGGCGGTTTATGGGGGCGCCGTGGTGCTGGTGTTAGGTCATGCCCTCTTGACCTTCGATGGGGCTCAGCTTACAAGCGCCCTTCCCTTCAGCCCGCTCTATCTGGCCCTTGCCCTCATCGGTGTGGGAACGGGGCTCCTGAAGGCCAACATTTCGACCCTCGTGGGTATGCTCTACGAGAAAAAAGATCCGGAGCGGGATGGGGCCTACAGCTGGTTCTACCTCGGCATTAACCTGGGGGCCTTCACCGCCGCCCTGTCCGTTGGCTATGTGGGGGAACGGCTGGGTTGGCACTGGGGCTTCGCCCTGGCGGGGCTTGGCATGTTGGTGGGGCTGGGCGTGCTTCTGCTCGGCCGGGATCGCCTCGCGGGCCTTGGGGATCCTCCCGCAACACCCACCGTGTCGCGCCCGGTCTTGCTCCTAACGGCCTTACTGGCCCTACCCGTGGCCTATCAGCTTTTGCGCTCGCCCCCGCTCATGGGCGGCGTTCTGGCGCTGGTCGGGGTGGGCGCCGTGGGCTTTGCCTTGTTCCTGGCCTTTCGCCGCCTACCCCGGGAGGCACGGCATGACACCTTGCTCATGCTCAGCCTCATCGGCTTCTCAATTATCTTCTGGTTCTTATTTGAGCAGGCCGGGGGCGCCCTGAACTTGTTCACGGATCGCTTTGTAGATCGGCGCGTAGGGGACAGCGTTATCCCCGCCTCCCAGCTACAGTCCCTGAACGCCTTCTTCATCATCGTCTTTGCGCCCCTCTTTGCCCGCCTCTGGCCCTGGCTCGCCCGTCGGGGCTACGCCCCCGGTCTGGCGCGCCAATTTGCCCTTGCGCTGGTGCTGGCAGGAGTGGGTTTTGCCTTGCTGGCGCGGCCGGGCTCCGGGGCCGACTACGTGCCGCTCTGGGCGCTGGTCGGCGCTTATCTTTTTCATACCCTCGGGGAGCTCTGCCTGTCTCCCGTGGGCTTGGCCATGGTGACGCGCCTCGCCGTGCCTCAGCTCGTGGGCATGATGATGGGCGTTTGGTTCCTGGCCATTTCTGCCGCCGGCTACCTCAGCGGGATGTTCGCAGAAACCCTTGTTTCCGCGGACAGCGGCGCGGGGATGGAGGGCTTCCTGCAGGGCTTTGAACGCCTGGCCTGGCTGGCCGTAGTGGCGGGCCTCGGCCTTTGGGGCCTGGCCCGCCTGCGGTTCTTTAAGCCGAGCGATGAGGGCGGGCTACCCCCTCATACAGATAGGTGAGGATCTTCGGCCCGGGCATACGGTAGCCAACAACCCCCGCCTCGGCGTCGAGCGTCCAACCCGCATCAGTCAGCAACTGGAGAGGATCGCGAAGCAGCTGGCAGCCCCCGGCCAGGGCGCCCCAGAGCGGGTTCAGCCAGCGCTGCCATCGTGCCACGTCGGCCTCGGGCGCTAGCCCGTGTTCCAGAAACACCAGTTTCCCCGTGGGTTTTAACACTCGCCGGGCCTCCCGTAGTGCCGCATAGACATTCGGGATCGTGCACAGGGTGAAGGTGGTGAGCACCGTGTCGACGCTCTGGTCCGCCTGGGGAAGCGCTTCCCCGGAGATGCTCAGCAGTTCCACGGGCACGGGGGCTTCGGCCATGCGCGTTTTTGCCAGATCGGTGAGGGCCACCCCGGGATCGACCCCGAGCACGCGCTTTACCCGGGCGGGATCATAAAATGCCAGGTTCAAGCCTGACCCGAGTCCGAGCTCCAGCACGACGCCCTCGGCCCGAGGGACGACCTCGCTCCGGAGCTTCATGACCTCCGGGCCCCCGCAGAGCTTATCGATGCCCGGGCTTAGGCAATGCCGTTCGTACCAGCTTTGACCCACGGCGGCTTAGGTCGGATCGCGGCGGTAGGTGCCCACGAGGCGATTCATGCCGAGCACGTGGGGCTCGATGCGTTCGAAAAGGGTCCAGAGATCCAGGCCCGCCGGCAGGGCGAGGTCTTCGTCTAAGGCCAGGAGCCAGAAATAGTAGCGGTGGGTGCCATGGCCTTCCGGCGGCATGGGGCCGCCATAACCGGTCGCGCCGAAGTCGTTCGTGCCCTGCGTGCCCCCCTCGAAGCCTTCCGGCAGGCCCGAAAGGTCGGCGGGAAGGTTGTAGAGCACCCAGTGCACGAAGCCATAGTGCCCAGGGGTGATCAGGGGCGCGTCAGGATCGTGGCAGACCACCGCCAGACTTTTCGTGCCCGCCGGGAGGTCCTGCCACGCGAGCGCCGGCGAGCTGTCCATGCCCTCCCCCGTATGGGCGGGGGGAATGGGGCCGTCCTCGGTGAAGGCGGGGGACCTAAGCTGAAGCGGCGATAAGGCAAAGCCCATGGGAATCTCCTTGGCTGAGGAAGGGCAAAATGCTCGCACGGGCTCGGCTTCGATGCACGGCCTTTCCCCTACAGGAGATCCGCAAAGGCCGCGGGAAGGCTTGGGAATCGAAACTCATAGCCACCGGCGAGGGCGGCTGCCGGATGCACATAGGCGCCCCCCAGGAGCAGCTCTTTCCCCATGACACCAAATAGCCCGTTGACGAGCGTCGCCGGTAGGGGGAAGGGGGTTGGCCGGCGGAGGGCCTGGCCGAGGGCCCGCGTGAAGTCCTGGTTGCTCACGGGGTTCGGTGCGGTGGCGTTCACCGCCGCCGGCGCCGAGGACTGATCGCGAAGCCAGCTAAAAAGACCGACCACATCCTCCTGATGGATCCAACTCATCCCCTGGTCCCCGGAACCGATGCGCCCGCCCAGCCCGAGGCGAAAGGGTGTGAGCAGTCGCGCCAGGAGACCGCCGCCGGGGCCGAGCACCAGCCCCAGCCGCAGGCAGCTCACCTGGGTTGAAACGCTTGCCAGGCGCCGGCTCTCGGCCTCCCAGGCGGCGCAGAGTTCGGCCGCAAAGCCCACTCCTGGGGCCGCGTGCTCGTCCGCAACCCGGGGGTTGTGGAACCCGTAGTAGCCGATGGCAGAGGCGGCCAGAAACTGGCGCGGCGGGGCGTCGCGAAGGGCGTCCACGAGCGCTCGGGTGGTGTCGATGCGGGAGCGGTGAAGCAGCGCGCGCCGGGCGGCGGTCCAGCGGCGGTCGGCAATACCGGCGCCGGCCAGATGAACCACGACCTCCGGGGCGAAGGCCGCCGCCGCTGCGGGGGTTTCAAACACTCGCGCTTCGGAAAGACTGAGATGCTGAGCCACGCCGGCCCGGGCTCGGGTGAGCACGGCCACTTCGGCCGTCTGGGCCCAGGCCCGAAGCAAGGCCTGGCCGATAAAGCCCGTGGCGCCGGTGATCAAAATACGTTCCATGGTCTACTCCAACGCCCGTACCTGAGGAATCCGGAGCGCGATGATAAGCTCTTTGCCAAGCTGTTCGCAGGGAGAGGGTTATGCAACAGGCTGAAATGCTTCACGCCCGAGTACAGGCCGCTCGTCGGGCCGTGATCTTCACCGGGGCGGGCATGAGCACGGATTCGGGGATTCCCGACTTCCGCAGTCCGAGCGGGCTGTGGTCGCGGATGAAACCCATCCCCTTCGACGAGTTTCTGGGTTCTGAGGCCGTGCGCCAGGAAAGCTGGCGCCGGCGCTTTCAAGGCGACGACACGCTCACCCAGGCCCAGCCCAATGCCGGGCATCGCTCCGTTACCCGGCTCCTCGAGAAAGGCTATGCGCGCTGCGTGATCACGCAGAACGTCGACGATCTCCATCGCCGGGCCGGGGTGGATCCCAATGCGCTAATTGAGCTGCACGGAAATAGCACCTATGCCCGATGCCTAAGCTGCGAAACCCGCTATGAGCTCGCGGCGTTGAAAGCCACCTTCGAGGCCGAGGGCACGGTACCGCCCTGCGTCTGCGGGGGCATTATCAAAAGCGCCACGATCAGCTTTGGCCAAGCCATGCCCGAAGGTCCCATGGCGCGGGCGGCGGAAGCGACCGCCGCCTGTGATCTCTTTTTGGTGCTGGGCTCGTCCTTGCAGGTCTATCCCGCGGCGGCCTTTCCGGAAGAGGCGGTGCGCCGGGGCGCGCCGCTGGTGATTATCAACCGGGAGCCCACCCCCTTAGACGGGTTGGCAGGCCTCGTAATCCATGACGGCATCGCCGATGCGCTCGCTGTCCTTGACGACTTACCCTCCTTGGAGCCCTCCCTATGACGCGCGCCCTGCCCATGCTTGCCCTGCTCCTGACCTGGGCCGCAGGCCCCCTCGCCATCGCGCCGGCGCGGGCCCTCGACGCGTCCCTCCCGCGGGACAGCTACGCCCTTGAAGGCCTCAGCGCGCCCGGGGAAATTCTGATCGACCAGTGGGGGGTTCCCCACATTTATGCCCAAACTCACTACGACGCCTTTTTCTTGCAGGGCTTTAACGCGGCGCGAGATCGCCTGTGGCAAATCGATCTGTGGCGTCGCCGGGGCTTGGGGCAGCTGGCCGAAGTTTTTGGCCCCGAATTTGTGGAGCAGGATGCGGCGGCGCGCCAGTTCCTGTATCGCGGGAGCCTCTTTCGAGAATGGCTCGCCTACGGCTCCGATGCGGAGGCCATTGCGGAGGCCTTCGTAGCCGGGGTTAATGCCTATATTGGGCTGACGGAACAGGGCGCCGTGGCCCTGCCGCCGGAGTTTTCGGCCCTAGGCTACCGCCCGGCTCGCTGGACGGCAGCGGACGTGGTGCGCATTCGAAGCCACGGCCTTTGGCGGAACGTGCTCAGCGAAGTGGCCCGGGCGCGGAGCGCCTGCGTCGGGGCGTTGGACGCAGACGAGCTGCGTAGCCCATTGGAGCCCGCTCATCGTCCCATCCTGCCGGAGGGCCTAGACCCCTGTAGCGTCCCAGAAGGGGTGCTCGATCGTTACCTCCTGGCGACCAGCGCCGTGAAGTTTAAGCGCCAGGGCGATCGCCTCGCGTTGCAGCACATTCCCGTTGGCGAGCGGATGCGTGACTTGCAATCGGCGGGATCGAACAACTGGGTGGTGGGCCCAGCGCGGACGGACACGGGCCGACCGATCTTGGCCGACGACCCGCACCGCAGCCATGCCCTCCCCTCTCTTCGCTACATCGCGCACCTCAATGCGCCGGAGCTGAACGTCATCGGTGCCGGGGAGCCGGCCCTCCCGGGCATCTCCATCGGTCATAACGAACGTATCGCCTTTGGTCTGACCATTTTCGCCATGGACCAGGAAGACCTTCTCTTCTACGACCGGGATGGGGATCGCTATCGCTACCAGGGACGCTGGGAGCCCCTGGAGCGCATCGAAACGACCATCGAGGTGCGTGACCAGGCGCCCGTGACCGTTTCCCTGGCCTTTACCCGCCATGGCCCTGTGGTCTTTGAAGAGGCTAATCGCCTCTGGGTGGTGCGGGCGGCCTGGCTTGAGCCGGGTATGGCCCCCTACTTCGGCTCCGTCGAATACATGCGTGCGAAGAACTGGCGAGGCTTCGTCGCTGCCCTCAATCGCTGGGGCGCGCCCTCGGAAAATCAGGTGTATGCCGACACGGACGGCAACATTGGCTACAAGCCGGCGGGGCTCCTCCCCCGGCGGCGCAACTATGATGGCTTGCTTCCCGTCCCCGGGGATGGGCGCTATGAATGGGACGACTTCCATTCCATGAGCGATTTGCCGGAAATCTTGAATCCGGAAAAGGGCTGGTATGCCACGGCAAACAATCTAACCCTGCCGCCGGATTTCCCCATGGAGGCGGTGCGCGTGGGTTACGAGTGGACCGCGCCCTGGCGGATTTCTCGGGTTGAAGAGGTGCTCCAGGATCCTGCGCCCCACAGCCTGAAAACCAGCTTGGCACTGCAGCGCGATTACACCTCCGTCTTGGCGCGCCGCGCCGCCGCAGCGCTTGCCGCCTGGCCGGCGCCAGCGGAAGGGCCGGGCGCCGAGGCCTATGCCCTCCTCCAGGGGTTTAAGGGCGTGCTCGCGCCCGATTCCGGCGCGGCGGCGCTCTTCGAAGTCTGGTTTACGGACCATTGGCGCCGGGAGCTTGTCGCGGCGGAAAGCCCCGCCCTAGCGGGCACCCTGGCGCGGGTGGACACGCGCCCTGCTCTCGAGCGTTTGGAGGGGCCGATGGCGAATCAGCAGGCGCTGCTACCCGTGCTACACGAATCCCTCGCGTCGGCTTGGCGTGATCTTGAAGCGCGCCTGGGGCCGAACCCAAGCCGCTGGCGCTGGGACGCGCTGCACGAAATCCGCTTTACCCATCCCCTCGCGGATATCACGAAGGCGGCAGAAAGCTGGAGCCTGCCGCCCCGGGGCATGGGCGGCTCGGCCTATACGGTGAACAATACGGGCTATGGTGATGACTACGCGGTGCGCTCCGGGGCTTCCTGGCGCATGGTGCTCGACGTGGGGAATTGGGATGCGGCGCGCATGACCAATGCGCCGGGGCAAAGCGGCAATCCGGCGAGTGCGCACTACGGTGATTTACTGGCGCCCTGGGCCGAGCTCGACAGTCGTCCCCTCCTCTTTAGCCGGGAGGCCGTGGAGGCGGCGACGAAGCGCGTCCTTTCCCTTGTGCCGGCAACTCCCCGCTAGTAGGAGCGGGGTTGCTCGAGGACCTGTTCCGCGATGAAGTTTCGGATCATTTCCTGGCTTACGGGGGCGATGCGCGGAATCATGACCTCTCGGAATAGACGTTCGACGTCGTATTCCTTTGCGTAGCCCATGCCGCCGTGGGTCAGCACGGCGCGCTCGCAGGCCTTGAACGCCGCCTCAGCGGCAAGATATTTCGCCGCATTGGCGTCGGCGCCGCAGGGCAAGCCGGCATCGTAGCGGCTGGCAGCCCGTAGGGTCATGAGCCACGCGGCCTCGAGAGCCATCCAGCATTCCGCCAGAGGGTGGGCGATGCCCTGGTTCTGGCCAATGGGCCGGCCGAAGACTACCCGTTCGCGGGCATAGCGCGCCGCCCGCTCCAGGGCGGCTTGCCCGAGCCCGACGGCCTCCGCTGCAATGAGAATACGCTCCGGATTTAACCCGTGGAGCAGGCAGCGCCAGCCGTCCCCCTCGGCGCCAATGCGGTGCTCCTCCGGTACGAAAAGGCCGTCGATGAACAGGGCGTTGGAATCGACCGCAGCCCGGCCCATCTTCGCGATGGGATTGACCGTAATCGCTTCCCGGTTCAAGTCCGTATAGAACAGCGTGAGGCCGTCCGTGGCCTTGGCCGCGTCCTCGCGGGCGGTGGTTCGGGCGATCAGCAGGATCTTATTGGCGACTTGGGCGGTGGAGGTCCATAGCTTCTGTCCGCTGATGCGGTAGCCACCGGGGACGCGCGTCGCTCGGGTTGTCAGGGCCGTGGTATTGAGCCCCGCATCGGGTTCCGTCACTCCAAAGCAGACCCGATCTTTGCCTTGAATAAGCGGAGGCAGTACGGCCTCCCGCTGGGCATCGGTTCCAAAGACCACCACGGGATGGGGGCCAAAGAGGTTGATGTGCACGGCGGAAGCGCCACTCATGCCCGCCCCAGAGCGGGCCACGGCGTGGGCAAAGAGCGCCGCCTCCGTGATGCCCTGGCCGGCGCCGCCGTAGGCCTCGGGCATGGCAATGCCGAGCCAGCCCCCGTCCGCCACCGCTTGCACAAAGGCCTCCGGGAATTCCCCCTGCTGGTCGCAGCGACGCCAATAGTCGTTGCCGAAGTCCGCGCAGAGTTTCGCCGCGGCATCCGCAAGGGCCTGTTGTTCTGCCGAGAGTTCGAAGTCCATGGGCGCTTCCTAGCCCAGCACCAGGCGAGCACGCACCTGCCCCGGGGTGTCCGTTCGATCAATTGATAGGGTGAGCACGCGCAACCCTCGCGTCTCCGTCAGCTCTAAAAGCCACTTGAGGAGCGCATCATAGGCGGCGTTATCCAGGCTTAGCGCAAGGCGCCCTTCCCCTTCTGGGGAAAACCGATTCAGGGTCAGGCCGTAGGCCTGCGCCGAGGCGGCCACCGCTTGGAGTGCGGCCTCCCCCTGCGGCTGGGCTTGCTGGCGCGCCGCCAAGGCCTGAGCCAGCGCCCGCTCGTTTGCCGTGAGCCAGGCGAGGTCGGCCTGGGCCCGAGCGAGCCTTGCCGCTGCGCGGTCGCGATAGTCCAGCACCGGCGCCAGGCAAAGCTGCCAAAGGAGCAGGCCGCCGAGGGCGACTCCGAGGAGGCGCAGAAGGCGCTGATCCCGGGGGCTTTGTTGCGCCATCCACTGCTTGGCGGGGGCCAGTATCGGGACGAGCGCGCGAAGGGTCGCCATGGTCAAAACCTCCCCGTCAGCGTCAGTCGGGCGCGAACGCCGGATTGGTCTTGGGCCGCGTTGTCCATGGCAACGGCAACCCGCCCATCGGCCTGGAGGGCTTGCTGAAGGCCCTGAAGCGTGGCGAGGCTGTCTGTGCTCAGCTCCAGGGAAAGGGTGCCTCGGTCGCTTTGGAAACGCAGTTGGTCAAGCGACTGGTGCGGCCCCAGGCCCGCGGCGAGGACGTCGAGATAGGGCATCAAGGCGCCGCTTCCCCCGCTGCCGGCGCCGCTGAGCAGAAGGCTCAGCTCTCGCCGGGGATTGGGGCTTTTTCCGCCCCGCTCTGGCCACAGGGTGGCGAAACGCGAGGCCAGCTGCGCTTCCTGCTCCGCAGCTTGGCCCTGAAGCCAAAGTCCTTCCGCTAGCTGGCTGCCGAAGGCTACGGCGGCAAGAGCTGCCGCGAGCTGCGCAGGGCGACGCCAAAGCGCTGCGTTCTGGCGGGCCCGGACTCGCGGCGCAAAGGGGCCTTGGAGTGCGTTAACGGCGAAGGGCCCTGGCGCCTCCCCGAGGGGCAGGTGCGGCCAGAGGGCTGACACCTTAAGCCCCTGGCCATCCAGGGCCGCCTGCCAGGCGAGGGGCACGGCGTCTCCGTCCCAGACGACGGAGAGGGCCTCGGTTTTCAGAAAGCCCGGCGCGAGTCCTTCCAGGAGCGCTGGGGAGAGCCGAAGCTGATCGCCGCTGGCTGGGGAAAGGAAGAGGCCGTCCTCTTCGGAGGTGAGCCAGATCACTGAGGTGCTCTCGCCATCGAGCAGGTCCGTGAGGGCATACACCCCATCGGGGGTCAGGCCCCCTTCCGCCAGCGTGGCCAGATCGGCTCTGAGTCCATCCTGCGCCACCGCAAGAAGCCCGAGCTGGCCACCGCGCGCGCGCTCTGCCGTGGTGATATGCAGCCCATCAAGCGGTTCGCTGAGATATTCCTCAAGCAAAAAGGGCGCGGCACGTCGTTGCTGGCTTAAGCGGCGGCCTGGCAGGGGGAGAGTCAGGCGCAGGGCCTGTTCGGGCAGCAGCGCCCAGGCAATGGCGTCGGGGACAAAGGCGCCCAGGCGCGCGTGCAGCGCGGGCAAGCCTTCCCCGGACTCCTCCTGACGGCCTGCGCCCTGCCCGTAGGTTAGGCGCCAGCTTAGGGCCTCGAGGGATCCAAGGAGCACCAGGCGTTCGGGGCCCATAGGCATTATTCTCCCTTATCGCTAGCAGGAGCGGGCCAGGTACTGAAGTCCTGGCCCAGTTCGCGGCTCATGATGCGCAAGGCGCCAGAGCCGGGATCTCGGTGAATGGTGGAGCGTAACGTAAAGGCGCCGCCCTGCGCCTCTACCAGAATGAAGCTTTCAAAGAACTGGCTTAGGGTGGCCAGTACCCCCTCCTCCGGTGCAAAGGCCGCTTGGCTACCAATCACCGCACCCACGGAAGTCCAGGGAAGGGCCGGTTGCGCCAGGGGCCAGACTTGTGTGGGTTCGAGCCCCGGGGCCAGGGTAGCCAGCACCTCCGGCGGGGCGAGATTGACATTCACCTGCTCGAAGGTAGGGGGCAGAGCCGCCACCAGCGGCCTTAGCTTAAGCCACGCCGCCTGGGAGAGGCTCGCGCCCTCGGGAATTGCGCTTTCCGTGGGAAAAGGCGTGTTAGCCGCGCGCCGGGGTGGGTCTTGGTCCCAATAAAAGCCGTCCTCGGCTCCGCCGGGCCGCGCTTCTTCGTCGGCGTCGATCCAGTCGGCCAGCTGGAAGGCCAGGTTAGGATCCAGCTCAAGCTGCTTGAGGAGCCGTTGAAAGCGCCCCAGGGCCGCCGCGGTGGCCAGATTGTTGATGTTCAGAAGCGCATCCAAGGCGCGACTGCGCCGTTCGATACGCACCCCGGCCTCCGCCTCCGTGCGCGGCTGAAGCCAGGGCGCATCCATGCCGTCCACCGGCTCACCACGGGCGTG
>JADHNU010000067.1 GCA_016779325.1 Pseudomonadales bacterium
GGCTGCCCCTGCGTTCGCGAGGAACGGGAGCTCGGGCTTTATCAGTTTAGGGCCGGGGCCGTGCTGATCGACCTTGTTGTGAAGGGCACCCGCCTTGGCGGCAATGCTCCAGTGCATCGGGAAGCGGGCAACCTCGATCACCTGTGCCTGCGCGTCGAACCCTTCGACGAGCCGGCGCTCCTCGGCTGGCTCGAGGGCCTAGGCCTGCCCGCTGAACCGGCACGGCGGCGCTTTGGCGCCCAGGGCTTCGGCCTGTCGATCTATAGCGCCGACCCAGAAGGCAACCGCCTAGAATTCAAGGCCCCAAGCGATGACTGAAGGGTTGGCGCTCACGGAAACCCTGGCGTCCCTTTTTTCCGAAGCCGAGGCACGCCTCGGGCCCTTTTTCGTGGAGGATGATCCCGCCTGGCCCTCGCCCTGCCTGGAAGACGAGCGTCTTGGCAACCAGCGCCGCTGGCGTCCGACCCGCCAGCAGCCCCGTCCCGACGCGCCCCTCGCTGGGCTTGGGGATGTCCTCGGCGAGGCGATCCCGGAAAGCCTTCAAGCGTTCTACAGCAGCTTCTATAGCGACCCCATCCCCCTACCGAGCCCCTGGGAAGAGTTGTCCCTTACCCTGCCCTGGAGTGAGGCAGAGTGGCCGCGGCTACTCGAAAATCAGCTTGGCCATTGCCTCCAGCAAAAGCGCTTTCGTCTGCCGCCCGCGCCCTTTATTGCCGTGCGAGAGCCCGATGGCAACGGCATTTTTTCCGTGCTCATGGAGACTGGCGCGGTGGTCCTTGAGTGGCCCGGCCGGCGAGAGCGGGAGCTCATCGCCCCGGACCTAGGCGCTTTCCTAGACCACCTCCTAACGCAGTTGCGCCAGGCCTAGGGCAGCCGGCCTGGGGAAATGCGCTATGCTTGCGCGCTTCATTCTTGGCCCCGAGCTTGCCCATGTCCGCCGCTGAGCTGCTACCCCTTCATCTTGGCCCGAAGGCCTCGGGAACGGTCCGCGTACCCGGCTCAAAAAGCCTGTCGAATCGCTTGCTGCTGCTGGCCGCCGTGGCAGAGGGGGAAACGACGCTCACGCACCTCTTAGACAGCGATGATGTCCGCCGCATGCGGGAAGCGCTGGCGGGGCTCGGCGTGGAAACGGAAACGACTACCGACGGGCTGCGCGTATGCGGGGCCGGCGGCGTCCTGAGGAACCCCGCCTCTACGCCCCTAACTCTTCATTTGGGCAACGCGGGCACGGCCATGCGCCCCCTCACCGCGCTCCTTGCCGCGGGGGTGGGCACCTTTATCTTGGACGGCGATCCGCGCATGCGGGAGCGTCCCCTTGGCCCTCTCGTGGACGCGCTGCGCGCCCTCGGCGCGGACATCGAATACTTGGGACGGGAAGGCTATCCGCCGCTCAAGATTGTCGGTCGCCCCCTGCGCGGCGGGTCCGTGGCCATCGACGGGACCCTATCAAGCCAATTTGTCACGGCGCTTATGATGCTGGCCCCCCAGCTTGAGGGGGGGCTAACCATAGCGCGGGAAGGGGATCTGGTTTCGGACCCCTACCTTGAGATCACTCGACGCTGCCTCGGGCTCTTCGGCGTCTCCAGCACCTGGCCCGAACCCCGAACGCTTAGGGTGGCGCCGGGGCCCCTCAAAGCACCGGGCCACCTTCCGGTGGAGGGTGATGCTTCTTCGGCCTCCTACTTTCTTGCCCTGGGTGCCCTCGCCGGCGGGCCGGTTCGGGTCACGGGCGTGGGTCGGGAGAGTATGCAAGGCGATATCGCCTTTCTCGATGTCCTAGCCCAGGCCGGCGCGGTCACCCGAAGTGGGCCCGACTGGCTTGAAACGGAAGGCGGCACGCTGACAGGCATCGATGTGGACTTAAATGCCATTCCCGATGCCGCCATGACCCTGGCGGTGGTGGCCCTTTTTGCGGAGGGGCCCACGCGCATCCGCGGGGTAGCGAACTGGCGTGTGAAGGAAACGGACCGCATTGCCGCCATGGCCACGGAATTGCGCAAGCTGGGTGCGACGGTGGAAGAATTTGAGGACGGCTTGGCCATCGTCCCGCCGAAACAGCGCCAGCCCGCCCAGATCGCCACCTATGACGATCACCGCATGGCCATGTGCTTCTCCCTGGCGGCCCTTGGGGGCACACCCGTGGGCATCGAAGACCCGGCCTGCGTCGGGAAGACCTACCCCCACTATTTCGAGGATTTCCTGGGACTCTTCCCAGCTTAGCCCCAACTATTTGTCCAAGCCTTGCGGCGTCAAAAGGTGAATAAATTAATACGGGCGGTTTAAGTCCGACTACGCACCTCTTACCTCACAAAGCGCCGTTAAGGTTCTATTAAGCAACAGTTTTATCCTTCAACAAACTGCAAGTTTTTTGCGTTTTACCATTGCGAAACGTTTCTAAGTGTTTCAACATCTGCCCCTCTGCGTCATCCCACCGTCATATATGCCGTAGTAACGCCTCAGTCTCATTTAGGTTTTCGGCGGAGCTGTAGGCGGTTAGGACGCAGCGGAAAGTTCGTTATAAGAAGAGGCGACGGCGAGGCATCCAAAGAGAGGCCCGGCGTCTAGTTTGCGTGGCACTGGCCACGGAGAAGGGAACGGCGAAACCGCCCATCCTTCAAACTTAAAGGGACCCATTATGTTTAACAAGCACCCTCTCGCGACGGCCATCGGCTCCGTTGCCCTCGCCAGCGCCTTTGCTGGCGCCGGCGCGCTGCCGCAAGTCGCCCTTGCTGAAGAAGCACAGCTCGAAGAAGTGGTGGTGACCGGCTCGCGCATCCGCCGCGCCGACTACGTAGCCAACGCTCCCGTGGCCACCCTCGGCGCTGATCAGATCGAGCTGACCGCCACCGTGAACACGGAGCAGCTTCTCAACACCATGCCTCAGATGGTGCCGGGCTTTGACCGTACCTCGAACAACCCCGGTAACGGTACGGCCACGGTGGATCTTCGCGGCCTGGGCTCCAACCGGACCCTCGTGCTGATCAACGGCACCCGCGCGGTTCCGACCACCCAGGGTGGTTCCGTGGACATCAACAACATCCCCACGGCCCTCATCGAGCGGGTGGAAGTGCTGACTGGCGGTGCGTCCGCTGTATACGGTTCCGACGCTGTGGCCGGGGTGGTGAACTTCGTGCTCAAGGATGACTTCGAAGGCGTCGCCTTCAACGTCATGACCGAGCAAACGGAAGAAGGTGACGCCGAGCTCACCAGCGTTGACCTCACCATTGGCGGCAACATTGCGGACGGCCGCGGTAACGTGGTCATCAACGCCCAATATACGGACCGGGAAGACCTCTTCCAGGGCGACCGTAGCTTCGCCAACTTCGCTCAGTTTGATGACACGGATGCCAACGGCAACCCCATCCTGATCAACGGCGGCTCTTCTGGCGTTCCTGGCACCGCCATCTTCGCCGCTGGCTTAAGCGACTTCTCGCCCTCCTCGGGCGTCGTCTTCGGTCAGGATGGCGCGGCTCGTCCCTTTGTAACCGGGGGCGATGACAACGATTTCTACAACTACGCGCCGGTGAACTATATTCAGTTGCCGCAGACGCGCTTCCAGGCGAACGCGCTGGGTCACTTCGACGTGTCCGATAAGATTCAGATCTACGGTCGCATGATGTTCACCCAGTCCAAGGTGCCGCAGCAGCTGGCTCCGACGCCGATCTTCCAGGCTGGCTCCGAATTCACCCTGGACGGGAACCCCTTCCTCCCCGCAGCCACCCAGCAAGTGCTGTCTGACGCCCTGGGCAGCGGCGTGGACACGGACGGTGACGGCATCGACGATACGGCCACCGCCTTCCTTCGCCGCCGCTTGGTGGAAGTGGGCCCTCGGATCTCCGACGACAAGTACACGAACTTCCAGCTCCTCGCTGGCGTTCGCGGTGACATCGGCGAGACCGGCTGGACCTACGACGTGTACGTGTCCGAAGGCGAGGTGAGCGGCTCCAACACCCAGTCCGGTAACGTGAACCGTGATCGCTTTCTCCAGGCCCTGCTTCTCGACCTCGACGCGGACCCCACCGGCGGCACCTGCGTTGATCCCTCCAGCAACGGCTCCACTGTGGGCTGTGCGCCGATGAACATCTTCGGCGAAGGTAACATCTCTGAGGATGCGGCTGCATTCCTGCGCACGGCCGTGGCCGCGGAGGGTGAGTTCGAGCAGCGCGTCTGGGCTGCCAGCTTCGCAGGCGATCTGTTCAACCTACCTGCTGGCGCGGTGGGCGCGGCCTTCGGGTTCGAGCGCATCGAGCTTCGTTCCGACTTCCGTCCTTCGCAGGACCTCGCGGCAGGCACCATCGCTGGCTTCAACGGCTCCCCCGCTTCCGGCGGCGCCTTCGACAGCGATGCGTTCTTCGGAGAGCTTCTCGTACCGGTCGTTCGCGATCTGCCCATGGCCGAAGCCATTGATCTTGAGCTGGCCTACCGCACCACCGATTACTCCACGGTGGGCTCGGTGGACAACTACAAGATCGCCGGCTCCTGGACCATTGTGCCTCAAGTCCGCGTTCGCGGTGGTTTCAACACCGCTATCCGGGCAGCGTCCATCGGCGAACTGTTCTCCCCGCAGGCCGAAGGCTTCCCCGGCGCCGCTGACCCCTGCGCCGCTGAAAGCGCTCCGGTTAGCGCAGAGACGGCAGCTATTTGTACGGCAACGGGCGTGCCCGCGGGCTCCGTGGGTTCCGTGGCCATCGATCCGGCTGCTGGCCAAATCCGTGGCCTCTTCGGTGGTAACCCGAACCTTGCCGAAGAAGAAGCCGACACCCTCACCATCGGTGTGGTGGTCGAGCCCGATTGGTTCGTGGAAGACCTCACGGTCTCCCTCGACTACTTCGACATCAAAATCGATGGGGCCATTGCCAGCTTCGGCGGCGGCGTGAACAACGTCCTCAGCGTATGCTATGACGCAAGCAACCCGGCCGGCGGGGCCGGTTCGCCCTTCTGTAACGCAGTCACCCGTCGCAGCGATGGCACCATTGACTTTGTGGCCGTGACGAACCAAAACGTGGCCGAAGTGACCCTCAAGGGCTTTGACCTCCAGGCGTCCTATGGCCGCGATCTACTCGGTGGTGACCTGCAGGTGAGCTACGTGGGCACCTACACCACGGAATCCACCACCTTGCCGTTCGCTGGGGGCGAGCCCATCGAGTGTGAAGGTCAGTTTGGTCTGGACTGCGGCCAGCCGCTCCCCGACTACAAGCACCGCATGACCTTCAACTGGTCCAAGGACAAGCTCACCACCCAGCTGCTGTGGCGGTACGTGGGTGAAGTCGATGACGACGATGCGGATACCACCTACTTCGCCGAAACCATCGACGGCACCCACTACTTCGACGGCGTGGTGTCCTACTCCCTCACCGATAACTATCGCGTGAGCTTCGGTGTCGACAACCTGCTCGACGAGAAGCCGCCGATCCTCGGTGACAACCAGGAGCAGGCCAACACCTACCCGGCGACCTACGACGTGTTCGGTCGCACCTACTTCCTCCGCGCCAGCGCAAACTTCTAAGTTTCGCTTCGCGAAGGTGCAGCACCCACGGCGGGCTTCGGCCCGCCGTTTTTTTTGCCTGAAGAAAAGCCGTAAGCTCCCATCATGACCAATCAAGCAAAAAACGCCGCCGACCACTGGGCAACCTATTGGGAAGAAGGCCGGGCCCAGGGCGAGGTCTATACCCGAGGCGATGGGCAGGGAAATCCCGCGCTTGAGGCCTTTTGGAAACGCCGCCTGGAAGACAGCGCGGGGCCCCGGCTCGACATCGCCTGCGGCGCCGCCTCCGTGCTTCGCCACGGGCCCGCAAAGGGCCTCGATGTCGCGCTTGACGTGTCACCGGCCGCGCTCCGGAAGCTGGAGACGGAAACGCCATCCTTAAGAGGGGTCGCCGGGGATGCCGCAAACCTTCCGTTTGGAGAGGGGGCCTTCAAGCACGTGGCCAGCCAGTTTGGGCTCGAATACGCAGGCTCTGAAGCCTTCGCAGAAGCGGGACGGGTACTGGCACCGGAAGGGCGCCTTGCCCTCCTTTGTCATGTGGAAGGCAGCTCGATTCACCAGCGGAGCCAGGCGGAGCTGCAGGCCCTGGACACCATGACAGAAGTCGCTTTTATGGCCCGGGCCGAGGCCGCCTTGCGCGCCGCGTACGATCAGAACGAGGCCGCTTTCGTCGCCAGCGCAAAAGCGTTCATGGAAGCCGAGCGCTCCGTCGTCACCCAGCTGGAAACGGGCGTAGGGGGCCTGGCACAGCACGCCTACGCTGGCTTCCGCCAACTCTTTGAGCGCCGTGCTCAATATGCCCGCGAAGATGCGCTTGGTTGGCTTGCCGCGACGAATGCTCAGATGGAAGAAACGCGCCAACGGCTCTCCGCCATTACGGCGGCGGCGCTAAACGAACCTACCCTGCGGGCCGCTACGCAGGCGCTTAGGGAAAGGGGCGTATCGGTAGAGGCGCCATCCCCCTTGATTCTGCCGGGGCAAGCGGCCCCCCTGGCCCTGATTATCGAGGGCTATGGTGCGTAGTCGCCCCGAACGGCTCCTTATGGAAAGCCAGCAAGCCCTCCAAAAGGGTGACCTTTCGCTCGCGAAAAAACGGTGCGAAGAAGCCCTTGAGGCCGCGCCGAAGCTGGCCAAGGCCCATCAGCTTGCCGCGGCCATTGCCGTTCGTCAGGGCCAAGAGCCGCGCGCACAGCGTCATCTTCGGCGCTTTCTCGAGCTGCAGCCAACGCACGTTGAGGGTTGGTTCAGCCTTGGCAACAGCTGCCGCCGCGCCGGCGCCATTCGCGAAGCGGAAGTCGCCTATCGCCAGGCGCTTCACGTGGACTTACAGCACGGCGCCAGCCGCCGAGCCCTGGTCAGCCTGCTCACGGAGCAGGGCCACGGCGACGCCGCCGTCGCCATTGCCGAGGCGGGGCTACGCTATGCGCGCAGCGACCTCAAGCTACGCGCCCTCCTAGGCGAGGCCCTATTGGCCACGGAGGCTTTCGAGCCCGCTTTAGCGCAGTTCGCCGAAGCCCTTAAAGCCGACCCAACCTTTGCTGCCGCACTGCAAGGCAAAGCCCTTGCCCTGCGCGGGCTTGATCGCCCAGAGGAGGCCCTGGCCCTGCTTGAGGCCCTCGAAACCCAAGGCCTGACCCACTTTTCCATTGCCCATAATATGGGCAACGTGCTGAGCGATCTTGGCCGCCTCGAGGCGGCAGCGCAGGCCTATGAGACGGCCATTACGCGTAACCCCGGGTATGGCTCGAGCTA
>JADHNU010000068.1 GCA_016779325.1 Pseudomonadales bacterium
GATCGAGGTTGCCCGCTTCCCGATGCACTGGAGCATTGCCGCCAAGGCGGGTGCCCTTCACAACAAGGTCGATCAGCACGGCCCCGGCCCTAAACTGATAAAGCCCGAGCTCCCGTTCCTCGCGAACGCAGGGGCAGCCCAGAGTGGTTTCATAAAACGCGCGCATGCGGGGAAGGTCCTCCACGCGCAAAACCAGGTGGTCTACCGTAAGGCGCGCGAAGGGGCGCTTAGGCGTCGGTGCGGTCATAGGAAAAGGCCTCCACGATCCACAGGGTGGCTTGGCTGTTGGCGCCGGGCAAGGCCACCTCGTCACCCACCTGCTTGCCCAGGAGCGCGCGGGCCACGGGGGCGTCGATGCTGATCCAGTGGCGCTGGGGGTCGATCTCGTCGTAGCCCACAATGCGGAGCGCCTGCGCCGTGCCCTCTTCCTGCACAAGGGTCACGAAGGCACCGAAGCGAATGCCCGCGCTCCGGTCCGGAACCCGATCGATCACTTGCACCTCGTCTAAGCGCTTGCTGAGGTAGCGCACCCGGCGGTCGAGCTCCCGCAGCGCCTTCTTTCCGTAAATATATTCGGCATTCTCCGAGCGATCTCCCAAGGCTGCGGCCTCGGAGACGCGGCGCGTGAGCTCGGGGCGGGTGATGCGCCAGAGGGTCTGTAGCTCGGCCCGCAGCGCGCGGGCGCCGGCTGCGGTGATATAGGGCGCGCGTGCCACGCTAGGGGCGAAGCAGGGCGGCGAGGGCATCGCCCACGGGCGGGCGGGCGATGCCGGCTTCCGTGATGATGCCGCCGGTAACCAGGTCCGCGGGTGTGACGTCAAACGCCGGATTGCGCACCTGGGTGATGGCGGCAACCCGCTGGCCGCCGAGGTGGGTAACCTCCTCCGGCGCCCGCTCTTCGATGGGGACGTCCTGGCCCGTGAGGGTGGCGGGGTCGTAGGTGCTAAGGGGGCAGGCGACCCAAAAGGGCACGCCGAAATGTTTCGCGGCCAGGGCCACAGACAGGGTGCCAATTTTGTTCACGACGTCGCCGTTGCGCGTCACCCGATCCGTACCCACCATGACCAGATCGATTTCCCTCTGGCTCATGAGGTGGGCGGCCATGGAATCGGTAATCAGGGTGACGTCGATGCCCGCTTGGGATAGCTCAAAGGCGGTTAGGCGAGCACCTTGGAGCACGGGGCGGGTCTCGTCGGCATAAACCTTAAAGCGGCGCCCCTGCGCCTGTAGGTGATACATGGGGGCGGTGGCGGTGCCCCAGGCGGCGACGGCCAGGGCGCCGGCGTTGCAGTGGGTCAGAATGCGGGCGCCATCGGCGATGACGGAGGCGCCGTAGGCGCCCAGGGTGGCGCACACGCGCTCGTCATCCTCCTGAAGAAACGCGGCGTGCACCGCCAGCGCTTCTCGCCCGGCACGGCCGCTGAGGTTCTGCTCGTCCACGGCGGCCAGCATTTTTCCCAAGGCCCAGGCCAGATTGACCGCCGTGGGGCGCGCGCTGCGTAGCCGCGCCGCGGCGGCCTCGAGGGCCTCGCCCCAGCGTTCGGCGGGCAGCGCGTCCTGCTCCGCCATGCCCAACACCAGTCCCCAGGCGGCGGCGAGGCCGATGGCCGGCGCACCGCGTACCTGTAGGGTGACGATGGCGTCCCGCACGTCTTCCAGCGTTGTGCAGCGCCGATAGGTTACCGTGCCAGGCAGCTGCGTTTGATCGAGAAGCTCCAGCGCTGCACCGGTCCAGCGCAGGGTTCGGGGTGCCTTGGGGGCGGTGCGGAGTAGGAGTAGGTCCGGTGCATTCATGGGGCGAGGTCCGAAAGGCGGGCAAGGGTTTGCCCGAGAAGTTGATGAAGGGCCGCCGCGTCCGGCGCCCAAAAGAGCATACCGTCCTGGTGCCCGCTCATGGCAAGACAGCCGGTGGGGTGGCCCGCGCAGCAGGCGCGAACCGCGCCGGCGAGGGCATCCGTGCCGTTCTTTGCATCGACGGGCGTTGCCGCCAGGCCCAGGGCCGCGTGCGCGTGCCAGAGGCCCGCGTGATGGCCGTGCACCACCACCCGGGTATCGCGGGCGCTGCCGTAGACCGCGCTGTGGACTAGGCTCTCGGAGGAGGGGGCGCGGAGGCCGCGGGCCTGGAGCGCGCCCTGCTTTGGGGTTTCGCTTACCCAGCAGAGGTCTTCGGGCGCGAGCGGGCACTGATCCATGCGCTGGGAGGCGGTTATCCAATAGCCGGCGTCCCCGCGGAGGCTCACATTTCCGAAGGCCAGGCCGCCGTAGCGACACCGGTCCCGGCCCAGAAATCCAGCCAAGCGAAACGGCCTTGCGATCGTCTCCATAACCTTAGCGGGCGCTGGAGCGTCTTCTGGCGCGGGAGGGTCAAGGGTGTAGGCGAACTGGATCACTCCTTCGGTTTCAATTTGCGCCATCATCGACTCTCAAAGCGAGGGAGGGCGCCGAGTTTACCCGACTTGGGGTATGCTCTCGCTCGGTTCAGCGCTGGCGCAACGCGCCAGCGCAGCCGCATGTCCAGCAGACCATAAGTGGGAATACCGTGTCCTCAGCTACCGCCAAGCCCAGCGGCCTCGCGACGATCATCGCTTGGTTCGACTCTCACGCCAGCGCCCCGGGCCCTGAAGCCGACGGCGATCGGTCTATCGATCGCGCGCGCATTCTTCCGTTTATCGGGCTGCATATCGCCTGCCTTTTAGTGTTCTTCACGGAGGTCAGCGCTTTTGCGGTGGGCTTAATGCTTCTGACCTATGCCATTCGCGTGCTGGGCATTACGGTCGGCTACCATCGCTACTTTTCCCACCGGGCTTTTCGCTGCGGACGGGGCATGCAGTTTGTGCTGGCGGTTATGGGCGCCAGCGCCGTGCAGCGGGGGCCCCTATGGTGGGCGGCCCATCATCGCCATCATCACAAGCACTCCGATGGCCCCGAAGACGCCCACTCCCCCGTGCAGGACAGCTTTCTTTGGAGCCACATGCTGTGGTTCCTCTCCACGGGCAACTACCGCAGCCGGACGGAACTGATTTCCGACTTCGCTAAATTTCCTGAGCTGCGCTTCCTGGATCGCTTCGACACCGTGGTGCCGATTCTCTCCTACACGCTCTACTTCTTTGTTGGCTATTTTTACGGTCAGGCATTCCCCGAATCAGGCGTGACGGGCGGCCAGACCCTACTCTGGGCGGGGGTAGTGGGTACGGTCTTGGCGTATCACGCCACCTTCACCATCAATTCCCTGGTCCATGTATTTGGCGCCAAGCGCTACAAGACCGGCGATGAGTCCCGGAACAATCCCTGGCTTTGGTGGCTCACCTTTGGGGAGTCCTGGCACAACAATCACCATCACTTCGCCGCTTCGGCCCGCCTGGGCTTTTACTGGTGGGAACTTGATATCGGCTGGTACTTCCTGAAAGCCCTAGAGCGCCTTGGCCTTGTGTGGGACTTGAAGGTGGTACCGTTCTACGTTCGCGAAGGGCTGCCCAATCCCCGCCTTGGGGCGCCGCCGAAGGCGGCTTAGGGACCATGCGCGTCGCGGTCGTCGGGAGTGGAATTTCAGGCCTGACCGCAACCTGGCTGCTCAGAAAGCGCCACGAAGTCACGCTCTTTGAGGCAGGGGAGCGCTTCGGGGGGCATACGCATACGCGGATGCTTGAGCTTCCCGAGGGGTGCGAGCCCGTAGATACGGGCTTCATTGTCTATAACGATCGAAACTATCCCACCCTAGAGCGCCTATTCTCATCGCTTTCCATCGAGGGCCGGCCCACGGGGATGAGCTTCTCCTTAAGCGATGAGCGCTCGGGGCTGGAATACGCGGGCCATTCGGTCGCTGGGCTCTTCGCACAAAAGCGCAGGCTTCTGTCCCCGACCTTCTGGGGCATGCTGCGGGACATCTTGCGCTTTAATCGCGCCGCCCCAGCCGTGCTGGCAACGCCCGAGGAAGGGCCTCTGATGGGGGCTTTCCTCGCTGAGGGAGGCTACGGCGAGGCCTTCGCCGAACACTATCTGTTGCCCATGGGGGCGGCCATCTGGTCCGTGCCCACGGAGGGTCTTCGCGCCTTTCCAGCTAAGCGCATCATCGAGTTCTTCGAGAACCACGGGCTCCTATCCCTAAAGAACCGACCCCAATGGTATGTGGTGGAGGGAGGCTCCTCGGCCTACCTTGCGCCCATTCTTGCGACCCTGCCGCGGGAGCGGCAGCGGCTCGCCACCCCGGTGCGCGGCCTTCGCCGAGGGAAGGCGGGGGTCCGGGTTCGTAGCGATGCGGGGGTGGAGCTGTTCGATGCGATCGTCCTGGCCTGCCATAGCGACGAGGCGCTAGCGCTGCTGGACGATCCTTCCCCCGAGGAACTCGCGGTCCTTAGCGCGCTGCGTTACCAGAAAAACGACGTTGTGCTGCATTGCGATGAGACCCTGTTGCCCCGGGCTGCGAAGGCTCGGGCGGCCTGGAATTATCGGGTTTCCGCCGCGGGGGCAGAGCAAGCGACGGTGACCTACTGGATGAATACGCTTCAGCATTTGAAGACGAAAACGCCCGTGCTTGTCACTCTCAATCAGAGCGAGGCCATCCGATCGGAGAAGGTCTTCGAGCGTTTGAGTTATGCCCATCCTATTTTTGACGCCCCGGCTTTGGCTGCGCAGGGGCGCTTTTCCGAAATCAATGGCCAGCGCCAGACCTACTATTGCGGGGCCTACTGGCGCTACGGATTTCATGAGGATGGCTGTGCCTCGGCGCTGCGCGCCCTAAATGCTTTGGGCTGGGACTGGTAATGGAGCATCGGCTAGGGGAGGGGCGCCTCGCCCACCGACGCCTGAAGCCCTTTCCTCATGAGTTTTCCTACCCCGTGCACATGCTGTGCTTGGACCTCGATGCCCTTCCGGAAGCCTTCCCCCCGCGCGAGGGCTGGGGCTTAAACCGCCCCGCGCTGGCGTCCTTTCGGGAAACGGATTATCTGCGAGAGGTAGCCGGTGATCGCCTTGCCGATCGCCTCCGGCACCTGGTTTTCCAGCGCCTCGCCTTCGCGCCCTCTCCTGGGGCATGGCTTCTCACCCAGCCCCGTTATTTTGGTCTGGGCTTCAATCCCGTCAGCGTGCTTTGGGTGGGCCCCCGGGAGGCGCCAGAGGCCTTGGTCCTCGAGGTCACCAATACGCCCTGGAACGAACGTCACTGCTATGTACTCGATGCCCGGGGGCAGACGGGAACGCTTCGCTTTAGGGAGCCGAAGGCCTTTCACGTTTCGCCCTTCATGCCCATGGAGCAAAGCTACGAGTTCACCTTCGCTTTCACCAAAGATGCCCTTAGGGTGTCTAAGCACAACCTTGAAGCTGGAGAGCGGGTTTTCTCGGCCCACCTGGCCCTGAGCCTGGTCCCCCTGGACCGTTCGGCCCGCCGGCGTGCCCTGTGGGGCTCGCCCTTGATGACGGCTCGCGTGCTTGGCGCAATTTACTGGCAAGCCCTGTGGTTATGGTTGAAAGGGGCTCGCTATTATGGCCATCCGGGAAAGGGTAGGGCGCAATCCTAGGAGGGTCTATGGGCGAAGGGATAGCTGGGGAGCTAGAGCGTTCGGGGGTTTCCTATCCCCGGTGGCTAACGAGGGTTTTGAAGCGCGCGGTGCTTCGGAAGCTCGCAACGCTTCGGGCGGGGGCCCTCACCTTGGTGGATGAGCAGGGCGCGGTGCATCGCTTCGGAGATCCCACAGGGGAGCTGCGGGCGACGCTCACTATTCGCGATCCGAGCTTCTATGGCGCGCTCGGCCTCGGTGGTAGCGTAGGCGCGGGAGAAAGCTACTTCCGCGGTGCTTGGGACACCGAAGGGCTCGTAGAGTTAGTTCGGCTCATGGCGCGAAACAGCGATGTGCTTTCAAGGCTCGATGGCGGCTTGGCGCGGCTTGGGCGCCTGCTTTACAACGCCTTTCATTGGCGCCATGCCAATACGGTCGCTGGAAGCCGGGCCAACATTCTTGCCCACTACGACCTGGGTAATGATTTTTTTGAGCTCATGCTCGATGACAGCATGATGTACTCCGCCGCGATCTATGCGGATGAAGCCATGGCCCTGCCTGCGGCGCAGGCCCATAAGCTCAAGATTATTTGCGAAAAGTTAGGCCTAGATAGCAGTCACCACCTGCTGGAAATTGGTACCGGGTGGGGCGGCCTCGCCTGCTTTGCCGCACAGGCGACGGGGTGTCGGGTCACCACCACCACGATTTCTGACGCCCAATTTGCCTACGCGACGGCCCGGGTCCGGGCCGCTGGGCTAGAGGACCGGGTGACCGTGCTGAAGCAGGATTACCGGGCGCTTACGGGGCGGTTCGATCGCATTGTATCCATCGAGATGATCGAGGCGGTCGGCGATCAGTTCTTTACCACCTATTTTCGCAAGCTCGACAGCCTGCTGGCGGAGGATGGGCTCCTGCTGATTCAGGGGATCACCATCGCTGATCAACGCTACGAGCGCTATCGGCGCTCCGTGGATTTCATTAAACGGTTTGTCTTCCCCGGCGGTTGCCTCCCCTCCTTGACCGCCATCACTCAATGCATGACCCAGGTGACCTCCCTGCGCCTCAGGCATCTTGATGATATTGGGGAGCACTACGCGCGAACCCTGAGTGACTGGCGAGAGCGCTTCGAGGCGGCGGCTGACGTGCTAAGGGCTCGGGGCTATGACACCCCCTTTCTTCGCCTATGGCGCTTTTACCTAGCGTATTGTGAGGGGGGATTTCGGGAGCGCACCATCGGCGATCTTCAATTGCTGTTCGAAAAGCCCGATAGCCGGGCCCTCGCGCCCATTTACGGAGTGAAGGGGGACTTCCGCCCATGCTAGATCTTGCTGCGCTCTGCGAGGCCGGATGGATCCCCGATCCCCTGGCGCGCTTTGGCATGCGACGGCTGATTCGTCAGCGCCTGCGGGAGATTCACCAGGACGGCCCCGTGGCGACGGAGGCGCGGCAGGCCGCGTTCCTTGCAGGCCTTCGCGAAGGCCCTATCGCGGAAGCCACGGAGGCCGCCAATGCGCAGCATTATGAAGTGCCCGCGGCCTTCTTTGAGCGGGTATTGGGCCCCGAACTGAAGTACAGCTGCGCCCTTTTCGACCCCGGCGTTGCGCGCTTAGGCGACGCCGAGGCCGCCATGCTGGCCCTCACCTGCCAGCGGGCGGGGCTTGAGGATGGCATGCGGATTCTGGAGCTCGGCTGTGGCTGGGGATCGCTGA
>JADHNU010000069.1 GCA_016779325.1 Pseudomonadales bacterium
AGACCTTGTCCGGCGTCATCAGCACTTCCTTCTCGAAGCCCTCCCGGAAGCGGCCCCGCAGCACGCCGTCGACGAGGTTCATCACCCGCCCATCGGCCTTCACCACGGAGAGCTTCGCCATAAAATCCGTATCCACGCCGTCGGTGGCGGCATAGAGCACGGCGCGCACGGGCCCGGTGATTTCCATGGGGGCGTCGAAGACCTCCGTTTCGAAGCGGAGAATATCCTCCCGACCCTCAAGGGGCCGCTGGTCGAAGGACCCTCGAAGCTCGGGACGCATGATATTGCCCCCAAGGGTGGGCACCGGATTTTGCGGGTCGTAGACATAGCTGAGGGGTGCCCCCTCCCCCTCGGGACGGGTGGGGCTTAGGCGCCCATCACCGTGGAGGTAGTAGGGGGTGTACACCGTACGCGCCAGGGGCCAACTCGCCTCCTCCCGCCAGCGGTTCTCGCCCATCACGAAGAGTTTGATTGGCGCGCCCGAGGGCGCCGGGCCATCCTTCAACCAATGATCGAAGAATTCGAGCTGCAACGCCTCCGCATCGATGAGCGCCTCGGGCCCGAAATCTTCCTCGCCGGTGACCGTGCGAGCATTCCACCCATGGGGCCAAGGACCAATCACCAGGCGCTGCCCGTTCCGCGCTGCCTCCGTGGCGGCGAAGCGCTTCATGGTGCCGTAGCTGCCGAGCGTGCTGCGCAAAAACACGTCGTACCAACCGCCAATGTTCAGCGCTGGCACGGCCATCTCCGGGGCCCGGCCCTCGAGGTTCAAGGGTTTCCAGAAGTCGTCGTAGGTGGGGTGGGCCAGCCACTGCCGAAAATGCGGCACATCGAAGCCGAGGCTCCGATCCAGGGTGCGCAGGGGTAAGTGGTCAATGGCGGAAATCCAATCGATGGGATAGGTCATGTTGGTGCGGCTGCCCACAAGGCCAATGCCCCAGCTCGCGCGGGATAGCAGGGAAAAGGCCCCGCCGGGATAGGCCACATCCCGGTAGTAGTTCCCAGGGCTCATGGCCGGGGCGATGGCTTTCAGGGCCCGGTGCTGACCCAGGGCCGCCAGCCACTGCACGGACGCCAGGTAGGAGGTGCCGAACATGCCCACCTTGCCGTTGGACCAGCTCTGCGCCTCAATCCAGCTTAGGGTGTCGTAGCCGTCGTTAATTTCTTGGAAATAGGGGGTCCACTGCCCCTCCGAGTCGTAGCGGCCGCGGGCGTTTTGAAAGACCAGGGCATAGCCATTTTCCGTCGCCCAAGAGGCGTAGCGCTGGCGCCCCGGGGCCGAGCCATTGCCGTAAATATCCCGCACCAGAAGGGTAGGAAAGGGCCCGGGGCCCTTCGGCAGGTAAACGTCGGTGGCCAGCTTCACCGCATCGCGCATGGGCACCATCTGGTGATAGCGCACGGTACCGAAGGGCGAGTCGTCGGGGGACTCAGCGGCAAGGCCCAGCGCGCCGCCCAAAAGCCCCAGCAGAAGAACCCCAAGGGCACAAAGCCCGCGCCACCCTGCCCTGCCCTGCCTGCCGCGCTGCGTGCCCATGGCCCTGCCTCCTGCGGAAAAGGGCTTAGGAAACACGGCCCCCGGGGCCGGCGCAAGGCTTTCCCGGCTTTTGCTAAACTTAGGCCTCGCTTGCCTTGGAAGAGAGTCCCCGTGCGCCCCTGGCCAACCCTTGCCGTTGCTCCCATGCTCGATTGGACGGACCGCCACTGCCGGTTCCTCCATCGCCTATTCGGCCCGGGAACGTTGCTGTACACGGAGATGGTGCACGTCAACGCCGTGCTGAAGGGGGATCGGGCCCGGCACCTGGCCCACGCGCCGGAAGAACACCCCGTGGCCCTCCAGCTTGGGGGAAACGAGCCCAAGGCCCTCGCCGAGGCCTGCCGCGTGGCCGAGGCCTGGGGCTTCGATGAGATCAACCTCAATGTTGGCTGCCCGAGCGACCGGGTCCAGGCGGGGGCCTTCGGCGCCTGCCTCATGGCCGAGCCGGCCCTTGTCGCCCGCTGCATCGAAGCCATGGCCCGCGCAACCCATCGTCCGGTCACCGTGAAATGTCGCTTAGGCATCACTCGCCCCGCCCGCGATGGCGCGCCCGCCCTGGACCTCGACCACGACGACCACCTCCATGGCTTTGTCCGCGGCCTGGTGTCGGCGGGCGTTGCAGGGGTCATCGTGCATGCTCGAAAGGCCGTGCTCGGCGGCCTCTCGCCCAAGGACAACCGCACCATTCCGCCGCTCCAGTACGAGCGGGTTTACGCCCTAAAGGGCGCCTTTCCCACCCTGCCCGTAAGCCTGAATGGCGGCCTGGGCACCGTAGACGCCTGTGAAGCCGCCCTCGCCCAGTGCGATGGGGTGATGATCGGCCGCGCGGCCTATCACGATCCCTGCCTGCTGGGCGCGCTCCATGAACGCTTTAGCCCGCAGCAGGCAGCGGCGCCAACCCTTTCTTCCGTGATCGCAGCCTATGCGGCCTACGCCGAGGAACAGTTTCGGGCGGGCGTACCCCTCCCCGTGCTCACCCGGCCCCTCCTGGGGCTCGTGCAGGGGCGCCCCGGGGCGCGCCGCTTCCGTCGCCTGCTGTCTGAGGACGCGCGAAATCCCGAGGCCAACCCCGGGCTCCTGACGGAAGCCCTGGCCCTTGTGCAGGAGGCTGCCTGATGTCCCCGTTAGACCGTCTTAAGGCCTGGCTTACCGGGGCTCCGGACGAGGACGCCAAGGCGTCCAAGCCCGATCCCGTATTAGCAGCCAGCGCCGCCCTTATGGCAGAAATCATGCGCGCCGACGGCACCTTTGACGCCCGGGAACGCGCCGTGCTTCTTGAACACCTCATGAGCCAAGGGGGCGCAGACGCAACCGTAGCCCAAGCCCTCCTCGGCGAGGCGGAAGCGGCCGCCGAGGCCGCCCACGATCTGTTCCAATTCACGGCGCTCATCAACGCCCACTGCGACGCCTCGGCCCGAGTGGAAATCGTCGAGCGGCTCTGGGGGGTGGCCTTTGCCGACGGCCAGCTCGACCACCATGAAAGCCATATGGTGAAGCGCATCGCTGACCTCCTCTATGTCCGCCACAGCGACTATATCGCGGCTAAGCAGCGGGCCCGGGAGCGGGTATTGGGGGCCTAAGCGCGCCCTCTTTTATATATACGTTTTTTCGTATATGTTGGTCCCCGCAATGATGCGGAGGGCCCATGACCCCCACGGGATTCTTCAAGTGCCTCGGTGATCCCACCCGGCTGCGCGCCCTGCTGCTGTTGACGGGGCGCGCGCCCCTGTGTGTTTGCGATCTACAGCGCGCGCTTGGGGAAAGCCAGCCCAAGGTTTCCCGCCACCTCGGCGAACTGCGCGCCTGTGGCCTCGTGGCCACCACGCGCCAGGGTCGCTGGATTTACTACGCCCTCGCCCCGAGCCTACCCCCTTGGGCCCAGGACCTCCTGAGGACGCTGAAGGACGAAGGCGTTGAGGGCTTGGCTGACGCAGAAGCGCGGCTGGGTACCCCCCTTCCCTGTGGAGACGCCGCATGAGCGCCGCGCCCTTAAAAGTTTTGTTTATCTGCACCCATAACCGCTGCCGCAGCATCCTTTTTGAGGCGGTTGCGCGCGCCGAGGGCGAAGGGCTGCTCGACCCGCGAAGCGCGGGCAGCGCCCCCGCCGGCGCCCTCCACCCCTGGACCCTGCGGAGCCTCGAGGCCGAGGGCCTGCCCACCGCGGGCCTACAAAGCGAAAGCTGGGACGCCTACGAGAACTGGCAGCCGGATCTGGTCATTACGGTGTGCGATCGGGCCGCGGGAGAAGCCTGCCCCCTATGGTTTGGCCAGGCCCTGCGCCTTCATTGGGGCCTTGCGGACCCTTCCGCCGTCAGTGGCTCGGACGAAGTCATCGCCGCGGCCTTTAGGGAAACCTTGGCGGCTATTCGCGCGCGCATTGCCCTGCTTCGAGATTTGGCGCAGCAGCCCCGGGCAGCCTGGGCCGATGCCCTAAAACACCTCTAACCCCACCCCTGAGGAGTCCATCATGGGCCTTTTTGAACGCTATCTTTCGCTTTGGATTGGCGGCGCCATTGTCCTGGGCGTGCTCCTCGGCCAAAGCTTTCCTAGCCTCTTCCAGGCCCTCGCCGCGCTCCAATACGCGGAAGTGAATTTCGTGGTGGCCGCGCTCATCTGGGCCATGATCTACCCCATGATGGTGCAGGTGGACTTCTCGGCCCTGCGCCAGGTGGGTACCCGGCCCCAGGGGCTCGTGCTCACCCTGCTCGTGAACTGGCTGATCAAACCCTTCACCATGGCGGCCCTCGGCTACCTCTTCTTTCGCGGCCTATTTGCCGGCTTTGTCACCCCCGAGGAAGGCAGCGCCTACATCGCGGGCATGATCCTCCTGGGCGTGGCCCCTTGCACAGCCATGGTGTTCGTGTGGAGCCAGCTCACCAAGGGCGATCCGAACTACACCCTCGTGCAGGTCTCCGTGAACGACCTGATTATGGTCTTCGCCTTCGCGCCCCTCACGGCCTTGCTCCTGGGCCTCAGTGACGTTGTGGTGCCCTGGGAGACGCTGCTTCTATCCGTGGTGCTCTACGTCCTGCTGCCGCTCCTCGCCGGCGCTGCCACCCGGCAACGCTTCGCCAAAGGGGGCAATTTGGCCGGTCTTGGGGCCCTAACGACTGCGCTTAAGCCCTTCTCCATGCTCGGGCTGATTCTGACGGTGGTCCTGCTCTTCGGCTTTCAGGCGGAAACGCTGCTGGCAAAGCCCCTGGTGATTGGCCTCATCGCCGTGCCCCTGCTACTGCAAACCTACGGGATTTTCGCCCTCGCCTACTTCGCGGCCTGGAAGCTCAAGCTGCCCCACGCCATCGCCGCCCCGGCCTGCATGATCGGCACGTCGAACTTTTTTGAGCTCGCGGTCGCCGTCGCCATTGGCCTATTCGGCCTCAATTCCGGCGCGGCCCTGGCTACGGTGGTGGGGGTCTTAGTGGAGGTGCCCGTGATGCTGTCGCTGGTGGCCTTCGCGAATCGCACCCGGGGCTGGTTCAACGCCGCCTAGGGCCGAGCCCTGGCCCCTAGGACGCCGCAGAAATGGGCGTCACGTGCTCTAGGGTGGCGACCAAATCCCGGAAGCGCTCGCGGTTGTCGTCGTTGAGCGCCATGAGCGTGCGGTGCGCATCGAGCACCCGCTGCCGCGCGTCCTCCTCGCAGCACTCCATGAGCGGCCGTTCCCCCAGCTGCTTGGGGCATTCGAGGGGCTCATTGACGAGGTTAAAAATATCGTCGAAGCCCATGGTCTCGAGAATGCGCGTGATGTCCCCTTGCGTGGACACAAGGGTGGGCACGGCGCCGAAGCGACGCTTCGTTTCCAGGGACAGGCGCGCCAGCAGGCCTAGGGCCGTGCTATCGATGCCGTCGGTTTCCGATAAATCGACCAAGGCGGAGCAGAAATTCGGCTGTTCGAGCACTTCTCGAAGGCAGGTATCCATGGTCACGCAGAGGTTCACCCGCACGTCGCCCACGAACTTCAGGAGATACACGCCTTTGTGTTCCCCGAGGAGAATGCGTCCTTGCGTCATGAAGACTCCTGGCCCGGGGCGGCAGGGGCGCCCTGGCTAAGCAGCAAACAGGCGACGTCATCGGGCAAGGCCTCGGCCCGCTCCGGGGCCAGGGCCGCCCAAAGGGCGTCAAGATCGGAACCCGCCGCGGCGGCGAGGGCATCGAGGTGCTCATCCTTGCTGGCGAGGCTGCCTTCCGGCAGCACGTCGAGCACCCCATCGGAGAACAGGGCCAGGGAGAAGTGGTCGGGCAGGCGCTCCGTGCGTACCTCGAAGCTCGGCGCCTCGAATAGCCCCAGAGGCTTGCCCTTCAGCCCAAGGCGAAGCACCCCCTCCGGGGTCACCAGGCGCGGCTCCGGGAAATGCCCGGCATTGGCGCAGCGGAGCGTGCCCTGGCCGAAGTCGATGATGCCGAGGAACAGGGTGACGTGGCGTTGAAGATGACTATCGAGCAGCTCTTGATTAAGCCAGGCCAGAATATCATCGGGCCGCTCCAGCATGGGCGGGCGGTACTCACGCCGCAGGCGGTTAGAGAACTGCTTCAGCAATACGGTTACGAACGCCGAGGGCGCGCCATGGCCCGAGACATCGGCCAGATAGAACAGCACGTGCTGATCCGTTAGGGCGAAGTAGTCGACGTAGTCGCCGGAGAGATAGAGCGAAGGCAGAACCCGATGGGCAAAGGTGAGGGTTCCCAGCGTTGCCGGCGAGGCCGGCAGCATCCCCTCTTGGAGTTGGCGTCCCGCCGCTTGGTCTCGGTGCAGCGCCTCGAGGGCGCCCCGAAGCTGCGCATTGGCCGCTTCCAGCTCGCCCTTCACCCGCTCGTTTTCATCGCGCAGACGAAAGCGCTCGAGGGCACACGACACGGCGTGATGCACCCCCGCGGCATCGCCAAGGGGCCGCGCGAGGAAGTCCGCAGCCCCCTGCCCCATGGCTGCGCCGAGGGCGGCATCCCCATCTTCCCCGGTGAGCACCACCACGGGCATTTCGGGCCGCTCCCGGCGAAGCCGCGTAAGAAGCCCTTCCCCGTGCTCATCCACCAGGGCGAGATCGCACAGCACGAGATCAGCACTGCAGCGCGCGAGCTCCGAAAGCCCCGCGGCACAGCTGGCGGCACTGCAGACCTGGAAGCCATCGCACTGGAGGGTGTGGGCAAGCCAGCTGCGCTCGTCGTCCGATTGGTCGATGACGAGCACCCGCGCCTTCATACCCGCGCACTCCGAACCGAGGCGAGGAAGGAAGGCTTATCAGCGGAGCGGAATGAGGCAGTGTGTGGGGAGTGCCGCATGACCCTTGCTTGCCCCGAGGACTGACGCGGGGCTAATGACCAATTTCAGGCGAACGCTACTCCCCTGGAAAGTGTTACGCAAGCGTTTCGGTGCCAAGGCGAGCGCTGGCCTCCGCCGCTTCGAAGCGGGCCTTCAAGCGCTTGGCGGAGATGGGCGCCACCGTGCCCAGTT
>JADHNU010000070.1 GCA_016779325.1 Pseudomonadales bacterium
GCCCGAAGGCGCAGGGCTTACTCGATGATCTTAGCGACCACGCCAGCGCCCACGGTCCGACCACCCTCACGGATAGCGAAGCGAAGCCCTTCGTCCATCGCGATCGGCGCAATCAAATCCACTGCCAGCTTCACGTTGTCCCCAGGCATCACCATCTCAACGCCCTCAGGAAGCTCGCAGGTCCCCGTCACGTCCGTCGTACGGAAGTAAAACTGAGGACGGTAACCCTTGAAGAACGGCGTGTGACGTCCACCCTCGTCCTTCGACAGCACGTACACCTCAGCCTCAAACTTCGTGTGCGGCGTGATCGAACCCGGCTTCGCTAGAACCTGACCACGCTCCACGTCGTCACGCTTCGTGCCGCGAAGCAGCACACCCACGTTCTCGCCCGCACGGCCTTCGTCAAGCAGCTTCCGGAACATCTCCACACCGGTCACCGTGGTCTTCGTGGTCTCTTTAATACCCACAATCGCCACTTCGTCACCGACCTTCACAATCCCGCGCTCAACCCGGCCCGTCACCACCGTGCCCCGGCCAGAAATCGAGAACACGTCCTCAATCGGCATCAGGAACGCCAGGTCCACCGCACGCTCCGGCTCCGGAATGTACTCGTCCAGCGCCTCAACCAGCTTCACCACCGCCGGTACACCAATCTCAGACTGGTCACCCTCAAGGGCCTTCAGCGCACTGCCAATCACAATCGGCGTGTCGTCCCCAGGAAACTCATAGGTGTCCAGAAGCTCGCGGACTTCCATCTCCACCAGCTCCAGAAGCTCCTCGTCGTCCACCATGTCCGCTTTGTTCAAAAACACCACAATCTTCGGCACGCCCACCTGGCGAGACAGCAGAATGTGCTCACGGGTCTGCGGCATCGGGCCATCCGCCGCCGAACACACCAGAATCGCACCGTCCATCTGCGCCGCACCGGTAATCATGTTCTTCACATAGTCCGCGTGCCCAGGGCAGTCCACGTGCGCGTAGTGACGGCTCGGGGACTCATACTCCACGTGCGACGTCGCAATCGTGATACCCCGCGCCCGCTCTTCCGGCGCATTGTCAATCTGGTCAAAGGCGCGCGCCTCACCAGTCTGGTACGTCTCGTGGCACACCTTCGTGAGCGCCGCCGTCAGCGTCGTCTTACCATGGTCCACGTGACCAATCGTTCCCACATTTACGTGCGGCTTAGTACGCTCAAATTTTGCCTTGGACATGGAGAGGGTCTCCTGTGATCTATTTGACCGGCCACGGCTGTCGGGCCTTTAACATAAAAAAGTGGTTACGCCCCATGCGCAACCACACCCTACACCCAGCGCCCAAAGGCGCTCGGTGCCGAGACCGCCGACGCCGGCTTGGCAATCGACACGGTCAATTGGTGCTCACAGGCGGATTTGAACCGCCGACCTCTCCCTTACCAAGGGAGTGCTCTACCAACTGAGCTATGTGAGCAAAAACCTTTCTCAAACAAAAACTTGGAGCGGGTAGCGGGAATCGAACCCGCATCATCAGCTTGGAAGGCTGAGGTTCTACCATTGAACTATACCCGCTTGGCGTCTTACCTAATCTTCTCGCGCTACGGGCTTCCGTCTCACTCTAAATATGGTGGAGGGGGAAGGATTCGAACCTTCGAAGGCTGAGCCGCCAGATTTACAGTCTGGTCCCTTTGACCGCTTGGGTACCCCTCCAGAAAGGGCGCCAGATTCTGCCGAGATTGAGAGGGGCTGTCAATGCAGCCTTGCAGAATATTTCCCGACAGCGCCTTACCTGGCCGAAATTCAATGTGGTGCCGCCTCAACGATTCGAACGCTGGACCTTCTCATTACAAGTGAGCTGCTCTACCCCTGAGCTAAGGCGGCGAGGGCGACGAGTTTAGGGAGTCCAGGAGGCCGCCGCAATGGATCTTCGCCAGCAAGAGGAGTCCATCAAGCACCAAATCCGGAGCCAGCATAAGCTGCGCAGGGGGCAAGCGCTGCGCCAACCCGGGCAGGAGAGCTTGCGCGTCCCCCCCGGTGAGCATCACCCGAGGCGGGACCGCCCAACGCGCGGCCAGGCGCTCGGTAATATCCCAGATGAGGGCGATGCTTTGCCGCAAGAGCCCTTGCGCAACCGCCTCCGCTGTGTGGCGCGGAACCCCCTCCCCTTGCCATTGCCATTCAACCTCTCCACGGACCCGGGCGGTGCCCTGAAAAAGCGCATCCCGCCCCATCGCGAGGCCGGGCACAATCCAACCGCCCTCGTGCCGTCCGCCTGGAGCGAGGCTGTCCAGCGTGAGCGCACTTCCCGCATCCACCACCACCGCCCCGCACGGGCCCTGCGCCCTAGCCGCCACCAGGCCCAGCCAGCGATCCACTCCAAGGCCACTTGGGTCGAGGTAGCCAGGGGTAAGCCCGGGATAGGCATGGGCGCTAGACGCCTGATAAGCCAGAGTCCAACCTCGTTCCGCGCAGGCGCGAAGCAAGTCGCCCTCGCGCTCCGGGGCCAGCACCGAGGACAGGAGAAGCTGACCAGGGCCCCGCGGGAGCGCCCCAGCGAGCGCTGCATAGGGCCGGCGGCCAAACGCTAAACGGTGGCCGTCTCGGGCCTTCACCTGGAATTTAGCGGACGTGTTCCCCGCATCCACCAACAGGAGAGGCTCAGCCATAGCGGACTTGTCCATCCTCAAGGCGCCGCAGCGTCACCTCGCCATGGCCGAGGCGCTCCAAGCCCTGGGCCGTTTCCACCACGATCAGCCCCGCTTCATCAATGCCCCCATAGCGCCCTTCCCAACGCCGCCCCTGCGTTTCGGCCCGCACCACAGCCCCCCGATAGGCGTCAAGCGCACGATAGCGGTCCCGCAGCCCGGGGGTGAGACCCGCGGCAAAGAACTGCTGCGCCTCGGCCAGGAGCGCGGGCACGAAGGCCTCCAGCAGAGCTTCCCGGTTGCGACGGAGGCCCAGCGCCCGCAGCGCGAGAGCCTGGTCCCCCGCCTCGGGCAGAGGGTGGATATTCAGGCCCATGCCCAGAATCAGCCAGCGCTCACCCCCTTGGTGCTGCAGCTCCAGCAAAATACCGCCCACCTTTCCCCGGGCGTGCACCACATCGTTCGGCCACTTGAGCGCCAGGCCCGGCACCCCAAGGGCCGTCAGAGACTCCACCAACACAACGCCCACCGCAAGGGACAGCCCGGCCGCTTCGCCTCCTGCGGGGAGAGGCAGAGCGATGGATACATAGAGGCCCGCGCCCAAAGGCGAGCGCCACTGACGGCCGCGACGTCCCCGACCTGCCCACTGGCCTTCTGCGACCACAAGCTGAGCGCACCCCCGGGCCCGGGCGCGGGCCCAAGCAAGATCATTGGTTGAGCCCACCAAGGGAGCGTAATGGACCTCGAGGCCCAGGGGCTGGGCTTGCGCGCTTAAGGCAAGCGCCGCGAGGGCGGCGGCATCCAAGGGGGGCGCCGGCGCAGGCCAGCACCACGTATCTCGGACCGGCGCATAGCGGAGCCCTAAGCGCGCAAGCCCGCGGCGCGCCCCATGCAAGGCAGCAAGGGAAGCACCGGCCTCGGCGGCCAGCTGAGCCGACGTGAGGCTGCCGGCGCGGCGCAAACACTCGATGAAAGGTAAAAGCTGCTCGGGCGCCATAGCGATCTCGGTTCCCACGGGAGCGCGATCATAGCAGCCGTCGCGGGGCCCACGGGGTATACTCTCGTTTTAATGGCGATGCGATGACCCTCCATGCAAAGGCCCTTTCCCACGGCGAAAATTGGTTTCCTGGGCGGCGGTCAGCTGGCCCGCATGACGCTGCCGGCGGCGGCGCGCCTCGGCTGCGAAATTCACGTCCTCGATCCCGATCCCAAATGCCCGGCGGCGGCTCTTGCGCAGCGGTTTAGCTGCGGAAGCCTGACGGATCCCACCGCCCTGCGCGCCCTGGTAGAAGCCAACGATGTCACCACGTACGAAATTGAAGCGGTCGATACGGAAATTCTGAAGCAGCTGGAAGCCGAGGGGCACAAAATCCTACCGTCGCCGAAAACCGTTGCCACCATCCAAGATAAGCTCATCCAAAAGCAGGCCTTTGCCGCCGCAAACCTCCCCACAGCACCGTTCGTGGCGGCGGATAGCCCCGACGTCGATGCGCTCCTGGCCTTCGGTGCGCCGCTGGTACAGAAAGCCCGACGGGGCGGCTACGACGGCAAGGGGGTCGTGGTGTTTACGGATATCATCCGTGAGGACCGCATCCTGCCGGTGCCGTCGGTGCTCGAGGCGCACGTCGATTTCTCCCACGAGCTGGCGGTGATGGTGGCCCGTTCACCCCGAGGGGAAACGGCCTGCTACCCCGTTGTAGAAATGGTCTTCGATGCGGAGGCGAACCTGCTGGATACGCTCCTGGCGCCAGCTCGCGTACCCGAAGCTGTCGTCCGCGCCGCCCAGGCTCTCGCGCTGGATGCCGTGCGCGCCCTGGATGGCGTCGGGCTCTTTGGCGTGGAGCTGTTCCTAACCCGCGAGGGCGATCTGCTTCTCAACGAAGTCGCCCCTCGAAGCCACAATTCTGGCCACTGGACCACCGAAGCCTGCCTCACAAGCCAATTTGAGCAGCATCTCCGCGCGATTCTTGATCTCCCACTCGGGTCCACCACGCAGCTGCGGCCGGCGGCCATGCTGAACCTGGTTGCAGGACCGAAAGCCCAGGGAGCCGCGACCTTGAGCGGCCTGGAGACCGCGCTGGCCACCCCCGGATGCACCGTTCATCTCTATGGTAAGGCCGAGGCACGCCCCTTTCGCAAAATGGGCCATGCCACCCTGCTGTCCGAATCCCCAGAGGCGGCGCTGGCTGCGGCGCAAGGCCTGCGCGACGTCCTACGCTTTGGAGAATCCTCATGAGCGCTCTCCCCCTGATTGGGATCATTATGGGAAGCGATTCCGACCTGCCGGTCATGGAAAAGGCCGCCGCCCAGCTGGTGGCGCTCGAACTCCCCTTCGAAATGACCGTGGTGTCCGCGCATCGAACGCCCGAGCGCATGGTGGATTACGCCAAAGCTGCTGCCGATCGAGGCCTAAAAGTGATCATCGCGGGCGCCGGGGGGGCGGCGCACCTGCCCGGGATGGTTGCTGCGCTCACGACCTTGCCCGTGATTGGGGTACCGGTGAACATCACGGCCCTCGCAGGGCAGGACGCACTCCTCAGCATTGTCCAAATGCCTGCAGGCATTCCCGTGGCTACCGTCGCCATTGATAACGCCACCAATGCGGCCCTTCTAGCTGCACGAATCCTGGCCACCCGCGACGACGCGCTCCGCCGCCGCCTCGAGACCCATCAGCAGGCCATGAAACAAGCGGTGGACGGCAAAATCGTGGCCGTAGAAGCCCGCAGCAAGACCCTTCAAGAGGAAAGCTAATGCTCGTTCCCGTCATTCTCTCCGGCGGGTCGGGCTCCCGTCTCTGGCCCCTTTCGCGGGAATCGGCGCCTAAGCAGTTTCTACCGCTGCTCGAAGCCTCAAGTCTGCTGCAACGCACCGCTGCGCGAGCTCAGGGGGCCGGCGCCGGTGCGCCGCTCATCGTCTGTAATGCTTCCCACCGCTTTTTAGTCGCTCAACAACTGGAGGCGCTCGGCCAAAGTCCCCGGGGCATTGTGCTTGAGCCCGTGGCACGCAATACGGCGCCGGCCATTGCCGTGGCGGCATGCTTGCTCGAGCGCACCGTAGGCCCCGAGGCCCGCATGCTCGTCCTCGCCGCCGACCACGCCATTCCCGATGAAGCCGCTTTCTGCGCCGCCGTTGCCCAGGCCGACGCGTTAGCCCAGCAGGGAGAAATCGTCACCTTTGGCATCGTGCCTACCCACCCGGAAACGGGCTACGGCTATCTGAAGGCCGGCGCGGAAGTGGGACCGGGGCGCGTGGTCGAGGCCTTCGTAGAGAAGCCCAACGCCGACCGCGCCGAGGCGTTCCTGGCCGCAGGCAACTATTTTTGGAACTCTGGCATGTTCCTCTTCCCCGTGGGCGCCTTGCGAGAGGCCCTGGCTCAGCATGCCCCGGCTGCCCTGAAGGCTGCGGAAGCCGCGCTCGCCGGCGCAACGGAGGACCTCGATTTCCTCCGCCTGGAGGAAACAGCCTTCGCGGCCGCTCCGTCGGAGTCTATCGATTACGCGGTCATGGAGAAGCTCGACCGCGCCGTCATGGTCCCGCTCGATGCCGGCTGGAGCGACGTGGGCGCCTGGGATGCGCTCTGGACCTTAGGCGAGAAGGATTCGCAGGGTAATGTTCGCCGCGGAGATGTGCTCAGCGTCGAGACGCATAACAGCTATCTCCGAAGCGATGGACGCCTGTTGGCGACGGTGGGGGTGTCCGATCTCCTCGTAGTCGATACGGAAGATGCAACGCTCATCGCGCATCGCTATGCCGCCCAAGGGGTAAAAACGCTGGTAGACCAGCTCAAGAAGCAGGACCGTTCGGAGCTGAAAACCCATCGTACTCGCCAAGCACCCTGGGGCTCAGCCCAGACGCTCGCGACCGGGCCTGCCTTTGAAGTGAATCTATTGACTCTTGGGCCCGGGAAAGCCCTAAAAAGCCAGCGCCATGCCCATCGCGCAGAGCACTGGATCGTGCTCGACGGGAGCGCGGAAGTGACGCTGGAGGACACCCAGCGCACCCTGGGGGCTCAGGAAGCCATTGCTGTGGCCCCGGGGCAACGCCATCGCCTGGCAAACCCCGGCAGCACACCTCTGCAGGTCCTGGAAGTCGCCTCGGGCCTCATCGATCCAAACGACATCGAACGGCTTTAAATCTAACTAAGGAAGACCCTAAAAGGTGCCCCAGGAAAAAGAAAAAGGGGGCTAGCCTTCCGGCTAGCCCCCTTTCGTTTAAAGCCTGACGACGACCTACTCTCACACGGGGAAACCCCGCACTACCATCGGCGCTAGACCGTTTCACTTCTGAGTTCGGGATGGATTCAGGTGGT
>JADHNU010000071.1 GCA_016779325.1 Pseudomonadales bacterium
CCTGCAGTGCGGGGCTCGCCACGAGGCGCCGTAGCAAGGCCAGATTGCTTTTTACGCCCTCGAGGGCGCAGGTGGCGAGGGCCTGCTGAAGGCGAAGGAAGGCTGCGGGCCGGTCCGGGCCCCAGGCAATGATTTTGGCTAGCATGGGATCGTAGTAGGGGGTGATCTCGGAGCCCACAGCAATTCCGCTATCGATCCGCAGCCCCGGGCCCTCGGGCCAGCGAAGCCCGGTGACGGTGCCGATGCTTGGCAGGTAGCCCGCCTCCGGATCTTCCGCATACAGCCGGACTTCCACCGCGTGGCCGTGCACCGGAGGGCGCTCTGGCAGGGCTTCCCCTTCGGCGATGCGCACCTGCCAAGCGACTAGATCCCAGCCCGTGATGGCCTCCGTCACCGGATGTTCCACCTGCAGGCGCGTATTCATCTCCAGGAAAAAGGCCTCTTCCCCGGCGACCAGAAACTCCACCGTGCCAGCCCCTTCATAGGCGACGGCCTGCGCTGCGGCGATGGCGGCGCGCTCCAGCCTCTCTCGTAGCGTCGGGCTTAGCTTCGGGGCTGGGGCTTCCTCAAGGACCTTTTGGTGACGGCGCTGGGTAGAGCAGTCGCGGTCATAGAGCGCGAGGGTGCGGCCGTGCTGGTCCGCGAGGATTTGCACCTCGACGTGGCGGGCGGCCGGGAGCCAGCGCTCAAACAGCACGGCGTCGCTGCCAAAGGCGCTGCGGGCTTCCCGTTGGACGGCGGCGAGGGCAGCCTCGAGGTCTTCCGCGGCCTCCACCACACGCATACCCTTGCCCCCGCCCCCGGCCGCGGCCTTGATGAGAAGGGGGTAGCCCACCTCGGCGGCGGCCCCGTGGAGATCCGCGGCGATGGCGTCTCCAGAGGCGCCCGGGAGCACGGGCACGCCGGCGGCGATCATGGCTTGCCGGGCCTGATCCTTGTCGCCCATGAGGCGCAGGGCCTGGCTGGAAGGGCCGAGGAAGCGCAAGCCCGCGCCGCGTACGGCATCAGCAAAGGCTGGATTTTCCGACAGGAAGCCGTACCCGGGATGCACCGCATCGCAGCCCGTGGCCGCCGCGGCTTCCAGCAGCCGGTCAAGGTTCAGGTAGCTGTCCTGCGCTGGCGCCGGGCCCAGGTGAAAGCGATCGTCTGCGGACCGGACGGCGAGGCTTTCAGCGTCGGCGTCGGAGTAAACGGCCACCCCCTCCTTGCCAAGGGCTTTAAGGCTACGGAGCACCCGGAGGGCGATTTCTCCCCGGTTGGCCAGGAGCACGCGGCGAATCACGGGGCGGCCCTACATGCGGAAAATGCCATAGTCCCCTCGTTCCTCGCGGTTCGGGCCGCCGTTCGCGCACACGGCAAGGGCGAGGCCGAGCACGTCGCGGGTTTCCGCCGGGTCGATGACGCCGTCATCCCATAGGCGGGCGCTGGCATAGTAGGGGTGCCCCTCGGCGTCATAGCGGGCACGGATCTCATCCATAAAAGCCGCTTTGTCCGCCTCGCCCCAGGTGCCGCCTCGAGCCTCGAGACCGCCTTGACGCACCGTGGCCAGTACCTGCGCCGCTTGCTCACCGCCCATGACGGAAATGCGCGCGTTGGGCCAGCTAAAGAGAAAGCGTGGGCTGTAGGCCCGGCCGCACATGGCGTAGTTCCCGGCCCCAAAGGCGCCGCCGGTGATCACGGTCAGCTTGGGGACCCGGGCGCTGGCCACGGCGTTCACCATTTTCGCGCCATCCCGGGCAATGCCGCCGTGTTCATAGCTTTTGCCTACCATGAAGCCCGTGACGTTCTGCAGGAACAGGAGCGGGATACCTCGGCGGTCGCACAGCTGAATGAAGTGGGCCCCTTTCCTTGCCGATTCGGCGAAGAGAATGCCGTTGTTGGCCACGATGCCCACACGATGGCCGTGAATCTGGCCCACGCCGCAGATCAGGGTTTCGGCGTAGCGGGCTTTGAATTCCTCGAAGTTTGAACCATCGAGGAGCCGGGCGAGAATTTCCCGCACGTCGTAGGGGGTTCGGGTGTCCGGAGGCAGCACGCCGTAGAGCTCTTCCTGGGGGTAGCGCGGCGCTGCGACGGGCTCGGCCGGGGCCGAGGCGGGCTGAGCCGGGAGCTGCGCCACAATTGCCCGGGCCTTGGCCAGGGCGTCCTCGTCGCTTTCCGCAAGGTGATCCGCCACCCCGGAAAGGCGGGTGTGCACGTCGCCGCCGCCGAGCGTTTCTGCATCGACCTTTTCCCCCGTCGCCGCTTCCACGAGCGGGGGGCCGCCAAGGAAGATCGTGCCCTGATTGCGCACGATGATGGTTTCATCGCACATGGCGGGCACGTAGGCGCCGCCGGCGGTGCAGGAGCCCATCACCACGGCGATTTGCCCGAGGCCCCGGGCGGAAAGCTGCGCTTGGTTGTAGAAAATGCGGCCGAAGTGGTCTCGGTCTGGGAAGACCTCGGCCTGCAGGGGCAGGAAGGCGCCACCGGAATCGACCAGATAAATGCAGGGCAGTCGATTTTCCAGTGCCACTTCCTGGGCGCGCAGGTGCTTTTTCACCGTAATGGGGTAGTAGGTGCCGCCCTTTACCGTGGCGTCATTGGCGACAATCATGCAAAGGCGTCCGGACACCTGGCCAATGCCCGTAATCAGCCCCCCAGCGGGGAGGCTGTCCTCGTAGAGTTCGTGGCCGGCGAGGGCACCGAGTTCAAGAAATGCCGACCCCGGGTCGAGGAGCCGTTCCACCCGGTCCCGGGGCAGAAGCTTGCCCCGGGCCTCGTGCCGCTCCCGGCTGCGCGCATCGCCGCCTTGCTGCACCTCGGCCCGCAGGGTGCGCAAGGCCTCCGCGGCATGGCGATGGTGTGTTTCGTAGCGCGAAAAGTCCGCCTGCCCGGGCCGGGCCTCGGCCGTGAGTTCAGCCATGGGGTTTCCTTAAGGCGCCGCTTAAATGCCCGCGAGGGCGCACTCAAGCCCATCGAACATGGCGTCGAGCTCTTCTGCTTGGGTAATGAGGGGTGGGCAGAGGGCGATGGTGTCGCCGGTCATGCGGACGACCACGCCGGCTTCCCAGGCCCGCTCGAAGACGCCGACGGCACGCCGGGCCGGGCCGGTGGGGTCCGGCTCGAGGTCGAGCGCGCCCATGAGGCCAATGTTGCGAATATCCGTGAGCGGGGCCTTATCGCGGAGCGCGTGAAGCCGCGCTTCAAAGTGGGGCTCGAGGGCACGGGCCTTCGCAAAGAGCCCCTCTTGCTCATAGACGTCGAGGGTGGCCAGGGCCGCCGCCGTGGCAAGGGGATGGCCCGAGTAGGTGTAACCGTGAGTCAGCTCCACGGCGAGTTCCGGGCCCTGCATGAAAGCGTCGTAGATATCTTCCCGAAGGAGCACCGCACCCAGGGGGACCATGCCGCTGGTGATGCCCTTGGCGCAGCAGATCATATCCGGCACTACGTCAAAGCGCTGGGCGGCGAAATTCGCCCCGAGACGTCCGAAGCCCGTGATGACCTCGTCGAAGATCAGCAAAATGCCGTGCTTCGTGCACAGCTCGCGGAGGCGCTGAAGGTAGCCCACGGGGGGCACGATAACGCCGGCGGACCCGGCCACGGGCTCAACAATGACCGCGGCCACCGATTCCCCGCCGTGCAGCGCAATGCGGCGCTCGAGGGCGTCGGCGAGGTGGGCGCCCCACTGGGGCTGGCCCCGGGAAAAGGCCATGTGGTCGAGGTCGTGGGTGTGCGGGAGGTGATCCACCCCGGGCAGGAGCATGGAATAGAGGCGGCGATTATTGCCAAGGCCTCCCACGCTTGTGCCGCCAAAGCCCGCTCCGTGATAGCCCTTCTCTCGGCCGATGAGGTGGGTTCGCCCGGCGTCGCCGCGCATGCGGTGCCAGGCTAGGGCAATTTTCAGGGCCGAATCGGCAGCTTCGGAGCCGGAATTGGTAAAAAACACCTTGTTTAGGGGGTCGGGGGAGAAGTCCGTGAGCCGTGTGGCCAGGCGAAAGGCTCCGGGATGGCCCAGGGTGAAGGCCATGGAGTAGTCGAGGGTGGCGGCTTGGCGCTGCACCGCCTCAACAATTTTCGGATGGCAGTGGCCCGCATTGGTACACCACAGCCCCGAGGCGAAGTCGAGGAGGGTTCGCCCTTCGGGCGTAAAGTAGCGGACCCCTTCGGCCCGCTCGATCATTCGCGGATTCTTCTTGAACCAGCGATTGGCCGTGAACGGCATCCAGTATTCGTCGAGGGAAAGGGGTTGGCTGGCGGCAGCGAAGGCAAGGCTCATGGTGGTGTCCTCCCAAAACACCGGGGCTTTGCCCAAGCCTATGCTTCTCCGGGGGTGAGCTCAATGGCAGCCCGCCCCCGGAGGATGGTGATGACCTAGGGGAGGGTTTTGAGGACTTCCAAAACCTTCTCCGGGTGGGTTTCCGCCTTGGCCACCTTCTTCCAATGCTTGGCCACCTTGCCATCCTTGCCGACGATGACCGTCGAGCGGATCACGCCCATGGAGATTTTCCCGTACAGGTTCTTCTCGCCCCAGGCGCCGTACTTCTCCATGACTTTCTTGTCCGGATCGCTCAGCAGCGTAAAGGGCAGGGCGTACTTGCTGATGAACTTTTCGTGAGAAGCGCCATCATCGGGGGAAACCCCAAGCACCACGGTCCCCGTGGCTTCAATGTCGCTCCAGAGATCGCGGAAGCCGCAGGCTTCCTTGGTGCAGCCGGGGGTGTCGTCCTTGGGGTAGAAATAGATCACCACGTTCTGCCCTTTCAGATCCTTCAGTGCGACCTTATTGCCGCTTTGATCTTTCAGGGTGAATGCGGGCGGGGCCTTACCTTCTTCGATCGCCATGGGGTGCTCCTTGGCTGCTGCTGGGGGAAGAAGAAAGAGTATAGGCAGGCCCTTTCGCGCCTTGAAGCCCGTAGACCGACTTCAGCGAGGCGGGTACACTTCGCGGCCCACGCGCCCGTAGCTCAGCTGGATAGAGCGCTGCCCTCCGGAGGCAGAGGTCAGAGGTTCGAATCCTCTCGGGCGCGCCATCACACTATTTAGCCTGCCTCAAACCCTTTGAATTGCTTAAGTTTTTGGTAGCACTTCGGGCAGCGGAGCGGATTGAAAGCACAGTTTGTTGCCACTTTTGTTGCCACTTCCTCTCGCCAGCTCAGCGGCCAGCACACCTCCGATGGGGCCCCCCCATAACGACCCCCCGGGGAGGGCCTGTTGCGTGACGGCCTGACGCAGGGTGCCGCCCAATCCAGAAAGGCTGCCACCGCGGCTAGCGCCTGATCTAATTAAACCCTGAGAATTCGACTTATGCTTCTGGTCAGCATCCCGCCATCTACCGGTCCCGGTGCAACAGCGTTTACGCGAACACCGAAGCGCCCGAGGTCTATTGACGCGTTTCGAGTGAATGCGTCTGCCGCGCCCTTTGAAGCAGCAGTAAGCCACCTGCCCAACTGTACCACCATAGGCCGCAATGGAGCTGACACTAACGACTAAGTCACGCGCCTGGATCAAAGCAGGCGTCAGCGGGTGCATAAGCATTATCGAATTACTGACGTTGACCGTGAGCGTAGCGTCGAGGACATCCTGCTTGGTTGGTAGGCATCACCGTCGTCGCTCACCTTTGGTGATAAGAAATCCAGTCTGACGCTATCCGAAAGCCACGCTTACATTTGCCGCCCCTAGGCTCCTTGCGGCGCCGTGCAGTTGTTGGGAGTGCTGATTCCGGGCAAAGTGGGAGCTTGGGCGGTTCGTCGCCATCGATTTTGGCGGCTCAAGAAAAGAGAGACGCATCATGGTCAAGATTCAATCTGGGACCCTTTTGTTGGGGCTTGCGGCAATGCTTGTGGCGGGCTGTGGAGGGGGTGGGTCTGGCCCCGAGGCCAATCCCTTTGCGGGTCCCCTCGGGCCGCGATCTATTTCCTTGACGGGGATCCAAAGCCCCACGAAGTCCGTTTACCGCAAGGGTGAGCCCATCACCATCGAATACTCGGTAGGCTCCTCCGGGGTCGACGCGCAAGATGTCATCATGAACTTCTCCCTGGTCCCCACCAGCGAGCTGGCCCTGCTTTTAGCCGATGAAGAGACCTCAGCTATCGCCCTTGGCGATACGCTAATCGAGTCCATTTCTCCTGGCTTTGTCAATCTTTCCGCCGACTTCACTATTCCGAACGACATCGTAGGGGGGCAGGAGTATGTGATCATGGGGTCGCTCGACCCGGAAGGTCGAGCAAGCGCGGACGGCGATTTCTCCGATAACCTTTCACGAAACTTCAGCGCTACTTTCAATGATCCCACGACCAAGGTGATCACCGTTGCGGACGAGTTCATAAACGACCTGTCCATCGAAGACGCCGCGGTGGGTGAGGGCTTCATTCTGCTGGAGACGCCAGCGAACGCCGTCGCTGCCTCCGGGAGCCGCTCCGCCGCTAATATCGTTCGAGTCGCCGATGATCCTAACGAGTCCAACGCCGTCGGCCATATCGATGTACGGAAGCTTGGCGGCGATGCCATGTCTGCCATCATTCAAGTTGATGTAATCATTGATGGCCAGGAAACCGCCGCATTTATGTGGAAGGGCGAAAACGACGAGTGGGTCAATGAAGCGCCCTACACGGTTCCCAACCCAAATGACGTACATTTTGTTCCTTGGGATATTCGTCTGTCAGAAGCCCAACGGAATGCACTTTTCGCAGCCTACGACCCCGCCGCCGAGAGCAACGTGGCCACCTTTCGATTTCGGATCCAGCAAACGGGTGGTGCTCAAGACGAGAATCCGGATAACAACAGCTTTGAGCTAGAGGTTCCCTTCCGCTTCTTCCTTCCCGGAGAGGCGCCAGAAGAGGTGGCAACGGAAAACGTTTCCCAGAGCGCGGTTGCC
>JADHNU010000029.1 GCA_016779325.1 Pseudomonadales bacterium
ACCATCCTCGACGACGCGCCCCTTCTCGATGCGCACCAGCTGGCCCTCGGCCGTTGGCTCGCCCAGTACTACCATGCTCCCCTCGGGGAAGCGCTCCGCCTGTTCCTGCCCCCCGAGGCCCGCAAGCAAGCCCTCAGCACCCAAGTGCGACGGTCCGCCCTCGCCCTGACGGAATCGGGCAAAGCGCGCCTCCGAGATCTTCAGGCCAACCCCGATCTCCCCGCGCTGAAACGGGCCCCGGCGCAGCGCGCAGCCCTCCAGGCCTTCGCTGAGGGCCCCCAGCTTCGCCAGGCCCTGCTCGCGCGGGGACATCAGAGCGCCATTCTTAAAACGCTGCTGACGCGGGGCTGGCTTGAAGCCTGCGATGCCCCAAGCACGATCAATGGAGGCTCAGGTTCCGCCCTCACCCTCAACCCGGCTCAATCCGACGCCGTCACCGCCATCACCGCCGCGCTTAACCGCTTCCAGCCCTTCCTTCTTCAGGGAATCACCGGCTCCGGAAAAACCGAGGTCTACCTCCGAGCCATGGAAGCGGCCCTGGCCCAGGGCGGCCAGATACTCATGCTCGTGCCCGAAATCGGCCTGACACCCCAAACGGCGGCCCGGCTGCGGGCCCGACTTCCCGTGCCCGTGCACAGCTTACATTCGGGGCTGGCAGCAGGACGGCGCAATGAGGGCTGGGAGGCAGGCCGGCACGGTCAGCCCGTGGTGCTCCTCGGGACGCGCTCGACCCTTTTCGCCCCGCTCCCGGGCCTTTCCTTGATCATCGTGGATGAGGAGCACGACGACAGTTATAAGCAGCAGGAGGGCGTCCGCTATTCCGCTCGCGATGTCGCCATAAAACGGGCCGCACTTCAGGGATGCCCCGTGGTCCTGGGCTCCGCCACCCCCTCCCTAGAGAGCCTGGAAAACGCGCGACGCGGTCGCTACCAACGGCTGCGCCTAAGGGAACGAGCTGGGGAGGCCCGCCCCCCCGCCCTCGCCTTTGTCGATCTTCGGCGCCACGGCCTCGAAGATGGCTTCGCCGCCCCGACCCTTGAAGCCCTAGCCCATACCTTGGACCGCGGGGCCCAGGCGCTCGTGTTTTTAAATCGGCGCGGTTACGCCCCAGCCCTCCGCTGCCACGCCTGCGGCTGGCTCGCCGACTGCGACCGCTGCGACGCGCGCATGACGGTCCACCGGGACCCAGCGCGGCTCCGGTGCCATCATTGCGAGCGGAGCCAACCCATACCCCACAACTGCCCCCACTGCGGTGAGCGCAGCCCCATGCCCGTAGGCCAAGGCACGCAAAAAGCCGAAACGGTGCTCCAACGCACCTTCCCACAGGCGCCGCTGCTGCGCCTAGACCGGGACGTCGTGCGCAGCGCCGCGCGCCTTCAGGAAGCCCTGGCGGCCATTGCGGAGACCCCAGGCGCGCTCCTTTTAGGGACGCAAATGCTAGCCAAGGGACATCATTTCCCCCGCGTTGAGCTGGTGGTCGTGGTCGACGGCGACAGCGGGCTCTTCAGCGCCGATTTTCGCGCTCCAGAGCGGCTGGCCCAGCTGCTGATTCAGGTCGCTGGACGAGCGGGGCGGGAACAGGCGCCGGGCAAGGTCCTGATTCAAACCCATGACCCCGAGCATCCCTTGCTCCAGGCCATCGTCCAAGAGGGCTACGAGGCCTTTGCGGAGGGAGCCCTGGCTGAGCGGGAAGCCCTCGGCCTTCCGCCCTTTGCGCCCCTGGTCTTACTCCGGGCCGAGGCGCAGCGCTGGCCGGAGGTCGAAACCTTTCTACAGGACGCCAAGGCGGCTCTCCTCGAGGCGCCGGGGGCAAAGGCGCAGCAGACCCTGGGGCCCGTGCGGGCGCCCATGGCGCGGCGAAGTGGCCTCTACCGCGGGCAGCTCCTGCTCCAAGGCACTACCCGGGCCGAACTCCACCGCAACCTGGCCAGCGCCTTGCCCGTTATCGACACCCTGCCCAGCGCCCGCCGGGTGCGCTGGCACTGCGATGTCGATCCAAGCGATACCTACTAACGGTGACTCCGCTTGGCCCGGTATCATGACCCCCGGATAACAGAAGGAATCAGGCCTTGGCCAAAGCAGCTCCGCGCGGCGCCGCCTCCGGCGCCCATCGCGTCGCCTCTGCGCCGCCTCCGCGCGGTCGTGGCATCCCTTTTCTTCTCGGCATCTGCTGCGGCATTGCCCTCACGCTGTTCTTTACCCGAAGCGACGCGGTCGATCTCAAACGCTTGGCTACGCCTAAGGCCGGCGTCGTGGACACCCCGCCGGAGGTTCGCTTTGAGTTCCCCGATGTGCTGCGGGATGCCGAAGTCCTGGTGCCCTACGTGGAGGAGTACCTCGACGGAGAAGCTAAACCGGAGGCTGGCGCCGCCTACCTCCTGCAGGCTGGCGCCTTTCGCAGCGCGGAAGATGCGGACCGGCGGCGCGCCATGATCCTTCTGCAAGACTTGCCCGCGCGCACGGTGGCGGTTAGCCGCGACGGAAGCACCTGGCACCGGGTCCTCGTCGGGCCCTTCGACAGCCGCCGCGCTGCGCGCTCCGCCCAACTCGCCCTCCTTCGGGAGGACATCGATTCCCTGGTGCTCCGCAGCGAACCCTAGGCCGCGGACCCACGGCAAAAACGCAAGGACAGCTATGGAACAGTTTCACGGCACCACAATTTTGACGGTCCGGCGCGGCAAGGCCGTTGCCATGGCCGGCGACGGCCAGGTTTCCCTGGGCGATACGGTCATGAAGGGCAACGCACGCAAAGTCCGACGCTTGCACAAGGGGCAGATTCTGGCGGGCTTCGCTGGCGGCACGGCGGACGCCTTCACGCTCTTTGAGCGCTTCGAAGGGCAACTAGAAAGCCATAGCGGCCAGCTTGTGCGGGCCGCCGTGGCCATGGCCCGGGAATGGCGATCCGATCGCGCGCTCCGCCGCCTCGAAGCCCTGCTCACGGTCGCCGATGCCCAAACGTCTCTGCTCATTAGCGGTAATGGCGACGTACTCGAACCGGAGGACGGCGCCCTCGCTATCGGGTCGGGAGGCAATTACGCCCTGGCCGCCGCCCGCGCGCTGTTGAACCATAGTGACCTCGACGCCGAAGGGATCGCCCGGGCGGCGCTCCACATCGCGGGAGATATTTGCGTATACACGAACCATAGCCTCACCGTAGAAGTGCTCGGAGGTGAGGCATGACCGAAATGACCCCACGGGAGATCGTCCACGCCCTGGATCAGCACATTGTTGGCCAAAGTGATGCGAAGCGGGCCGTCGCCATCGCCCTACGGAATCGTTGGCGGCGGCTTCAGCTTTCGCCGACCCTGCGCGAGGAGGTCACGCCGAAGAACATTTTGATGATTGGCCCCACGGGCGTCGGCAAAACGGAGATTGCCCGGCGCCTCGCCAAGTTGGCGCGAGCGCCCTTCCTCAAGGTCGAAGCCACGAAGTTCACGGAAGTGGGCTATGTCGGCCGGGATGTGGACGCCATGATCCGGGACCTCGCCGAGGCCGCCTATACCCTGCTCCGAAAGGAAGCCCTTGAGGCACAGCGGCCCCGAGCCCAGGACGCCGCCGAACAGCGGCTCCTCGACGCTCTGCTTCCCCCGGCCCGAGGGGAGGAGGCGCCCCAAAGCGAATCGAGTGCGCGCCAGCTCCTGCGCAAGCAGCTACGGGAAGGCAAGCTCGACAAAAAGGAAGTCAGCCTTGAACTGGCGGCGCCCCAGGCGGGCCCGGAAATCATGACGCCCCCGGGCATGGAAGAGATGGCCTCGCAGCTGCAGGGCCTGTTCGCGGGCCTTCAACAAGGGCGCCGGCGCTCGGAGCGCCTTCCCGTCGCCGTAGCACTGAAGCGTTTGGAAGAAGAGGAAGCCGGGCGCCTTTTGAATGAAGACCAGCTGCGCACCGCGACCGTGGACGCGGTGCAGAACCGGGGCATCGTGTTCATTGACGAGATCGACAAGGTCGCGCGCCGGGGCGACGGCGCCCAAACGGACGTCTCTCGGGAGGGAGTACAGCGCGATCTGCTGCCCCTCATCGAGGGCAGCACCGTAACCACCAAGTATGGCCCGGTGCGCACGGACCACATTCTTTTCATTGCCTCCGGCGCCTTTCACCTTGCCAGGCCAAGCGACCTTATCCCGGAACTGCAAGGCCGTCTGCCGATTCGCGTCGAGCTAAAGGCCCTCACCCCGGAAGATTTCCGACGCATTCTGACCGAGCCGTCGGCGTCGCTGCTGCGTCAGTACGAGGCCCTCCTGGCGACGGAAGGGGTTACGCTAGAACTGACCGATGAAGCCCTCACGCGCCTGGCGGAGCTGGCCTGGCAGATCAACGAGCGTACGGAGAACATCGGCGCCCGGCGCCTGCACACCATGCTCGAACGGCTGCTCGAGCCCGCCGCCTTCGATCCCATGGCTGCGGCCCCCGACGGCAAGCTCATCATTGACGCCGCCGCCGTCGACCGGCAATTAGGGGAGGCGGCGGGGAACGAAGACCTCGCTCGCTATATTCTTTAGGAGGGTTTATGAACGCCGCCGCGCCCAAGGCCGTCAAACTCCACCGTCAATCGAAGGTCCTCGAGCTGTGCTGGGCGGACCAAACTCACCACCTGCCCGCGGAACTCCTGCGGGTGTACTCCCCGTCGGCAGAGGTGCGGGGCCACGGCGCCGGCGACCGCATCCTGCAAACGGGTAAAAAGTATGTCGCGCTTACCAACGTGGAGCCCGTGGGCCGCTACGCGCTGCGCCTCATCTTTGACGACGGGCACGACAGCGGCCTCTACACCTGGGGCTTTCTGCGCGAACTCGGCGAAAAGCAAACGCGCTTCTGGGAGGACTACGAGCGGGAGCTCAAGCTGGCCAATGCCTCCCGCCTTCCCGCAGTCGCGCTTAAGTCCTGGAGCCCGGAAGGGTGAGGCGTCAGGGAAGGAGGCGGGGGCCTGGCGCAAGGTTTACACTCCTCGCCTTGCCCACCGCGCCGAGGTCGCCATGGCTGTAACGCCGCCCCCGAATCCCCAGGAGCCGGAAAACGACACCGTCGATTTCGGTTTTGAACGCGTTAAGGCGGAGGAAAAGGCCGCGCGGGTGGCGGAAGTCTTCCGCTCCGTGGCCCCCCGCTATGACCTCATGAATGACCTGATGTCCCTCGGCACGCACCGGCTTATGAAACGGCTCACGGTCACCTTGGCGGGGGTCCGCCCGGGCCATCGCGTGCTCGATCTCGCCGGCGGCACGGGCGATGTGGCGGCCTTGCTCGCCGAGCGGGTGGGCCCCACGGGGCAGGTGGTGCTGGCAGACATCAATGAAGCCATGCTCATCGTTGGCCGCGACCGCATGATCGACCGAGGGCACCTGAACGTGGTGCCCGCCCTCGCCGATGGCGAAGCCCTGCCCTTCGAAGATAACGCCTTCGACGCCGCGACCATTGCCTTCGGCCTGCGCAACGTCACGCGCAAGGATCAGGCCCTGCGCGAACTGCATCGCGTACTTCGCCCCGGGGCGCCCTTGCTGGTGCTGGAGTTCTCCAAGCCCCGGGGGGCGCTTTTGGAAAAGGCCTACGACGCCTTTTCTAGCCTCTGGCCCACGGTAGGGGGCGCCCTTGCCGGGGATCGAGATGCCTACCGCTACCTCAACGAATCGATCCGCATGCATCCGCCGCAGGAAACCCTTGCGGCCATGATGGAAGAGGCCGGCTTTGGCGCGGTTCGCTTTCACAATCTGATTGGCGGGATTGCGGCCATTCACCAAGGTCGTGCGCAGTAACCCATGAGCGATGCCGGACCGAACAGAGCGGGGGGGCTCGCCCAGGCCATGCTCTGCGCCGCCCTGGAAGGCGCACTCAACCTGGCGCTGAGGGGGGCTCCTGACGCAGAGAACGTTCTTAGGGCGCAAGCACCCGCGGTCTTCAGCCTCGAAAGCACGGTACCGGCCCTGGCCCTTACCGTGGCGCTCGCGGAAAGTGCCCGCCCGCTGCAGCTGTCCCCCGGGCTCAGCCCCGATGCCACGGCCCACGTGCGGCTTGGGCCCGGGGCCTGGCAAAAGCTCCTTGAGCGCGGGCTAGAGGGGGCCGTGCTCTCTGGCGCCGTGGCCGTTCGCGGCGACCGGCACGCGCTCGAAGCCCTTGCCACCGCCCTTCGGGAGGCCCCACCGGATTTTTTCGCGCCCCTTGCCGCCCTTTTTGGGGACGCCACCGCCGGGGCCGCCCAGGCCTTCGGGCGAGAGGCGTTTACCCAAGGTCGCCAGCGCTTCCGGGAAAGTGCGACGCGCCTGCGCCAGGCCGCCCGGGGACCTAAGGGCCTGTTCCCTGCCCCGGAGGAAGCCGCGCGTTTCTTTGATGAGGTCGACGACTTCTCCCTCGCCGTGGAACGGGCCCAGGCCCGCTTTGAGCGGCTGAAGGGGCCAGGCAAAGCATGAGCACGCCGGGGGTCGCGTGGCGAAGCGCGCTTCGCATTGTCTGGGTTACCTTCCGCTTTCGCCTAGATCGCATCCCGAAGGAACTTGGCCTGCCCCTGGCGCGCCTGCCCTGGGCCGCTCGCGCGCTGCTGACCCTGATGGCTTGCATCCCTGCGGGACGCACCCCGGGGCCAGAGCGGCTCCGCCGCGCCATCGAAGCGCTGGGGCCGATCTTCGTCAAATTCGGCCAGCTACTCTCTTCGCGCCCCGACCTCCTCACCCCGGCCTATGCGACCAGCCTGAAACGGCTCCAGGACCGGGTTACTCCCTTTGGAGAGGCCGCGGCCCGGACCACTTTAGAGGCCGCGCTCGGAGGGCCCCTCGAGGACCATTTCGCCACCTTCGAGGCCGCCCCCCTTGCGTCCGCCAGCATCGCCCAGGTCCATGGCGCCGAGCTACCCAATGGAGAAAGGGTGGTCGTCAAGCTGCGCCGTCCCGGCATTGAGGACGTGATCGTCGACGATCTTGCCCTGTTGCGACAGCTGGCCCGAGCCCTGGCCCGTGCCTGGCCTGAAGCAAGGCGACTGCGACCGGAAGAGGTCGTCGAGGATTACGCCCACACCATCCTGGGCGAGCTCGATTTTCTGGCGGAGGCGGCGAACACGTCGCAACTGCGGCGCAACTTTCGCGCCTCGCCGCTGCTGTACGTGCCCAAGGTGCACTGGCCCCTATGCCGGGAGAACGTACTTATCCTCGAGCGCATCTACGCCACACCCATCGGCGATCTCGACGCCCTGCGAGCCGCCGGCACAGATTTTAAGGTTCTCGCGGACCGGGGCGTGGAAACCTTTTTTACGCAGGTCTTCGAGGACAATTTCTTCCATGCGGACATGCACCCGGGAAACATCTTTGTCGACCTGACGGACCCAAAGAACCCCAGCTATATCGCCATCGATTGCGCCATCATCGGCACTCTCACGGACGCGGACCAAACCTATCTCGCCCGCAACCTGCTGGCCTTCTTCAATCAGGATTACGCCGAGGTGGCGCGCCTTCATGTTGCCTCCGGCTGGGTGCCGGCCCATACGGACGTCGACGCCTTCGAAGCGGTCATCCGCGAGGTGTGCGAGCCGCTCTTCGCCCAACCGCTGGCGGAAATTTCCTTTGGCCATTTCCTGCTGACGCTGTTTGATACGGCGCGCGCCTTCGATATGACCGTCCAACCCCAACTCGTGCTTTTGCAAAAGACCCTCTTGAATATCGAGGGGCTCGGGCGCCAGCTCTATCCGGAGCTGGACCTGTGGCAAACGGCCAAGCCCTTTATGGAGCGCTGGCTCGCCCGTCAACTGAACCCCTTAAACCGGGTACGCCTGCACCTCGAGCCCCTCCTGGCGGCCGCCCAAAGCTTGCCCGGCTTGCCTGCCCGGGAAGCCGCCCGGGACGAAACCATTCGAAACCTGGAAACCCGCCTAGCGGCCTTGCAAGCCCAGCCGCCCCGCACGGCCAGCCGTCCCCTCGGCGCCGCGGTGCTTCTAAGCCTGGGCGTCGGCCTCACCGCAGGTCTGTCACCGGCCCTACTCGGCCCCCTGGCCCTGCTGGCCGGAGGGCTGCTCCTTGTGCTGCCCCGGCGACACCCCTAGGGGACTCGGGTATGCTGCGCGCCGTGCCTCCGGAGAAAACGAGGATCATGACTGCTTCTATCTTCCAAGCTCTCGACATCCTTCTCGACGAGCGCAAGGGCGCACCGGCCGAGTCGTCCTACGTCGCCAGCCTCTATGCGAAGGGGCTCAATAAGATCCTCGAAAAGGTGGGCGAAGAAAGCACGGAGCTCGTGCTCGCCGCCAAGGATTGGGAACGCAGCGGCGATCCCACGGCCGTGGTGCATGAAGCCGCCGATCTCTGGTTTCATTGCCTTGTGCTGCTTCGGGCCCTGAACCTGAGCTCTGAGGATATTGCCCAGGAGCTAGAGCGCCGCTTCGGCGTTTCTGGCCACCAAGAAAAGGCCCTAAGGGGCGCTACGCAGCCCTAAGACTTACAGGAGAGCCACCATGTTTGGCCTAAGCGTCACTGAGCTACTCATCATTCTCGCTATCGTGCTGCTCCTCTTCGGAACCAAGCGTCTTCGTAACCTCGGCGGCGACCTCGGCGGCGCCATCAAGGGCTTTCGCAAGGCCATGAAGGAAGATGAAGGAAAAGGTGCCGAGACGGGCCCGGACGTCATTGAGGGTCAGGCTCAGCGGGAAGGCGCGAGCGAGAGCGAAAAAACGAAGCACACGGTTTAAGCCTCGCCGCCCGCCTCCATGTTCGATATCGGTTTTCCCGAGCTGCTGATCGTTGGCCTCGTGCTTCTGCTCGTGGTTGGGCCGGAGCGTTTGCCCGAGGTGCTCCGCACCGTGGGCCGGGTGATGGGCTCCGCCCGACGAAGCTTTGACACCCTTCGCAGCGAGCTTGAGCGGGAGGTCGGCGCCGACGAAATCCGTCGGGAGCTCCACAACGCCCGCATCATGGAAGACGCGAAGCGTTTGCAAGAGGATTTAAAGGGCGCGGAAAGCGCGCTGAAGTCCTTTGGCCAATCCACCCGGGCCGAGCTCACCGCGGCAGAAGATGCCCTGCGAGGGGAGGCGGCGCCTCCAGCCGAAGCGCCCCTCGCCGAACCGTCGACTACGACTGAACCCTCCGCTGCGGAACCGTCCGCCACCCCTCCCCAGGGCGAACTGGCCCTTGCGGACTCGATGGAAAGGGCCACCGAAACGGAGAAAAAGGCGTGAAGGAGGAAGACTACCAGGTCGATGAAGAGACCCAGCCCCTCCTCGCCCATCTCGCCGAGCTCCGTAGCCGCGTGCTCCGCGCCGTGCTCTCCGTGTTGGTGATTTTCTTCCCCCTTTTCTACTTCGCGAACGACCTCTATACCTTTGTATCCAAGCCCCTCCGCGCCGTGCTGCCGGAGGGCTCCACCATGATCGCAACGGAAGTGGCCTCGCCCTTCCTGACGCCCTTCAAGCTGTCTTTAATCATGGCGTTTTTTCTGGCCATTCCCTACGTGCTTCACCAGCTTTGGAGCTTCGTTTCCCCAGGGCTTTATAAGCACGAGAAGCGCTTGGCCGTCCCACTGCTGCTATCGAGCATTTTTCTGTTCTACGCTGGCATCGCCTTTGCCTACTTTGCCGTCTTCCCCCTGATCTTCGGCTTCCTGACCAGCGTGGGCCCCGCCGGCGTGGCCATCATGACCGACATCAATCGCTACCTGGACTTCGTGCTGAAGCTCTTCTTTGCATTCGGCTTTGCCTTCGAGATCCCCGTGGCCACCCTGCTTCTGGTGATCTCGGGGGTGACCAATGCCCAGGCCCTGAAGGAGAAGCGGCCCTACGTAATTGTTGGCTGCTTTGTAGTGGGGATGCTGCTGACCCCACCAGATGTGATTAGCCAGATCCTGCTCGCCGTGCCCATGTGGGCCCTTTATGAGGTGGGGATTTTCTTTGCCGCCTTTATTCGTCCTGACACCGAGGACGACGACGAAGCTCCAGCCTAACCCTCAAGCCAGAAGGTAAGCGGGCCATCGTTCACCAGCGCAACCTTCATATCCGCGCCGAAGCGGCCGGAGGCAATGTGAGGATGGCGCGCTCGGCAGGTTCCGAGAAAAGTTTCATATAGCGGCTGAGCGACTTCCGGCGGCGCCGCGGAGGAAAAACTGGGCCGACGGCCCCGGCGCGTATCCGCCGCAAGCGTGAATTGGGAGACCACTAGAAGACCACCCTCCGTGGCCTCGAGGGCCCGATCCAGAGGCTTTTCCGGCCCCGGGAAGATCCGCAGCCCCAGGACGCGCTCCACCAGCCGGGGGATCTGCTCGGCGCCATCCCCCTTTTCCACCCCCAGAAACAACAAGATTCCTGGCCCGATGGCGCCGACCACCGCGTCGTCGACCCGGACCTCGGCCTGCAGAACCCGTTGCACCAGGGCCTTCATGGCGCGACTAGGCCTCCTTGCTGCGCTCCTGGCGACGCCGCTCGTGCTCTTTTAGGAACTTTTTCCGAACGCGAATTGCCGTGGGGGTCAGCTCCACCAATTCGTCGTCCTCAATGAACTCCAACGCCTGTTCGAGGGTCATGCGCACCGGCGGCGTGAGGATCATGTTCTCGTCGCTGCCCGCAGCCCGGATATTGGTGAGCTGCTTTTCCTTCGTGGGGTTCACGGGCAGGTCGTTCCCGCGGCTGTGGATGCCGACGATCATGCCCTCGTAAACATCCACCCCCGGCTCGACCATCATGCGGCCCCGCTGCTGGAGATTGAACAGTGCGAAGGCCGTGGCCTTCCCCTGGACATTGGACACCAGCACCCCATTAATCCGCTCCCCCGCAGAACCGGGTTGGTAGGCATCCCAGTGGGAGAAGGTCGACGTCAAAATCCCGCTGCCCGAGGTCATGGACAGAAACTGGCCCCGCAGGCCAATTAAACCGCGGGAGGGGATAAGGTAATCCAAGCGTACCCGGCCCCGGCCATCAGGGACCATATTCTGGAGATTGCCTCGGCGCTGACCGAGCACTTCCATGACCGTGCCCTGGTGCTGCTCCTCGACGTCGATCACAAGAGACTCAATGGGCTCTTCGCGGCCGTTCTCTCCCTCCCGGAGCACCACTTCCGGCCGGGACACGCCCAGCTCATAGCCTTCCCGCCGCATGGTTTCGAGCAGCACGGAGAGGTGCAGCTCGCCGCGGCCGGATACGCGGAACTGATCGGGATGCCCCGTGTCTTCGACGCGCAGGGCCACGTTGTAGAGCAGCTCCTTATCGAGACGAGCGCGAATCTGGCGACTGGTGAGGAACTTGCCATCGCGGCCCGCAAAGGGCGAGGTGTTGACCTGAAAGGTCATGGAGACGGTGGGCTCATCGACGGTCAGCGCTGGCAGCGCTTCCACCGCACCAGAGTCGCAGAGCGTGTCCGAAATGGCGAGCTCGTCGATCCCCGTTATGCTGACGATGTCTCCAGCCCGGGCCTCGGGGACATCCTTGCGCTCAAGACCGGCATAACCGAGCACGGAGAGAATCCGCGCGTTGCGGCGCGCGCCTTCGCGATTCTCGACGGTGACGTTCATGCCCGGGCGAGCGACCCCGCGCTGAATGCGCCCGAGCCCAATCACGCCCACATAGCTGGAGTAATCGAGGGCGCTGATCTGCATCTGAAAAGGGCCTTCCGGGTCGACCCTGGGGGCCGGCACGTGCTCGACAATCGTATCGAGGATGAGGCTCATATCTTCATCAAGCGCGTCTGGGTCATTCCCCGCCCGCCCAAGGAGCGCCGAGGCGTAAACGGTCCGGAAGTCGAGCTGCTCCTCGCTTGCGCCCAGGCGATCAAACAGATCGAAGACTTCCCCTTCTACCCAGTCGGCCCGCGCCCCTTCCCGGTCGACCTTGTTGATCACCACGATGGGCGCGAGCTGGCGCGCGAAGGCCTTTCGGGTCACGAAGCGGGTTTGGGGCATGGGCCCATCTACCGCATCCACCAGCAGAAGCACGCTATCAACCATGGACAGCACGCGCTCCACTTCGCCGCCAAAGTCGGCGTGCCCGGGCGTATCCACAATATTGATGCGAACGCCCTTCCAATCGAGGGCCGTGTTCTTGGCGAGGATGGTAATGCCCCGTTCCTTTTCCAGGTCCTGATTATCCATGACCCGCTCCGCCTGCCCTGGCGCAATCGCCCCCGCAAGCTGAAGCAGTCGATCCACAAGGGTCGTTTTGCCGTGGTCAACGTGCGCAATAATGGCAACGTTACGGATGGCCTTAGAGGCACCGGTTTGGGTAGCGTGCACGAGGAACCGCCTGGGGGTAGCTGGAGGGCGGCGCATTATAGGCACCCTCGCGGGCAAAGGGGACGGCCAAGGAGAAAATAGCCACACCAATCTCTAATGACGACCTATTTTGGTGCGTCATTATTAGATCGCACCATAAAAGCGCAGGCTTGCCGCCAGAATCCCCCACAGATCGCGATTTTGGGCGCCCTAACTGGCGGTAAAACGCGGCATGATCCTTGCTGCGTCTCTGGGGACTGCCCAAACCGGGTGCGCTCGAAACCCCTTGGGTCGCGTCGCACTGCGGTCACCGGCGTTACGTTCCATGCGGAACGGCCGAGAGCCAACCCCAATTTTGACCCTGTAGCGGAGAACGAGCATGGCGTTGAAAACCCTGTCGATGATCGAGGAACACAATGTGAAGTGGGTGGATCTCCGCTTCACCGATCCTCGAGGCAAGGAGCAGCACACCACTTTCCCGGCCAAGGTGGTCGACGAAGACTTTATGACCAATGGCGCCATGTTCGATGGGTCTTCCATCGCCGGCTGGAAGGGCATTAACGAGTCCGACATGATCCTCATGCCCGACGACGAAACCGCCGTGCTCGACCCCTTCGCCGAGGACACGACGCTCTTGGTGCGCTGCGACATCGTCGAGCCGAGCACGATGCAGCTCTACACCCGCGACCCGCGGAGCACCGCCAAGCGGGCGGAAGCCTACCTACAGGCCTCCGGGGTAGGTGACGTCGCCTACTTTGGCCCGGAAGCCGAGTTTTTCGTTTTTGATGACGTCCGCTTCCAGGTGGAGATGGGCCGTGCCTCCTACGCCATCAGCGCCGAAGAGGCCGCGTGGGAATCCAACACGGAATTCGAAGGCGGCAACATGGGCCACCGTCCCCGGGTGAAGGGGGGCTACTTCCCCGTACCTCCCGTCGACTCCTCCTTCGACCTGCGTAACGCCATGTGCAACGCCATGGAGCAAATGGGGCTGGTCATCGACGTGCATCACCACGAAGTGGCCACGGCCTGCCAAAACGAGATCGGCGTGAAGTTCAACACGCTCGTGAAGAAGGCCGACGAGACGCAAATCTACAAGTACTGCGTGCACAACGTGGCCCATGCCTACGGCAAAACGGCCACCTTCATGCCGAAACCGCTCGTCGGTGATAACGGTTCGGGCATGCACGTACACCAATCCATCGCCAAGGATGGGGTCAACCTGTTCCATGGTGATGCCTACGCGGGCCTCTCCGAAACGGCCCTCTACTACATTGGCGGTATCATCAAACACGCCAAGGCGCTCAACGCGTTCACCAACGCCAGCACCAACAGCTACAAGCGCCTCGTGCCGGGCTTCGAAGCTCCGGTCATCCTGGCCTACTCAGCTCGGAACCGCAGCGCGTCAATTCGTATTCCCTACATCCAGGGCGGCAATCCCCGCGCCTACCGGGTAGAAGTGCGCTTCCCCGACCCGACGGCAAACCCCTACCTGGCCTTCTCTGCCATGCTCATGGCCGGCCTTGACGGTATCAAGAACAAGATCCACCCGGGCGAAGCCATGGATAAGGATCTCTACGATCTGCCGCCGGAAGAGCTGGCCGATCTGCCGACGGTGTGCGCCGGTCTTGATGAAGCCCTGGTCGCCCTCGACGCCGATCGCGCCTTCCTTACGGAAGGTGGCGTGTTCACCGACGACCAAATCGATGCCTACATCGAACTTAAGATGGAAGAGGTCACGGCCCTGCGCATGCAGACCCATCCTGTGGAGTTCCAAATGTACTACTCCTGCTAAGCGCCTCCGCGCTGACGCACAGAGGGCGCCGCAAGGCGCCCTTTTTTTATGCCTGGCGAAGCCGCTAGTATCCCCCAATGGTTTCTCGAGCCACCCTGCTTCTCTCCGGTTTTCTGCTCGCCCCGGGCCCTAGCCCCGGGGCGGCGCCCATCTACCGGATAGAAGCTCCGGGCCACCCCCCCCTTTTTACCGACCGGCCTGCCCAGCTCGCGACGCCCCAGGCCGAACTCGGCGCGGCGTCATCCTTCACCATGCAGGCCGCCCCCCCTCCGGCGGCGTCGCGACCCCGAGAAGCCCCCCCTCCCCCCGCCCAGGCGATGGCCGAGCGAACCATCGCCATCGCATCGCCTCAGGCCGGCGAAGCCCTCCGGGCGAACGGAGGAATGATTCGGCTCGAACTCATCGCAACGCCGCCCCTAGCGCAAGACGAAGCGCTCGCGGTTTACCTGGACAACACCGCGCCCCAAATCACCCGTGAACTCACCTTAGCCCTGGCGAACGTGGATCGGGGTGAACACCGTCTGCGCGTTGAGCGGCGCCAGGGCGACGTGGTCCTCGCGCAGAGCGAAGGCACCTTCTATGTGCTTCGAACAGCCTTGGGGCGAGCCTTCCCCTAACCCGAGGGCTGCAAAACGCCTTTCGCCCCACCCGTGCCCCCTTCCTTGAACTTTTTTGAAGGCTGGCGCACCGTTATGGTGCAATCTTTTCGAGCCCCCGCCCGGGGCTCGCGCTTCGCAAAAGAAAAACCCGCACTAATTGGGCGCATCCTCTCCGGAGGGCTAAGGGCCCAACATGGTGCAAAACTTGCTTAAAACTACTGGATAGAGATTACTGGCTAGAAGCAACTGTTAGCCAAGTGCGTTTATTGGCTTAAGGCAGGGGAAGCTGGCGCCAGTCACTGAGGAGCGCGGCCGTGAACGGTCCACCGGTGCGGAACATGCTAGGACAGATACTCGACCACCAGACCACAAGCCTGGTAGTCGTCGATGAGAACCTGCGTGTGCAATATCTCAACCCCGCTGCGGAGTTTTTACTGGCCGCCAGCGCAGACCGCACCCGAGGCGAGCCCCTCGGGATGATTTTTCGCGACGCGAAAGTGTTTCTTTCCGAACTGTCAGGGGCGCTAGATCGCAGTCAGGGCTATACGCGCCGCCAGGTCAAACTGGTCACGGCTGCCCAGCACCAACACATTACCGTCGACCTCACCGTGACTCCGCTCACGGAGTGCGACGGCCCGATCCTTCTCCTCGAGCTGCTGCCCGTGGACCGCATGCTGCGCATGAATCGTGAGACCCAGCAGCAGCGCGTTCAAGAAACGACCCGAGAACTGGTGCGAGGCCTTGCCCACGAAATCAAGAATCCCCTGGGCGGCCTCCGGGGGGCAGCCCAACTTCTTGAGCGCGCCATGGAGGCGCCGGAACTCAAGGAATACACCAAGATCATTATCGAGGAAGCGGATCGGCTCCGCGCCCTAGTCGATCGCATGCTCGGGCCCAATCAAGCGCCCAAGGCCCAGGCCACCAATATCCACCGGCTCCTTGAGCGGGCCCGGCAACTGGTGCAAGCGGCCCAGGGCGATCGGGTTCGCTTTCTGCGGGACTACGATCCCTCTATCCCGGAGTTGACCTGCGACCCAGATCAGCTGCTGCAGGCGATCCTCAACATCGTGCAGAACGCGGCGGAAGCCCTCGAAAACACCGAGCGCGCCACCATCACCCTGCGGACCCGGGCCCTTCGCCAGGCGTCTATTGGACAGCGGCGCCACCGCTTGGTGCTTCGCATCGATATTTTTGATAACGGACCGGGTGTCCCCAGCGCTATTGCTGAGCAACTCTTCTTCCCCATGATCAGCGGTCGCGCAGAAGGCACGGGGCTCGGCCTGTCCATCGCCCAAACCATCGTGGGACGCCATGGCGGCATCATTGAATGCGACAGCCACCCCGGCGATACGCGGTTTACCATCAGCCTTCCGCTGGAGCAGCAAGATGACGGCTAAGGACCATGTTTGGGTGGTCGACGACGATCGATCCATTCGTTGGGTACTGGAGCGGGCCCTAGAGCAGGCCGGCATGACGGTAACGCTTTTTGAAAGTGGCAGCGCGGCGCTCCACCGGCTGCGCAGCGAGCAACCCGACGCCATTCTCAGCGACATCCGCATGCCGGGGATGGATGGGCTCGAGCTTCTTGAACGGCTCCATGGCGAACACCCTGAGCTTCCCGTCATCATCATGACGGCCCACTCGGACCTCGACTCCGCCGTCTCCTCCTACCAGCGTGGGGCCTTCGAGTACCTCCCGAAGCCCTTCGACGTGGATGAAGCCGTTGCCGTCGCCAAGCGCGCTGTGGCTCATGCCCAGGAGCAGCGCAGCACCCAGCGCTTGGAAGCGGGGCTGGGGCCCGAGGCGGAAATCATCGGCCAGGCCCCGGCCATGCAGGAGGTTTTTCGGGCCATAGGCCGGCTTTCAAATTCCAACATCACCGTGCTCATCAACGGCGAATCGGGCACGGGAAAGGAACTGGTCGCCCAGGCGCTCCATCGCCATTCACCACGCAGCGATAATCCCTTCATCGCGCTCAACATGGCCGCCATTCCTAACGAGCTCATCGAGTCGGAGCTATTCGGCCATGAAAAGGGCGCCTTCACGGGCGCGACGGCCCAGCGGGTAGGGCGCTTCGAGCAGGCCGATGGTGGCACCCTCTTCCTCGATGAAATCGGCGATATGCCCGCCGATACGCAAACTCGGCTCCTAAGGGTGCTGGCGGACGGTGAGTTCTACCGTGTGGGCGGCCACCAGCCCGTGAAGGTGAACGTTCGCATTATCGCTGCAACGCACCAAAACCTTGAAGACCTGGTCCGGGCTGGGCGCTTTCGGGAAGACCTCTTCCACCGCCTCAATGTCATCCGCGTCCACCTGCCCCGGCTGGCCGACCGGCGGGGTGACATTCCCCTCCTTGCCCGGCACTTCCTTGCCAGCGCGTCCAAGGAGCTGGGCGGGGAGACGAAAATTCTCCGGCCCGAAACGGAAGATTACATCTCTACCCTTGATTGGCCCGGCAACGTCCGCCAGCTTGAAAACACCTGCCGGTGGCTAACGGTCATGGCCTCGGGGCGGGAAATTCATGTGGGCGATTTGCCGCCGGAACTGCGCCGCGGTGAGACAGAGGTGCTCACTACCACCAATTGGGAATCGGCGCTCCGCAACTGGGCCGATCAGGAACTGGGCCGAAAGCCCGACGGCGACGGCAGCCCCCTCCTAGACGTGGCGGTCCCCAAGTTCGAACGCATCATGATCGACGTGGCCCTGAAGCACACCGGTGGGCGCCGCCGGGATGCATCCAATCTTTTGGGCTGGGGACGCAACACGCTAACGCGGAAGATCAAAGAGCTGGGCATGGAGTCGGAGATGCCCGATACGGAGTTCGACGGCGAGGGCTCGGAAGACGGGTGACCCCTCCCGGAAAGGGGTTCAAACTGATCCTCTCTTGGGAGGGAGGTTCAACTCATGTTGTCACGCAGCGCCGTTCTCGCATTTTTTTTCCTGGGCCTGGTTGCCTGTAGCCCTAAAACGCCGCCGCAGGCGTCGCCCTGGTCCGTCAGCGCGGTGGTTGCACCCGGGCCCTTCCACGGCATTCATGGCCTCGGCTATGACCACACTGGCCAGCTTCTTGCGGGCAGCGTCGTCGGCGCAGCCACCTACGCCGTCGATCGAGAAAGCGGCGCGGTCTCCATTGCTCTGCCGGCGCCAGACGGCATGGCTGACGATCTCGCCTTGGCGCCCGATGGCACCTTGGCTTGGACAGGCTTTCTTTCCGGGACCCTATGGGTGCAGGCCCCCGGGGAAGCGCCGCGGCGCATTGCCTCCGGCTTGCCCGGGGCCAACTCCCTCGCCTTCAACGCCGAAGGCCGGCTGTTCTTCACGCAAGTTTTCCTAGGCGATGCCCTCTACGAAGCGGACCTCACGGGCGCCAGTGCGCCACGACTGATCATGGAAGGCATGGGCGGCCTCAACGGCTTCGAGATCGGTCCCGACGGCGCGCTCTATGGTCCGCTTTGGTTCAAGGGCCAAATTGCCCGGGTCGATCTTGAAACGGAAACCCTATCGGTAATCGCTGACGGCTTTGCTATTCCCGCCGCGGTCAACTTCGATAGCAAGGGGCGGCTCTTCGCCGTGGATACGCAGCGCGGGGAGGTGCTCGAGGTGAATCGCGAGGGCGGTCCGCACCGGCTCATCGCCAAGGTCGCGCCGGCCATCGATAATCTGGTGATCACGCCGGACGATCAAATCATCATTTCCAACATGGCCGATAACGCCCTTATTGAGATCAACCCGGACACGGGCGCCACCCGCGTTATCGTGGAAAGTGGCTTAGCCGTTGCTGGGGATATCGCCACCACGGAAGACGGCACCGGGGCCTGGGTTGCCGATGTCTTTTCCCTGCGCCGGGTGAGCGCGGATGGCAGCTTAAGAGAACTTGCTCGCCAGTATGCAGGGCCCCTGGAAAACCCCTTGGCCGTGGGCGTGGGCGCCGGGGAGGTGGCGACGAGCTCCTGGTCCGCCGGCGTCATTCAGCGCTTCGATGCCACCACGGGCGAGCACCTGGCGCTCTACCACAACGTCGCGAGCCCCATGGACGTCCTACCCCTTGGGGGCGACGCCGTGCTGTTTCTCGATTTCCTCGGCGGTCGCCTCGTAGAGGCCCGCGGCGCGCACCTGGAAGCGCAGCGGGTGATTGCGGCCGATCTCGCCGGCCCCGTGGCGCTGGTCCGCGATGGCCCCGAGCATGTCCTCGTCAGCGAGCGGGACGCCGGGCAGGTCCGGCGCCTCCGGCTCCGGGATGGCGCCAGTGAAATAGTGGTCTCCGGGCTGACGGCACCGGAAGGCCTCACCCGGAGCGCTACGGGGTCGCTGTTGGTGGCGGACGTCGCCGAGCGGGCAGTCTTCGAAATTGATGCCGCAGGCCGGGCCCAAGCCATCGCCCGAGATTTGCCCATTGGCTTTGAGGCGCCCCCGGGCACCCCCGCCGCGTTCATTCCCACGGGGTTGGCCACCCTCGCTGATGGCACGGTGCTGCTCACCGGGGATCGAAACGCCAGCGTGCTGCGCCTGTCACCCCCGTGACCCGCGCCGCCGTGGTCCTCTACGAGCCCGAGATTCCGCCGAACACGGGAAACGTGATCCGGCTCTGCGCCCTCACGGGCGCACCGCTGCATCTGATCGCCCCCCTCGGCTTCGAACTCGACGACCGGCGCCTGCGCCGTGCCGGCCTCGACTATCACGAATTTGCCGACGTCCGAGTGCATCGGAATCTCGATGCCTGCCTCAGCGCCTTTGACCCTGGGCGGGTCTACGCCTTTACCACCCATGGGTCGCGCAATGCCTTTGAAGCCCCCCTGGGATCGGCCCAGGCCCTTGTGTTCGGCCCCGAGACCCGGGGCCTGCCCACCGCCGTCCTAGCCCGCTTTGCTGACGCTCAGCGCCTTCGCCTTCCCCAGATGCCCGGGCGCCGCTCCTTAAATCTGAGTAACGCCGTGGCCATTTCCGTTTTCGAGGCCTGGCGCCAACAAGGCTTTTCGGGCGCAACCTAACCCCCTGACCGGAGCACCTCGGCGGTTTACACTCCAGCGCGAGAGGGGAGAAAACTTATGACTCAACCATCGCATCGCGCCTACTGGCGCGCTCACCTTAAGCTCATCGCGAGCTGCCTCGCCCTGTGGTTCCTCGCGTCCTTCGGAGGCGGCATCGTCCTGCGCGATGCCCTCGATCAGTTCCGCATGCTCGGGGTTCCCGCAGGCTTCTGGTTTGCACAGCAGGGTGCGATCTGGGTCTTCCTCGCTGTGCTGGCCTACTACGGGTGGGCGAGCCACCGCTTAGATCAGCGCTTTGACGTGGACGATGACTAAGCCATGAGCCTGCAAGCCCTTACCTATCTCGTCGTTGGGGCGAGCTTCGCCCTTTACATTGCCATCGCCCTGCGCACTCGAGCGTCGAGCACCGGCGATTTTTACGTGGCCGGGGGGGGCGTCCACCCCATTGCCAACGGCATGGCGACTGCCGCGGACTGGATGAGCGCCGCGTCCTTTATCTCCATGGCCGGGCTCATTGCCTTCCTGGGTTATGACGGCTCGGTGTACCTTATGGGCTGGACCGGGGGCTACGTACTGCTCGCCCTCCTTCTGGCACCCTATCTGCGGAAGTTTGGCAAATTCACCGTGCCCGACTTCATTGGCGACCGCTACGACTCCTCTGCGGCCCGCCTGGTCGCCGTGCTGTGCCTGATTTTTGTCTCCTTTACCTACGTCGCCGGGCAGATGCGCGGGGTTGGCATCGTGTTTTCCCGCTTTTTAGAGGTAGACCTCGGTCTTGGTCTGGTCATCGGCATGGCCATTGTCTTTTTCTACGCCGTCCTCGGCGGCATGAAAGGCATCACCTACACCCAGGTGGCCCAGTACTGCGTGCTCATTACGGCCTACACGGTGCCTGCGGTCTTTATCGCCCTTCAGGTGACGGGCGTTCCCCTCCCCCAACTGGCCTTCGGGGCTACGCTCCCGGGGGAAACGGTTACGGTGCTGGAGAAACTCGATGCCGTCGTGACGGACCTCGGCTTCCGCGCCTACACGGAGGGTGCAAAAAGCACCCTAGACGTGTTCTGCGTCACCGCCGCCCTCATGGCAGGGACGGCGGGCTTGCCCCATGTCATCGTTCGATTCTTTACCGTCCCGCGGGTATCGGACGCCCGCCGTAGCGCCTTCTGGGCGCTGGCCTTCATTGCCGTGCTCTACACCACAGCGCCCGCCGTGGGCGCGCTCGCGCGTCTCAATCTCCATGAAACCCTACAGCCCGGGCCCCTTGCCGATCCCGCTGGCAGCCTAAGCTACGCCGAGCGTCCCGCCTGGATGAAAACCTGGGAAGCCACGGGGCTCCTTCGCTTCGAAGACAAAAACGGCGATGGGCGTATTCAGTACTACGGAGACCGTAACCCGGCCTTCACGGCCCAAGCGGACGCCTATGGCTGGCAGGGCAACGAGCTCACCGTCGATCCGGACATCTTGGTACTGGCTAATCCGGAGATTGCGGGGCTGCCGGACTGGGTGATTGCGCTGATCGCGGCCGGCGGCATTGCCGCCGCCCTCTCCACCGCGGCGGGCCTTCTGCTCGTGATTTCCTCGGCGGTAAGCCACGACCTTCTGCGCCGCACCTGGATGCCCAAGCTGACCGATCGCCAAGAGCTGCGAGCCGGACGGCTGGCCGCAGCGGGGGCCATCCTACTGGCAGGCTACCTGGGCTATAACCCCCCGGGCTTTGTCGCTCAGGTGGTGGCCTTCGCCTTTGGCCTTGCCGCCGCATCCCTCTTCCCCGCCTTACTCCTGGGGATCTTCAGCCTGAGGATGAATGCCGCCGGCGCCATCGCCGGCATGCTGACGGGCCTGCTCTTCACCCTCGGCTATATCCTGGCGTTTAAGGGGGTCTTCATGGCGCCCCTTTTTCCCAACACCGCGGACCACTGGTTGCTGGGTATCTCGCCGGAGGGGATTGGGGCCGTCGGCATGGTGTTGAACTTCGTCGTCGCGCTCACGGTGAGCGCCTTGACGCCACCACCGTCAGCGGAAACCCAGGCGCTGGTGGAGAGCCTGCGCATTCCCCGGGGTGCGGGGCACGCGCAGGACCACTAGACCGCTCAGTGGGTGGGCGCGTCCCCCTCAGGGGCGCTGCCCTGGCGTTCGGCCTGCTGCTTCAGCGCTTCGTTATAGAGCGCATCGAAGTTCACGTGGGCCAGCATGAGGGCCGGAAAGCTACCCCGGGTCACCAGCGTATCCACAAAACTGCGGGCATAGGGGAAGAGCAAGGACGGGCAGTAGGCGGACAACGTGTGCTGAAGCTGGGGGCCTTCCACGCCTTCCACGAAGAAGATCCCGGCCTGGGAAAGCTCCACAATGAAGCCCACTTGGTCTTCGTCATCCCGCGCTTCGATGGACAGGGTGAGCACCACTTCGTAGGTGTTGTCCTCTATCTTCTTCGCCCGGCTGTTGATGTCCATCTTCATCTTCGGCTGCCAGGGCTTCGTGAAGACTTCCGGCGCCCGGGGGACCTCGAAGGACACGTCCTTCACGTAAATGCGCTGGATGCCAAACTGCGGGCCTTGCGGATCGACAGGGCTCTCACTCATGGGATTCTCCTTAGGTTGGCGCGTTGAGTAGCGCCTCAAGGGCGCCCTGTTGATGAAGGGCGAGCAGGTCCGTGAACCCGCCCACGTGCTCGGAGCCAATCCAAATCTGCGGCACCGTATGCCGGCCACTTAGGCGGCGCATGTCGTCCCGCAGCGCGGGCTCAAGATCGACGCGAAGTTCCTCATAGGGCACCCCAAGCTGCTGGAACAGCGAACGGGCTGCGCGGCAGTAGGGGCAGATTGCCGTGCCGTACATCAGCACCGGGGCCATCAGTCGCGCCCCTTGACCAGCGGTAGGGCCGCTGCGCGCCAGCCGGCGAGCCCCCCTTCCAGGCGAAGCACGGGGTCAAACTTATGCTTGCGCAGCACCGTTCCCGCGGCGCCGGCCTGCTGCCCATGCTGGCATACCAGCACCAGCGGGCGACCCCGGTGGCGCTCAAGCTCACTCAAGGATTTTTCCAGGGTGGCGAAGGGAATGTTCAGGGACTGGGCAATATGCCCGGCGGAAAAGGCCTTTCGGTCGCGGACATCCAGCACGAGGGCGTTGCGCTGATTCACCCAATCGACGAGGGCTTGCGGGCCAATGGTTTTCCCCCCCCGCTGGGTCTCGTTCAGGATGAACGCAACGAGGGCCGCCACAAAGCTTCCCGTGAGGAACGGGTGGGCTCCAATAAAGGTAATGATCTGACCCATAGCGCGCTCAGCGACCTGCCTATCTGGGCGCGGAGTATACACGTCCCTACAGCGGAGCTGGCCCCCGTATTACACTAAGGGCGTTCCCCTTGACGGAGTTTTCCCGCCCATGCCCGCTAGCCCAACCCTGCTGATCATCCTCGACGGTTTTGGCTACGCGGCTCCCGGGCCGGATAACGCCATCGCCCTTGCCGACACCCCCACCTGGGATCGGCTCTGGAAAACCGCCCCCCACCGACTCATTAACGGGTCCGGGCTGGCCGTGGGCCTGCCCGAGGGGCAAATGGGCAACTCCGAAGTAGGGCACATGAACCTGGGCGCGGGGCGCGTGATTTTCCAAGAACTCACGCGCCTGAACCAAGACGCTGAATCCGGCGCCCTAGGGGAAAATCCCGAATTGATCGGCGCCGTCGATGCAGCCATGGCAAAAGGCGGTGCGGTCCACCTGATCGGCCTGCTCTCGCCCGGCGGGGTGCACAGCCACGAAGCTCACCTTTTTGCCATGGCCCGGGCCGCGGCGGCCCGCGGCGCGAAGCGCGTTTACCTTCATGCCTTTCTCGATGGACGAGACACCCCGCCCCGCTCCGCTGAGCCCTCCCTTCGCGCCGCCGAGACCCTCCTTAAGGACGAGCTCGGCGTGGGGCGCGTCGCCAGCATCGTGGGCCGCTATTACGCAATGGACCGGGACCAGCGCTGGGACCGAGTGGCCAGGGCCTACCGCCTCCTCACGGAAAGCACAGGCCACCAGGCGGCCGACGCCCTAGCGGGCCTGGCAGCGGCCTATGCCCGGGACGAATCGGACGAGTTTGTGGCGCCCACCTGGTGCGGAGAGGCAGACGGCCGAATCAAAGAGGGTGACGCCGTGCTGTTCATGAATTTCCGCGCCGATCGCGCCCGTGAGCTCAGCCACGCCCTCTACGACGACACCTTCTCAGCCTTTGAGCGGGGCCCGCGCCTGGCGCTGGCCCGCTTCGTGACCCTAACGCGCTACGCCGAGGCCCTGACCGCGCCCTGCGCCTATGCCCCCACCCGCCTCGATAACACCCTGGGCGAGGTGATCAGTCAGCGCGGCCTACGCCAGCTTCGGGTTGCGGAAACGGAGAAGTACGCCCACGTCACCTTTTTCTTCAACGGCGGCGAGGAAAAGGTCTTCCCCGGGGAAACCCGTGAGCTTGTCCCCTCGCCGGACGTGGCCACCTATGACCTCGCCCCGGAAATGAGCGCTGACGCGGTCACCGATATCCTCGTCGACGCGATCGAGAACCAACGCTACGACCTGATCATCTGCAACTACGCCAATGGCGACATGGTCGGCCACACGGGTGTGCTACCCGCTGCCATGAAGGCCGTGGAGACGCTGGACCGGTCCCTGGCGCGGGTGGAGGCCGCCCTCCATAAGGTCGGGGGCCAGGCGCTGGTGACGGCGGACCATGGCAATGTGGAACAGATGACCGACCCGGCCACGGGGCAGCCTCATACGGCCCACACCTGCGAACCGGTCCCCCTTGTGTATCTGGGCACGGGCAGCCCGGCGTTTCGCGACGGAGAGGGCACGCTTGCCGATATCGCCCCGACGCTGCTGGCCCTCATGGGCCTACCTCAGCCGAAGGAGATGACGGGGCAGTCTCTCCTCGCGAGGCCGGCTTGAACGCACGGGGGCTTGTCCTAGGCCTGCTTACGGCTTGCCTCGGGGCAAGCGCCAGCGGCGCCCCCTCGCTAGAAGACACCGCTGCCCAACTGGATGCGCTCAAGGGGGAAATGCGCACCCTCGAGCTGTGGCTTGAGCGCAATGCTGGAAATCAGACGGAGCTAGACCGAGCGCTTCAGCGCGCCGACACCGCGCTGGCGGCGCAGGCTCGGGCCTCGCGCGAGGCGGATGCGGCCCTGGCCATGAAGACCGCGGAAGTGGCTGCCTTAAGCACCGAGGTCGCCGACACGACTGCAGCGGAACAAGCCCAGCGTGCCGCCCTCGGCGAAGCGGTGCGGGGCGCCTGGCTCTTGAGCCGCCGCCCTCCGCTTCAGCTTCTCCTAGAAGGCGAGGCCCCTGATGAACTCGGGCGCTTACTCACCTTCCAAAGCATGCTCGCCTCCCACTATGCCGACGCGGCGGCGACCCTTCAGGCCACCCTGCAAACTCTCGAGGCCCAACGCACGCAGTTAGCGGCGGAGCAAGCCGCTCTTACCTTCGAGCAGCAGCGGGCCCGAGCCGAGGAATATCGGCTCGCCCAAGCCCGGGACGAAAACGCCAACGCTCTAACACGCTTTCGCCAGCGCCTCAGCGCCCAGACCGCTCGCCGGGACGCCCTCAGCCAAGATGCCGAGGCCCTGGGCAAGCTTCTGGCGCGCCTGAAGGACGAGGCGACAAAGCGACGCTTCGAAGTGCGCCCGGGCGCCTTACCCTGGCCCCTCGAGGGCCGCATCCTGCACGCTTTTGGGGCCCCGCTGCCCCCCGCCATGGCCCGGGCCAACGGGCTTCAGCTTGGAGCCCGGGCTGGCACGCCGGTGCGCGCCGTCGCCAGCGGCGAGGTGGTGTTTTCCAACTGGCTACGGGGCTTCGGGCTGATGATCATCGTCGATCACGGCGCCGGGTGGCTGTCCCTTTACGGCCAGGCGGAAAGCTTGCTGTACGGGGAAGGACAGCGGGTAGAGACCGGCGAGGTCATCGCCACGGCGGGGCGCTCTGGCGGCGCCGCCGCGACCGGTTTATGGTTCGAGCTTCGCCAAAACGGTACCCCTCAAGACCCCCTTCGCTGGTGCCTCGCACGAAGCTGAAGGCCGCGCCCTTACCGGGAGTCCCCGCTATGCTGATGATTCGACTGCGCCCTGGGGCGCCTACCCTAGCTGGCCTGCTGCTGGTTCTGAGCAGCCTGGTTCAGGCCGACGCCGCCCCGGTGCCCGATGCCCAACCCGAGCCCCCCGTGGAAGGCCGCTACGCCATTGAATCCCTTCGCGTGTTTGTGGAAACCCTAGACCGGATCCGCAGCCACTACGTGGAAGCGCGGGATGACGAAACCCTACTCGAGGACGCTATCGAGGGCATGGTCCAGCGGCTCGATCCCCACTCGAGTTACCTCACAGGGGATGCCTACGCGGCGCTGCAAGAGGCCACGGAAGGCGTTTTCGGCGGCATTGGCGTGGAAATTCTCGAGGAGGAAGGGCGGCTCAAGGTCGTCGCGCCCATCGACGGCACCCCGGCCGCCCGGGCCGGCCTCCGGCCCGGGGACTGGATTGAAGCGGTCGATGGGGAAAGCACGGCCGTGGTGGGCACGGAAGCGGCCCTGGCCCAGCTTCGCGGCGCCATCGGCGATCCGGTCACCCTCACCCTGCGAAGGGGCGGCGAAGAGGCGGCCTTCGACGTGACCCTCACCCGGGCCCTAATTGATATTCCCAGCGTCAATCACCGGTGGCTGGTTCCCGGGCTGGCGTACCTTCGCGTTGTCCAGTTCCAAACCCACACGGGGGAAGATCTTCGAGGCGCCCTCGCAACCTTACGGGAAGGGGGCCCCCTCACGGGCGTGGTGCTCGACCTCCGAAACAATCCGGGAGGGGTTTTACAAAGCGGCGTGGCCGTGGCGGACGCCTTTTTAGACGGCGGCCTCATCGTGGAGACGCGCGGGCGCGGGGCCGGGGCAGATGAACGCTACGAAGCGCAGGCCGGAGACCTAACCGGCGGCGCCCCCGTCGTTGTCCTCATTAATGAGGGCACGGCCAGCGCCTCAGAAATTGTCGCTGGCGCCCTCCAGGATCACGGCCGCGCCCTGGTCCTCGGGCAACGAAGTTTTGGGAAAGGCTCGGTGCAAACCCTCATGCCCCTATCCGAGTCCCGGGCCCTGAAGATCACCACCGCGCGCTACTACACGCCGTCGGGGCGCTCCATTCAGGCCCAGGGCATCGTGCCGGATTTGGCCGGCCAGACGATGAGGGCGATGGCGGAAGGAGAGAGAGCACCTCGGGAGGCCGACCTGCCCGGCCACCTAGAAGCCGTGGAAAGCCGAGAAGCGCCGCGTTTTCCGCCCTTTCAGGACGAGGACAGCCTGCTGGTTGAGGCGGTACGGCTTCTGCAGGCCCACCAGCGCCTTCGCGGCGCCTAGGCTAACTGGCGAGGAGGGCAAGGCCCGCTTCGAAATCAAGGGTGCCTTCATAAAGGGCCCGGCCGCTGATCGCCCCCAGCAGCGCCCCGGGCTTGGCCACCGCCGCCGCCTTCAGACGGGTAAGATCCTCAAGATCATGCAGCCCTCCAGAGGCAATCACGGGGCAGCTTAGGGCTTCCGCCAGCGCAAGGGTCTCGTCAAGATTGATCCCCGTGCCCATGCCATCACGATGAATATCGGTGTAGATGACCGCGGCCACCCCCGCCTGCTCCAACCGGCGGGCGAGGTCCCGGGCCGAGAGGCGGCTGGCCTCGGCCCATCCTTCCGTTGCCACAAGGCCATCGCGCGCATCGATGCCCACAATCACCTGGCTCGGAAAACGCCGGCAAAGATGTTCTACCCACTCGGGCTCCTGAGCCGCCCGGGTGCCCACAATACCCCACCGGACCCCGGCGGCCAGATAGGCTTCGAAGGTGGCGTCATCACGCAAGCCGCCGCCAATTTGCACGGGGATAGTTAAGGCCGCACAGATGTTCTCCACGGCCTCGCGGTTTACCGGCATGCCCGCGAAGGCGCCATCCAAATCCACCACGTGAAGGCGCTCAGCACCGCGCGCTTCCCAGCTTTTGGCCATGGCGACGGGATCATCGCCAAACACCGTCGCGTCTTCCATGCGACCCTGGCGAAGGCGCACGCACTGCCCGGCCTTCAAATCGATAGCTGGGATCAGCTGCAAGGCGCTCATAGGGCGCCCTTTGTCGACGGCAGGGCCGTGCTGCGGGGATCGGGCTCGCAGGCCATGCGCAGGGCTCGACCGAAGGCCTTGAAGACGGTCTCGGCCTGGTGGTGCGCGTTTTCCCCGCGCAGACAATCCACGTGCAACGTGACCGCGGCATGGTTCACGAAGCCCTGGAAGAACTCATGGAAGAGGTCCGTGTCGAACTGCCCAACCCAGGCGCGCGTAAAGGGCACCTGAAAAATGAGCCCGGGTCGACCCGAGAGATCGATCACAACCCGCGAGAGGGCCTCATCAAGCGGGACGTAGGCATGGCCATAGCGGCGAATGCCACGCTTATCCCCCAGAGCCTGAGCGAAGGCCTGGCCGAGGGTGATCCCAATATCCTCAACGGTGTGATGCCCGTCGATGTGCAAATCCCCCTGCGCCGACACCGCAAGGTCGATCAGCCCGTGCCGCGCAACCTGATCAAGCATGTGATCGAGGAAAGGCAATCCCGTGGCGAGCTCACTCGTGCCTTGCCCGTCAAGATCGAGGGCAACGGTAATTTGTGTTTCCAGCGTGTCTCGAGCCACTCGCGCGTTTCGCGAAGCCATAGGGTCTTCCTCCGTTGACGGCGCGGATTATAGGCGTCCCGGGGTGGGGTCTCCAGGGGCGCCGTTCGCACCGCTGGCCGCCATCTCTTATCCTAAGCACCGCCCTCGCCCCCAAGGAGTTTAGCCACCCCATGCGCATGCTCGCCCTTCTTGCCTACGGCGTTTTTGCTCTAGCGCTACTGCTGGGGCTTGGGCTCTACGCCCTGCTTACGCAGGTGGACCTCGACGCGCTGACGGAAGCGGGGGACGAGGTCCTGCGGGAGAATTATCAGCTGACGCTCACGGTCTCCGAGGACAGCGCCCTCACCCTCTTCCCCCGCCCCACCGCGGTGCTGAAGCGCGCGGAGCTTCGCCCCCTGGGCGATCCCCAGGCCGCGCCCGTGGCGCAGGTGGAGGAATTGGCTATCACCCTCGATCCCCTCGGCTTGCTGCGCGGCCTGCGGGCACCCGTGGAAGCCCTCACCCTACGAGGCCTCACCCTCAATTTAGAGCTCGACGACCTGCCCGGCCCCCCGGCAGCCGACCCGCCGGGGGGCGCCAAGCTCGGGGAAACGGATCGGCTCACCCTTTCCCTGCCGGACCCGGCCACCTTCCCCATCGCGCGCCTGACCTTGCAGGAGGTCGCGGTCCGCCTTCGCCAGGCAGGGGAGGTGGTCTTTGCCGTGGAAGGACTCGAGGGCCGCCTTGAGCGCTCCGGGGCAGCCCTCGGCGTCGACCTAAGGCTCGCGCTTCGGCGAGGGGAGCGGGTGCTACCGCTCGCTCTAGAAGCGGACCTTCAACGCCAGGAGACCGGACTGCGGCTCGCACCGTTGACCCTCACCCTAGGGCCAGACGCGCTCCACGGCGAAGGTGCGGTGACCGGCTTTGAAACGGGTGTGCTCACCAGCGAGCTCGCCCTCCGAGGCCGTTCGTTTGCCCTGGAAACGCTGCTGTCCGCTCAAGCACTGATGCCCGAAACCCGCCCCGGAGCCGTCCCCTCGCCCCGGGCTGCGCCCTCCCCGTCGCCCTTGCCCTGGCGCCACACGGGAACGCTGACGGTAGACCAACTGCTCTACCAAAACCGCAGTTTGGGAACGGCCCAGGTCAACGTGGCGTGGTCCGACGTCGGCGGCACCGCCAGCGTCCAACTCCCCACCTTGCTGAGAGGAAAAGCAAGCGCTCACTATCATGAAAATCCTAACGAAGAAGGCACGTTGACGCTTCAGGCAGAGGGCCTTCAGGCAGGCGCCTGGGATGCAAAGCTGGCGGGGCTGGGGCCGCTCGGGCTAGAAGGTACCTTTCTGAGGCGCCCCCATGCCCCCTTCGGCCTCGCTGGCCGGCTCACGGTGCTCGGCGCTCCGGGGCAGCTGGCGACCGGCGCTCTGCAGGGGCCCCTTGCCCTCGCGGCCACCCTGCTGGGGGACGGCGGCAGCGCCGCCCGTTGGCCCGAGCGCCTGCGCTACCAGAGCCTGCAGGGCACCTTACGCCTGAACGCTGACCAAGCGGCCCAACCCTTCACCCTGGCGATCGATGACCTTGGCCTTCAAGGCACCCTCCAGCCCGGTCCAGCGGGGACGACGCTGGCCGCCAAGGCCCGCTTCGCGGCCAGCTCGACGCCCACCTTCCCCGTGCCGGAAGCCCTGCGCGAGATGCCCCTACCGGTGATCTGCCCCGCCCTGGAATCGGGCTTGGTGGGCTGCGCCCTGGACCGCCAAGCCTTCCTCGCCGCCCTCCAAGCCGGGGAAGGGCAAGCACTGCGCAATGCGCTAGAGGCCGCCGCCGAAGAGAAGCTGCCGGAGGCGCTCAAGGGGCCTGCCCGTGCACTGCTTCGCGGCCTCTTTCAGCGCAAATCAGCTCCAGACGAATCATGAGCCCACCCCCAGCCCTAGCCCTAGCGCCCCCGCTGCTCGCGTGGTTCGCACAGGCGGGCCGCCATGACTTGCCCTGGAAGCAACCCGCCACGCCCTACCGCGTTTGGCTGTCGGAAATCATGCTGCAGCAAACCCAGGTACAAACGGTGCTGCCCTACTTTGAGCGCTTCCTCGAGACCTTTCCCACCCTCGAAGCCCTTGCCGCCGCGCCCCTCGACGCAGTGTTGAGCCTCTGGTCAGGGCTGGGCTACTACGCGCGAGCTCGGAATCTCCATCGCTGCGCCCAAACCCTTGTGCGCGACCACGGCGGCGTTTTCCCCGAGGACCCGGAGATTCTGGTTACGCTCCCGGGGATCGGGCAGTCTACGGCCAATGCCATCGCCGCCCAGGCGTTCAATCGCCGCGCCCCCATCCTCGATGGCAACGTCAAGCGGGTCCTCTCTCGCTACTTCGCGGTCGATGGCTGGCCCGGCACTCGCGCCGTAACGGAAACCCTATGGGCCTACGCCGATGCCGAAACCCCGGGGCACGCCCCCGCCGCCTATACGCAGGCGATCATGGACCTGGGCGCCCTCATCTGCCGGCGCAAGGCGCACTGCGCCCGCTGCCCGGTGCAGGCCGGGTGCGCAAGCTTTCGCACCGGGACGGTCGACCAGCGCCCAGCGCCCCGGCCGAAGCGCGAGCGGCCCCTCAAGCGCCGGTTTTTCCTGTTTGTCTTCGACGCCGACGGCGCCCTGTGGTTAGCACCGCGCCCCCCTGAGGGGATTTGGGGGGGGCTTCTGGGGGTGCCAGAACTCGAGACGCTCCCGGAGCTGGGTTCGGTGCTGGAAACGCTCGGGCCGCCAAGCTCCCTAAGCCCAGCCCAACCCCTACCCCCCTTCGAGCACGGGTTCACGCATTTTCGCCTTGAAATCACACCGGTGCATGTTCACCTTACGGGGCGCCCGAAAGTGGAGGCGTTCTATGCGCCGGCGACCTGGGAAACCCTGCCCCTTCCGGCCCCGCTGAAACGTCACCTGCGCACCCTGACCACTGCTAGGAGTCAGTCCCATGTCGAGAACGGTGTTTTGCCGCTATTTCCAAAAGGAACTGGACGGGCTTGAGACCCCACCCTTCCCGGGCTCCGCGGGGCAGGCCATTTTCGAGAGCTTCTCAAAAGCCGCCTGGGAAGCCTGGCTGGCCCACCAGACCATGCTGATTAACGAGCGCCACTTGAATTTGATGGACCCGGACGCGCGCAGCTACCTGAACGAACAACGGCGCCGCTTTCTCGAGCGCGAAGGCGTAGATGCAGCGGATGGCTATGTCCCCCCCGCGCCTCCCGACGCCTGAAGCCCCTGCGCTAGCGCAGTAGGAGCAAGGACCGCGCGCTGTGGGCCGCGAGCCACTGACCATGGACAGGCAGCCAATGGTCCGACACCCGCGGCGGATGGGAACTCATGATCACAAGCTCGATGTCATGGGCCTCGAAGTAGCGCTCTAGGGCTTCGTTGCAGGTGGCCGCGGGGTCGGCCTCGCGCAAAATATCACTTGTAAAAGGCACGCCAAAGCGCGCCCGTGCTT
>JADHNU010000072.1 GCA_016779325.1 Pseudomonadales bacterium
GCTCCGAGAGGCCTGCCAGACGGCGCTGGAAACGTTCCGAAGCCGCTGCCTTACCCCGGCTCTCGAGGTCACCCTAAGACGCCCCGGGACCACGGTGCTTGCCGCCGTGCTCGCCTTCCTCCTTTCCCTCGCGCTCGTCGCCACGGGGCACCTCCGGGTCAATCTGGTCACGGGCATCGATCTGCCCTCCGTGGAGGCTAATCTCCGCTACGCGCCGAACGCGACCCCCACCCAGCGTCTAGCCGCCCTCAACCAGCTCGAGCTAGCCCTCGCCGACACCGCCGCGGCCCTAGGACCTAAGAACATCAAGGGCTGGCTTTCTCGGGAGCGCTACGCGGTTATCGACGATCGTCGGGAACGGGGGGATCGCTATGCGGGCATCGTCGCGGAATTCGCGGGGGAGCGGGACCGCACCCTCAGCCCCGAGCAGTTTGCCAACGCTTGGCGGGCGCGGGCGGGTCATCCCGCGGGAGTGGAGCATCTCGCTATCCGCGCCGAGGGGGGCGCCGGTGGGGGCCGGGCGGACCTCACCTTCCGCCTCCTGGGCGCGGACCAAAACGACCTCAAGGCCGGGGCGCTGGCGCTGACGGAAGCGCTTCGCGCTTACGACGGAGTCGTGCACGTCACCGACGATTTGCCTTGGGGGCAGGAACAGTGGATCTACCAGCTGACCCCCGAGGGGCGCAGCGCCGGCCTCACGCCGGAAGCCCTCGGCCGCCAGCTCCGGGCCGCCTACGCCGGCGCCCGGGTGCACCTTTACCACGCGGGGCGAGAGGAACTCGAAGTGCGGGTGCGCCTCGCCGCCGAGGACCGGCAAGCCCTACAGAGCCTGCGCGCCTACCCCGTGCGCTTGCCGGCGGGGGACGTCGTCCCCCTGGAGGCCGTCGCAACGCTGGAGCCGCGCCGGGGCCTCGATGAGATCCGCCATGCGGGCGGCGTGCTCGCCGTCCGGGTCAACGCCTGGGTCGATCGGGAAATCACCACCAGCCTCGCCGTGCAGAAGGCGGTGGAGGCCGGCGCCCTACCGGAGATCAAGCAGCGCTTCGGGCTTCGGAGCGAGCTCGCGGGCAAATCCGAAGACGACGCCCTCTTCCTCGAAACCCTCAGCCTCGGGGCCTTCCTCGCCGTGGGCTTTATCTACCTGGTGCTCGTGTGGCTTTTCGCGCGCTGGTCCCTGCCTTTGGCCATCCTGGCCGCCATCCCCTTCGGCCTCACCGGCGCCCTGGTGGGCCACTGGGCCCTGGGCATCGACTTTGGACTCATGTCCATCCTCGCCTTTTTCGCCCTAGCGGGGGTGGTGGTGAACGACGCCATCGTGCTGCTTACCGTTTACCAGGACCACCTGTCGAAAGCAGGAACGGTCAGTCTGGCTGAGCATGCGGAGGCCCTGCGCCAGGCGGCCCAGGCGCGCCTCCGCGCGATCCTCCTCACTACCCTCACCACGGTGGCAGGGCTTGCCCCGCTCATGTTTGAGCCGTCCAGCATTGGCGCCGTGTTCTTCGCCCCCATCGCCGTGACGCTCTGCTTTGGCCTTACCTTCGCCACCCTCCTGGTGCTGCTCGTGGTGCCCGCCTTCGTGCTCGTACTGGCGCGCCTACGCCTGCGTTTTCAGGCGCTTCGCCAAAAAGCCCCCCTTCTATTCCCTCAAGCAAAGGAACCCCTGCTATGACCGTCCCAGCCTGGCTCAAGGGCGCTGCCCCCGCTCTGACGCTCCTAGGCCTTGCCGCAGTGATCCTAGGCGGCCTCACCCTGAGCGCCCCGGAGCCCAGCAAAAGCCCCGAGCCGCCGCCACCCCTCGCCATCTCCGGGACGGAAGCCGCCCCGGGCACCCATGCCCCGCGCCTGCGCCTCTATGGCGCCGTGGAAACGCGGCAACACAGTACGCTCCGAGCCCAAGTCACGGCGGATATCCGTGCCATTCACGTGGCGCCGGGGCAGCGGGTAGACGCCGGGGCGGTGCTGATCACCCTCGACGACCGGGAAGCGCAGCTCACCGTCGCCCGGGCCGAGGCCACCCTGAAGGCCGCGGAAGCGCGGCGGGCCCTTCTCGAGACCACGGCCCGCGCCCTTAAGGCGCGGGCGGCGGAGGAAGCCGGACTCCTCGCCCTAGCGGAGCGCCGCTGGGCCCGAACCCAACAGCTCCACCGCCAAGGCATGCTCAGCGATAGCGAACGGGATAGCGTAGAGACGGCCCTGCGGGAGGCCCGGCTGCGCCACAGCCAGAACCAAGAAGCAGTGGACCGGATCCCCTTCCAGCAAGCCGAGGGGGACGCGGCCGTGGCCGACGCCGCGGCGCAGCGCGCCCTGGCCCAGCGGGCTTTGGAAAGCCACGTGGTCCGGGCCCCCTTTCCCGGACCGGTGGAAAGCTTGGCCGTGGGCCTGGGGGAGCGGGTTTCCGGCGGAGCGGCGCTTTTGACCTTAAGCGACGAAAGCGCCCTGGAAGTCCGGGCCACGGTGGCCTCGGCGCGCTACCACGCGCTCAGCGAGGCCCTGGCCCAGGGCGAGCGCCTTCAAGCGAACGCCCAGCTTGGAGGGCAAGCCCTTGCCCTGACCTTGACGCGCCTCGCCGGCCAGCAGCGGGCCGACGGGACCGCCTTTGACGCCTATTTCAGCTTCGGAAGCACCGTTCCGCCGGGGGCCGAGGGGCAGAATCTGCGCCTCGACCTCGCCCTGCCCGCCGTGCCCAACAGCGTGGTGTTGCCCGCCACCGCCGTCTTTGACCAGCGCCGCATTTATCGCGTGGTTGACGGTCAGCTCGAAGCCCTCCCGGCGCAGATTCTCGGCGATGGGCCCGGCGCCGGAGGGCTGGATGAACTGGTGGTGCAGGTGCCGGGGCTAACCCCCGGGGATGCGGTGATGACCAGCCAGCATCCCCGGGCAGCCCCGGGGCTGCGGGTGGAGATCACCCAGGAGCCGGCTACCCCTACAGCATGACCTCAAGGAGCTGGGGGCCGCCGGCGGCCAGGGCCCGGCCGATGGCCTCAGCCAGAGCCGGCCCCTCGCTCACGCGCACGGCGGGCACGCCGAAGCCCTTGGCCAGGGCGAGAAAGTCAACGTCAGGGCGGGACAGATCAAACAGGCTTTCCGCCCGGGGCCCCACCTCGTTGATTCCAAGACGCCGATACTCGTGATCAAGAATGTTATAGCGCCGATTGTTGTAAATCAGGGTAATGACTGGAAGGGATTCCCGCGCCTGGGTCCAGAGGGCTTGAAGGGAGTAAAGCGCCCCGCCATCGCCCAGGAGAGCGAACACGGGCCGCCCCGGGCACGCCAGCGCTGCCCCCGTGGCCAGGGGCCCGCCCATGCCGATGGACCCCCCGGTGAGATTCAACCAGCTGTGGGGTGCCGCCGCGGCGCAGGGCAGGGCTGCGGCCCCGCCGCCGCCCGAATCCACCGTAATAATGGCCTCATCCGGCAGCATCGCCGCCAGGGTCGCGCCGACCTGGCGGGCCCCCAGGGCGCCCGAGGGCACGTCCGGGCGGCGCTGCCCCTGGGCCTGGGCCGCGCCCGGCTTCACGCCCAGGGCCTCGCCGAGGCGCGCGAGCGCATCGAGCACATCCTCGTGACGCTCCGCCAGCGTCAGCACTTCCGTCTCCGGCGGCACGAGATCGCTCGGCACTCCCTCATAGGCGAAGAAGCTCACGGGGGCGTCGGCCCCAACGCGAAGGATGAGGGGCACGCCCGCGAGCACGCGCTGCACGTCCTCAGGGAAATAGGGCAGACGCGCTAAGGTTGGCAGGCCAGGGCCCTGCTCCACCCGCGCAGGAAAGGTGGTGGCGGACACGCTGCCACCCACGGCCGCCGCAATGACCGCCGCCCAGCGCTGCCCCTCGGCCGTCAAGGCTTCGCCATCTAGCAGCAGCAAAGCGCCGGCTTTCAGGGCCCGACGGGCCGCCGCCACGGCCGCTTCGGGCACCTTGGGGCGGGCCGGCACGGGGCGGGGCGCGCGGGGCCCGGGCGCCCCGCCCCAGGCGCAGTCCACGGGAATGGCGAGGGTGGCAATGCTCCCGAGGGAACCGGGGTGCGCCGTGGAGGCCGCGGCGACGGCATCGGCGCCATCTTGGGCCAATCCGTGAGCACTCCGAGCGGTGCGTACCCAGGCGGAAAAGGGCCGCGCAATGCCCTCAATATCGGAATCGAGAGGCGCATCGAAGGGCCGATGATGGCGCGCGTGGTCACCCACAAGATTAAGGAGCGGCGTACCGGCCCGGCGCGCGTTATGAAGATTCGCCGTGGCATGGCCAAGCCCTGCGCCCAGGTGCAGAAGGGTCGCGGCGGGCCGCCGGGCCATGCGCCCAAAGCCATCGGCGGCCCCGCTTGCCACGCCTTCAAACAGCGTGAGCACGGGGCGCATGCGCGTCTCGCCCTCGAGGGCCTGCACCAGATGCATCTCCGAGGTGCCGGGGTTCGCAAAGACGTGATCGACCCCCGCCTCTGCCAGCGTTCCTAAAAGCGCCGCTGCGCCATTGCCTCGCCCCTGCTCCGCTTCCCCAGCCATACCCGTTCCCCTTGCTAAAAACCCATGCCCGGCCCGCTAGAAACGCGCCTGGGCTGAAAAAACAAACAGCGCCACCATGGTGATCACGACCCCGGCCGTTAAACCGTGGCGCAGGGTCCCGTACCAGGCCGGGAGCCGTTCCCGCAGCCAGGGTTGCTGCTCAAAGAGCCAGGCCAGCAGCACCCCCGCCGCCAAAATGAGCGGCCCCAGAAGGGGGCCGGTGAAGAGGGCGGCCCAGGCGATGAGGGAAGGCCCGACGCTCCAAAGGAGCCGTCCCGAGCCGCGGAGCGCCTCCGAGCCCTCCCCGAGCACCAAGCCCCACTGAATACCGCCGAGAAAGGACAAAATGATCGCCCCATAGAGCACGCCCGCCGAGGCCACACGCCCATCGCCCGTTAGCCAGGCCCCCAGAGCGCAGGCAAAAAAGGGCAGAAGCCCCGCCAAGCCCAGCAGCCGTCCGGTCCACGCCATGGCGCTCTCTCCTTAGCCGTGCTCTTGACCGGCTGCCCAGGCCCTTCACAATGCGCCCAGACCCAGCCAAGGAAATGGTGATGAATCCTTACGACAGCTTTAAAGCCTACGACATTCGCGGCGAGCTCGATACGCAGCTCACCCCCGACTTTGCCGAAGGCGTCGGCCGCGCCTTCGTCCAATTTCTTGGCGCGAAGCGCGTAGTTGTGGGCGGGGATATTCGCCTCTCCACGCCGGAGTTAAAAGCCGCCTTTGCCCGGGGCTGCCAAGCCCTCGGCGCCGACGTCATCGATATCGGGCTCTGTGGCACGGAGGAAGTGTACTTCGCCACCAGCGCCCTCGGGGTCGACGGCGGCTGCATGGTGACCGCCAGCCATAACCCCATCAATTACAACGGCCTGAAGCTCGTACGGAAGGAAAGCCGGCCCATTTCCGGCGCCACGGGGCTTGCCGATATCAAGGCCCTGGCCCAGGCCGGGGTGGCCGCGGCGGCCCATCAGGGCAGCCTTAAAACGCTCGATCACAGCGCCCCCTACATTGCTCATCTGATGAGCTACGTCGATCCCGCGGCCTTGCCTGCCAGCACCCTGCTCCTGAACGCCGGCAACGGCGCCGCGGGCCCCACGGTGGATCGCCTAGAGGCGGCCTTCCGGGCGGCGGGCAGCGCCGTGCGCTTCGAGAAAATGTTCAACACCCCCGATGGCACCTTCCCCAACGGCATCCCCAATCCCCTGCTGCACGATCAGCAGCCCGTCACGGGCGCTGCCGTGCGCGCCGCCGGCGCCGACTTCGGCGTTGCCTTCGATGGCGATTTCGATCGCTGCTTCTTCTGGGATCATGAGGGCACCTTCATCGAAGGCTATTACGTGGTGGGGATGCTTGCGGAAGCGTTTCTCCAGCAAAACCCTGGGGCCCGGATCGTCTACGACCCGCGCTTGACGTGGAATACGGAGGAGCTGGTGGCGGGCCTCGGCGGCGCCGCCATCCCCTCCCAATCGGGCCACGCGTTCATTAAGGAGACCATGCGCCAGGAAGACGCGATTTACGGCGGCGAGATGAGCGCGCACCACTACTTTAAAAGCTTTGCCTACTGCGATTCGGGCATGATCCCCTGGCTCACGGTCCTCGACCTCCTGGCCCGCAAGCAAACCAGCCTGGCGGCCCTCGTGTCCGAGCGCATGGCGCGCTATCCCTCCCCGGGGGAAATCAACTCCAGCGTGGCCGACGCCGACGAAGCCATCGCTCGGGTGCGCGCCCACTACCTCCCCAGCGCCCGAGCCGAAAGCACGCTCGACGGGCTCTCCCTGGAGTTCGACACCTGGCGCTTTAATCTGCGGAAGTCCAATACGGAACCGGTGGTGCGCCTAAACCTCGAAACCCGGGGCGATGCCGAACTGATGAAGGCGAAAACCGACGAACTGCTCGCGATGATTCGTCGCTAGGGCCGGGGCGGTGGTACCCTAGCGGCGTATCCCATCCGCAAGGAACGGCCGTGGACCCACGCCCCTTTTACGCACCCCAGGCAACGCACAACCCGTTGCGCTGGGTCCTGCCCGTTACCCGGGCC
>JADHNU010000030.1 GCA_016779325.1 Pseudomonadales bacterium
GGGAGCGGATCATGACCGATCCTCACTCGCCCTCGAGGTATCGGGCCAACGGCGCGGTGCGGAATGTTCCGGCCTTCTATGAGGCCTTCGAGGTCACGCTGGAGCAGGCCCTGTACCTACCCCCGGAAGCTCGGGTGAAAATCTGGTAGGCGGAAAAAAGCCCGCCGAAGCGGGCTTTTTCCGTTCTTGCCATCTCGGATGTGCCCTAACGCTTACCGCCCTGGGGCACTTCCGTGAAGGGAATGGCCTTATCCACGCGCATATCGCCGGGCATGCCCAGAACGCGCTCGGCAATGATGTTGCGGAGAATCTCGTCCGTACCTCCAGCAATGCGCAGCCCTGGAGCGCTCAGCCAAGCGCCGTAGAAGCTGTCGTCCTGCCCCTCCTGATCCACTAGGATCCCGCCCATGTCCATGAGGTCCATGCCGTAGCTGCCAATGCCTTGCAGCTTGTTGGCGGAGACGATCTTAGTGATGGAGTTTTCCGGCCCCGGGGTTTCCCCTCGGGATAGGGCTGACTGCACTCGCAGCTTGGTGAAGTGCAGGCCGGACTGCTCGCAGTGCCAGGTGGCGATGCGATCGCGCACGGCCTTGTTTTCGAGGGCCGGGCGGTCGTCCACTTCGAGGGTCTGGGCCAGAGCCAGCATTTCCTTCGCGTCCGGGCCGCTGGCGGAGCCGACGGCCAGGCGCTCGTTCATGAGCGTCACGATGGACACCTTCCAACCATCCCCCACGGCGCCAAGGCGGTGGTCATCCTTGATGCGCACGTCCGTAAAGTAGACCTCGTTGAAGCCCGCCTTCCCGGACGCCTGCTTGATGGGGCGCACTTCCACCCCAGGCGCCTTCATGTCGACGATGAACATGGTGAGGCCCTGGTGCTTCGGCACGGACGGGTCGGTCCGCGTGAGCAGGATGCCGTAATCGCAGTAGTGGGCGCCGGAGGTCCAGATTTTTTGACCGTTGATCACCCATTCGTCGCCGTCTTTCACGGCCCGAGTGCGCAGGTTGGCCACGTCCGAGCCGCCGGCGGGTTCGGAGAACAGCTGGCACCAAATCTCTTCCCCCGCCGCCATGCGCGGCAGGTAGCGGGCTTTTTGCTCGTCGCCGGCGAAGGCGATCACCGTCGGCCCGCACATGCCGAGGCCGATGGCAAAGGGCTGGGTCGGCACGTTATAGCGGCCCTCTTCCTGACCCCAGATGATCAGTTCCATGGGGGTGGCGCCGCGGCCGCCGAAGGCCTTCGGCCAATTTAGGCACGCCCAGCCGTTATCGGCCTTCAGCTTTTGCCATGCCTTGGCGCGGGCGATGAAAGCGTTCTCCGATTCCTCGGCGCCGGGCCGCCCCGCGACGGAGGTGGCATGGCCTTCAAGGAAGGCCCGTGCTTCTTGGCGAAAGCGCGCTTCTTCGGGGGTATCTGCAAAATCCATAGCGTTGCTCCCTTAAAGGCCCGTTAACTATTCGAATGTTCGAGTTGGGTGACGAGGCGGTCCTTCCAGCGCGGCAGGGCCCCGAGGTTCAAGGACAGAAGCTTCGAGCGCCGATAGTAGAGGTGGCAATCGAATTCCCAGGTGAAGCCCATGCCGCCGTGGGTTTGAATATTTTCCTTCGAGCATTCATGGAAGGCTTCCGTGGCCGAAACCCGCGCCGTGGCAGCGGCTACGCTCAGCTCCGGGGCGTCCGTGGACAGGGCCCAGGCGCCGTAGTAGCAGTTCGAGCGGGCCAGGGTGTGCGCGATGTACATGTCTGCCAGCTTGTGCTTGATCGCCTGGAAAGAGGCGATAGGACGACCGAAGGCGAAGCGGCCCATGGCGTAATCCCGGGCCATGTAGAGCGCCGCTTCCGCGCCCCCCACCTGTTCCCAGGCGAAGAGAACGGCAGCTCGATCGAAAAGCTTTTCCATTTGCTCGAAGCCTGCGCCCGGGGTCCCGAGGCAGTCCGCAGCCGCGCCGTCGAAAGCGATTTCTGCGTGGCTCCGGGTGGGATCGAGGGTAGATACGGCGCTTCGTGTGACACCGGGCCCGGTCAGGTCGACGAGGTAGAAGCTGCTGGCGCTGTCTGAGTCCTTAGCGAGGACGATGGCGAAGTCCGCCACGTCGCCATCGGGCACGGGGAGCTTGGTCCCCGTGAGCGCACCGCCCGCCGCTTGGGTGGCGAGATTCTTCTGCGTGGGCGCCTTCGTGCCTTCGGCGACGGCGACCGTGCCGATCAGTTCTCCCACAGCGAGCTTCGGCAGATAGGCTTGCTTTTGCGCTTCACTGCCGAAGGCCAGCAGCGCCTCCGTGGCCAGGTAGACGCTGGAGGAGAAGGGCGTGGGGGCGAGCACCCGGCCGAGCTCTTCGGCGAGCACGCAGAGCTCAAGGTGCCCTAGGCCAATGCCGCCGTAGGCTTCCGGGATCGTCGTGGCCGTCCAGCCCAGCTCCACCATGCCCTGCCAGAGGGCTTTGTCGTAGGGTTCTTCGCCCTCGAGGATGGTCCGGACCGCTTTGCTGGTGCAGCGGTCCCGGAGAAAGCTTCGCGCCTGTTCGCGTAGCAAGTCCTGCTCTTCGGAAAACTCGAAATTCATCCCCCAACTCCCTGGTTGTGTGTCTCGCTTAATTCAAAATCATTACCCCTCGCCTGTAAACAAAGGCTGAGGGGCTTAGGGGGGCGGCGGGCCTTGTCGTTGGGCCCGGCGGTAAGCCATGGCGCTGCGAAAGCGGCGCAGCAAGAGCCCCGCCAGTCCACAGGCCGCGCCGAAGCTCAGCGCGGGATAGAGCTGGCTTGCCAGGGGCGGGCCGCTGAGATCCACCCGGGGTAGGGTCAGGCCGAGCACGAGGGCCAAAAGCAGCGGTGCGTTCGGCACCATGAGCCCCAGCCCGAGGAGCGCCGCGAGGGCGGGAAGATGGGCCGGCAGGGTCGAGGGGCCGGCGGGGTCGAGGGTAAGGAGGCCCCCTAGGAGCAAGGCCGCACCTAGGCTCCGGCGCCAGATCATGGGTTTTCACCTGCGCGGCGCTGCAGGGCACGGCGCAGGCCCAGGACACTGATGGAAAACCACGCGATTTCGATGATCATGGAGGACAGGTTGAAGCTATAGAACAGGGAGATGCTAATGAGCACCGCCCCCAGCGCATTCAGTAGGCTATAGGCGATGGCATCCACTCGGAGTCGGCCCGTTTGCAGTAAAAAGTAGGCCCCGAGGACCGCCAGCACCCCCAGGTTGCCAATAAAATCGGGCCATCCGTAGCTCATGGCTTAGGACACGATGGGGATGGCGCCGCCATCGATGCGGAGCAGCTGACCGTGGAGGAAGGCCGCCCGGTCGCTGGCCAGGAAGGTCACCAAATCGGCGACCTCCTCCCGTTCCGCCAGGCGCCCAAGCAGGTTCGGATACCAGTGTCGCGTGGCGTGCGCCTCGACGCTGGCCCAGTCCGTGGCCAGCCCTTCTTGCCGGGCTCGGCGCGTGAGCATCTCCACGACCTCTTCCGTACGAATGATGCCCGGTGCCACCAAATTGACGCGGATACGCGTGCCCGCCAGGGCCTGGGCCATGGACACCGTGAGGGTCGCCAGCGCCCCCTTAGCGGCGTAGTAATGGGGGTTTTCCGCGGCGGGCTTCAAGGCCCCAATGGTTCCAAGGTGGATGATGCGCCCGGCCTTGGAGGCCTCGAGTTTTGGCAGCAGGGCGCTGCTCAGCCGGGCGGCGGACAGGACGTTGACCTCATACATCTCGAGCCACGCGTCAAGCTTGAAGGGCGTGAGCTGACCTCGGGAGGCGCGGCCATAGTTGTTCACCAAAATATCCAGCCCTTGCTCCCCCAGGGTCGCGAGCAGCTCGGCGATGGCCTCATCGGAATCGAGGGCGTTCACCAGGGGGCGGGCGTTCTCGATGCCCTGGCAGGCCGCCTCCGTCGCGCTTCGGTCAAAGCCGTGAAGCCAAACCTGAACCCCTTCCCGGGCAAGCCCTTCGGCGATGGCGCGGCCCGTGCCGCGATAGGCGCCCGTAACCAGGGCGCTACGCCCCCTAAGCTGTAAATCCATGGTCTTCTCCCCTGGTGACCCGGGGGATGCTCGCACAGGCGAGCCCCAGGCAAAAGCTAGGGCGACGGGCCGCGGCGCCTGCCTGCTTCGGGCGCTGAGATGCTATCGTCGTGAATTGTTTCTGGCAGCCCCAGGGCCCTGGCAAGGCCTGGCGAAGAGGAGGTCGTTGTCCGGATGAAGGAGGAAACGCTCGCGCTGGCTTCGCGGATCGATGTGGGCCTCGTGGGGAAGGTCTACCGTCAGTTCGGGCGGGCACACCTTGCCGGCGTGCTCCAGGAGGGGGCCGCTAAACGGCTTCACCGCGCCCTTGAAATCGAGACCCCCTGGCGCCTCGCTCTCTGCGACGGTGAAGGCCATCATGATCTTACGCTCACCGATCATGAGGCGGCCCTGCCGGACGGGGTGCAGGGGCGCGCCCGGGACGGCTTTGCCTATCGCTATGCGAACTTTCGCCTCGACGAACACTACGAACTCGAGGCGTTCAAGCCCCTCTTCCTGATGCGGTTCTATGAGTTCCTGAACTCCGCGCCCTTCCTTGAGTTTGCTCGGGCCGTAACCGGTATAAGACAGATAGCCTTTGCCGACGCTCAGGCCACGCTCTACCGCCCCGGGGACTTCCTGAACGTGCACGACGATAACGTGGCCGGGAAACAGCGCTATGCCGCCTACGTTTTTAACTTCACGCCCCGCTGGCGGCCCGACTGGGGCGGGCTCCTCGCCTTTCCCGACGAGTACGGCCACTTTACAGAGGCCTTTGCGCCGTCCTTCAACGCCTTAAATTTACTTCGCGTGCCTAGCCCCCATCTGGTGACGCAGATCGCGTCCTTTGCCGGCGCGGGCCGCTACAGCATTACCGGTTGGCTCCGAGGACGCTAGGCGAACTTGCCTGAGCCCTGCCGTCCGCCCGGGTCCCCAGCGTATACTCCGCGCGCCGTTTCCCGGGGACCACCATGGCGTCCGAGCTCATCGTTTTTGCCTTCGCCCTGATCGGCGCCTACGTGCAGGGCGTGACGGGCTTTGCCATGGGCATGATCATGCTCACGGGTATCACCGCGCTGAGCGCCGTGCCCCTTTCCGTGACCACCGCCGTGGTCAGCCTCGCGTCCTTAGCGAATATTGTGCTGTCCCTTCGCGGCCACCTTCGCGCGATCGATCGACGCGGCTTTCTCCTCATGTTGCTTGGGCAGCTGCCTATGATCGCCCTGGGGCTGGCCCTGCTCACTTACCTCGATGCGCGAATGCAGGCGGTCTCGGAATTGCTGCTGGGGCTGTTTATCGTTCTGGGATGCGGCGCCATGACCCTTCGGCCCGTGCCCCGGGCCCAGCGTTCCGCGCCCCTTGCCTTCACCTTGGCCGGCGCCGGGGGCGGGCTGCTCGCCGGGCTTTTCGCCGCCGCGGGCCCCGTCCTGGGCTGGTTTATCTATCGCCAGCCGTGGCCCCACAACGCGATCCGGGCCACCTTGCTCGCCTGTTTTGCCGTCTCCACGGTGGTGCGCACGGCCATGGTGGGCAGCCTTGGGGGCTTAGACGGGGCGGTGCTCCGCTATGTCGGGATCAGCGTGGGTGCCGTGCTGCTGGCTGCCCTGCTCCTTGCCCGTTGGCCACCACGCCTTGATGAAGCGCAGCTTCGCCGCGGTGCCTTTACCCTGCTGACCCTGAGCGGCATGCTGATTGCCATCCGCGCGGCTCGGGCGCTGCTCTAAGCGCGATCCTTCCAAAGTTGGGTCATGAGGCCGAAGAGCTCGGGTACGTTCGGCGCGCTCTGATCGCCCCGAAACTCGCGGTAAAGGCTCGCTACGTTAACCGCGATGCGCTCCCCATCGCCCCAGCTGCTGAAGTCGCTGAAGCTGATATCCCGGGCGGCTTCTTCGAAGGACATGCCCGCATCGAAGCGCGCTCGCGCCTCGTCCCGGATATAGGTGAGATAGGCCATGACGGCGCGGACGCCGGCGACATCGGTTAGGGGGCCATGGCCGGGCACCACCACCTCGGGCTCGCAGGCGATGATGCGCTCGCAGGCCGCAAGCCAATTCCCTACGGGGCCGGCCCATAGGATCGGATGGCCCTCGATGAACAGGATGTCGCCGGTGTAGACCACCCGGTCTGCGGGAACGTGAACAATTACGTCACCTTGGGTGTGCGCTGGGCCGACTTCGAAGAGCTGTACCGCTTTTGCGCCGACCTGAAGCGTGTGCGTACCGGCGAAGGTTTCCGTGGGCAAGCGCTGGGTCACGCTTTCGAAGTCGAAGGCGCCGAAGCAATGAAGAAAAAAGTCGCCTAGGTCGCCGAGCTGCCCTGCCCGTGCGGCCCGGGCCAGGGCGGCCATGGACGCGGGATCTTCGTGGGCCATCTCCTCGGCGCAGGCTCGGGAGGCGATGATCTTGGCTTCCGGCAAACAGCAGTTGCCATTGCAGTGATCGCCATTGGCGTGGGTGTTCACCAACTGGTGAATGTGCTGGGCGGCGGGCACGGAAGCGCGCATGCGATCCAGCATGCGCTCCGTCAGGGGGCGATCGTAGAGCGTGTCAACCAAGAGGGCCTCGTCCCCGTCGGTGATGAGCCCGGCGTTGGACCAGCCCCAGCTGCCATCGGGTTGCAGATAGGCCCAGCTGCCGCCGCCGAGGGCGCTGAGGCCCCTTTCGTAGGGCCGAATGCCCAGTTGTGTCGTTCTCATTTCTTCCCCCTAGCCCAGCCCGCCGGGCCGAGAATCATAATTTCCTGGGGCTTTAGCCCAGGGTTTCGTACACTTCTGTTTTCCCCGCCGGTGATTAGCCCGTGAGTGCGCCTTCGCCTTTTGATGCCATTCGTCCCTACAACGATGCGGAGCTCCCGGGAGTGCTCGCCCGGCTCCTCAACGACCCGAAGCTGCTCAGCGCTATTTTGCGCTTTCGAGCGCCCTGGGCGCCGGGCTGGCTTCATCCGCTGCTCCGTCCTGTATTGAAGGCTGGGCTTGCGCGGCGTACGGCCCACTTTAAAACCATCGATGACTTCCAGGCGAGCCTGGAAGGGCTTGTTGCGCATCTGCTTAAAAGTACGACGGAGGGGTTTAGCTGGAGTGGGCTTGAAGCGCTGGATCGCACCAAGGCCTACCTCTTTGTGGCCAATCACCGCGATATTTCCCTCGATTCCGTGCTGTTGAACTACGCCCTGCACCAAAGCAAATTCCCCACGGCGCGCGTGGCCATTGGCGATAACCTGCTGGCAACGGAAGCCGCCGCCGATCTCATGCGCCTGAACAAAAGCTTTATCGTGCGCCGGTCCGTGACGGGCGTGCGGGAGCAGCTTGCGGCCTTTACCCAAACCTCGGCCTATATCCATCACTCCCTAGGAGAGGGCGCGTCCGTTTGGATCGCTCAGCGGGAAGGGCGCGCCAAAGATGGGCAGGACCGCACGGACCCCGCCATCATCAAGATGTTCTTCGTGAGCCAGCGAAAGGGGTCGCGCAGTTTCGAGGAGGTGATGGCGGACCTTGCCATCGTCCCCGTGGCCATCTCCTATGAGCTCGATCCCTGCGACCGTTCGAAGGCCCAGGCCTTAGCGGCGCAGGCCGGCGGGGTCGATCAGGCAAAGGCGCCAGGGCAAGACCTCAAGGACATTATCGAGGGGATTACGGGGAAAAAGGGCCGGGTCCATCTTCACTTCGCGACGCCCCTGGCGGCGCCTGGGAACACGCCGGAAGCGGTCGCTCAAGCCATTGATGCGGCCATCCATGAGCATTTTCATTTGTGGCCAACCCATGGTGCGGCCTATGCGCGGCTCACGGGGCGCAAGGCGCCGGCCCGCCACGATGCCCAGGGCGCCCTCTCCCCGGCCGTTCGCGAGGCCTTTTCTACCCGGCTGGCGCAGGACGACGAGCTCTCGCGCGGATGCCTGGCTCAGTATGCCGCCCCCGTTGCCCTGGCCCTGGGCGAGCCCGCGCCGCGCTAGGGCACGCTTAGGACGGGTGCTTGCAGGGCCCCCAACTGCTCCCTCAAGGCGAGGATATGGCGGCTCCAGTAGCGGTCCGTGTCGAAATCGGGGAAGGCGAGGGGGAAGGCCGGATCTTCCCAGCGGCGTCCGATCCAGGCCGCGTGATGCAGGATTCGCAGGGTGCGCAGGGGTTCGAGGAGCGCCAGAGCGCGTCGATCGAAGGGATGGAACTGCTCGTATCCTTCGAGGAGCTTGCCAAGCTGATGCGCTTGCTCTTCGGCCTCCCCGGAGGTGAAAAGCCAGAGATCCTGCACCGCGGGCCCTTGCCGCGCATCATCAAAATCGACGAAATGCGCGACTTCCTCATGCCAGAGCAGATTCCCCAGGTGGCAGTCCCCGTGGAGGCGCAAGGTGGGTGGCTGCCAATCGGCAAAACGGGCCTCGATGAGGGCCAGGAGGTCCGCGCTAAGGGTGTCGTAGGCTGTCTCGAGATGAAAGGGAATGAGGCCGCTCTCGAGCAAGAAGCGCCGGCTGTCGTGGCCAAAGCTCGCCACGGTCAGAGCCGGGCGATGCGCGAAGGGCTTCAAAACGCCTACGGCATGAATGCGGCCAAGGTAACGGCCTAGGATCGCAAGCGCGGCCTCGTCCTCGAGATTTGGTGCCCGCCCCGCGACGCGAGGATAGAGGGCGAAGCGCAGCCCGTCCTCGCTTTTCCTCAGGGTCGCGCCCCGCGCATCGCGGAGCGGTGGGACGGCAGGAATATCGAGCGTGGCGAGTTCCTCGGTAAAGGCGTGCTCTTCCAAAAGCGCATCGTCGCTCCAGCGCTCTGGGCGATAAAATTTAGCAATCAAGGGGGGTCCGTCTTCCTGACCAACCTGATAAACCCGATTCTCATAGGAGTTCAAAGCCATGAGCCGGGCGTCGAGGGTAAGCCCCTCCGCCTCCAGGCAGCTGAGGACGTGATCCGGCGTTAAGCGTTCAAAGGGCGTTTGCGAAGCCATGGCCGTCTCCGTAGCGGGGTGCGCAGTAGAGCCCCGAGGGGGAGGCGGGTCAAGGGGGCGCCGGGGGCAGGGTCCAGGCGAAGACCCAGGCCTGAGGCTGGGCCCAGCCAGCGGCTTGAAGCGCGTCCTGGGCGGCCTTGAGCGTTGCGCCGGTGGTGGCGACGTCGTCAATGAGGCAGGGCGCAAGCCCTGCCCGCGGCGGGGGGTGGGCGTGGAAGGCGTGGGCGAGATTCACGCCTCGCTGGCCCCGGGCCAGCTGGCTCTGAGGGCGCGTGGCGCGTAAGCGCCGCAGCGCGGGGAAGGTCCGCAAGCCCGTCCGGCGGCTCAGCCAAAGGGTAAGCAGGGCCCCTTGGTCGAAGCCGCGCAGGAGGCGGCGACGCCAGTGCAGGGGGACGGGAATCAGCACTGCGGTTTCGCGCTTAAGGGGGCTGGGCACCGCCTCGGCCATGAGCGTCGCCATGAGCTGCGCGCCTTCGGGACGGCGGGAAAACTTCAGCCCTTGCACCAGCTGCTGGGCACCGCTGCCATAGCAAAAGGGTGCGAAGGGACGATGGGGACTGCCCCGGGGCGGGTGCAACCCGCCCGGGAGGGGGCGCAAGGTGGGGCGGCAGGGCAGACACAAATCTTCGGGCCCGGGGCAGGGGAGCCCGCACAGCAGGCAGCTGGGGGGCAGCAGCAACCGCCCGAGGGCTTCGATCATCGTGAAGGGCTGGGCGCGGGCCATGTCGTTCTCGTGAGGGCGGCACCCTAAAAGCCTACCCCTGGCTCCAAGAAATGAGGTGGGGCGGGGAGTTTTCTGCGGCCTTTTGTGCCTTCTGGCGGCGCCCTTCGGTACCATAGGCTCTTCGCGGGCCACTGATTCGAGCGGGGATGGCATGCTGTTTTACAACGCGCCGGAAGAGGATTTGCAGTTCCTTCTTTTCGAGGTATTTCGGGCACCGGAGCATTGGCAAGGCGCGGAGGAGACAGCCCATCTCGATCAAGCTTTGGCGCAGGCAATCATGACCGAGGGGGGGCGTTTGGCCTCGGAGGTGTTCTGCCCCCTCATGCAGTCCGGAGACGCGGAGGGCTGCCGCTTAGAGGGCGGCGTTGTGCACACGCCCTCGGGCTTCCGGGCCGCTTACCAGGCCTTTGCCGAAGGGGGTTGGATGAGCCTCGCGGGGGACCCGAACTTCGGCGGGCAGGGCATGCCGAAGCAGCTTTGCGTGGCGCTGGAGGAAATGTTTTTTGCCGCCAATGCGGGCCTTTACCTCTATCCCGCGCTTTCCGCGGGGGCCTGTGTCTTGCTGGCGGCTCACGGGAGCGAGGCACAAAAGGGCCTTTGGTTGTCTCCGCTTTACGAGGGCCGCTTTAGCGGCACCATGTGCCTCACGGAGCCCCATGCGGGCTCTGACCTTTCCCTCCTGCGGACGCGCGCCGTGCCCCAGCCCGACGGCGCCTATGCCCTTTCGGGAAGCAAAATTTTTATTACCGGCGGCGAGCACGATCTCACGGAAAACATTGTGCATTTTGTGCTGGCCCGCACCCCCGACGCCGCGCCGGGGAACCGCGGCTTGTCCCTGTTCCTGGTCCCGAAAATCCTGCTTGAGGCCGACGGCACCCTCGGGGCGCGCAATGGCGTGGCCGTGGGCAGTATCGAGCACAAGATGGGCATCAAGGGCAGCGCAACCTGTGTCATGAACTTCGATGACGCTAAGGGTTGGCTCGTGGGTGAGGAGGGGCGTGGGCTCCAGGCCATGTTCACCATGATGAACTACGAGCGGCTGTCCATTGGCCTTCAGGGCTTGGGGACGGCGGAGCTGGCCTATCAGAACGCCCTGGCCTATGCCCGGGATCGGCGCCAGGGCCGGGATCCGGCGGGTATGTCCGACGCGGACGCGGACAGCCTGCTGGTGCACCCCGATGTGCGGCGCATGCTGCTGACCCAGAAAGCCTTCAATGAGGGGGGGCGTGCCTTCGCAAGCTATGTTGCGATGATGTTGGATCAAGCCCGCTATGGCGCGACGCCAGAAGTCCGAGATCGTGCCGGGCGCTTCGCGGCGTTTCTGACCCCCATCGCGAAGGCCTTTTTCACTGATCGAGGTCTTGAGTGCTGCGTACTCGCTCAACAGGTGCTCGGGGGGCATGGCTATCTGGCGGAGTGGGGGCTAGAGCAATGCGTTCGCGATACGCGGATTGCCCAGATCTACGAAGGGACCAACGGCATTCAAGCCATGGACCTCGCCGATCGAAAAACCGCCCGGGAGCAAGGTCGGACCGCTCGCGAATTGCTCGCGACGCTACGTGCAGAAACCGCTGGCGAAGAGGGTCCCTGGGCGAAGGAAGTGGAGGCGGCCTTTGCCGCGCTGGAAGCCGCCACGGCGGCCCTCGTGCAGGGCGCCGAGGGTGATGCCTATTTCGCCGGTGCCGTGGCTACGGACTACCTCGAACTGGTCGGCTTGGTGCTTTACGGCTGGCTTTGGCAGCGCATGGTCCAAACGGCCGAGCGCGCGGCGGCTGAGGGACGGGTGACACCGGTCTTTGCGGCGAAGAAACGGGCGACGGCCAGCTTTTTTATGGCCAAGCTTTTGCCCAAGGTGCAGCTGCTTAAGACCACCCTCGAGGCGGGCAGCGAGCCCGTCATGGCGGCCTCGTTTTAGCCTGTTGTGGCGGAAAGCTCGGCGCAGCGCTGGGCGAGGCGCTGGGGCAGGTTTTGGAAATCGCCATTGCTCATGCACACCAGGTGGCGGCGGGGAGATGGGCCGTTTGGCGGACGTCGGAGAGCAGCTTCGAGCAAACCCTCGGCTTTCTGGTGCACGGTGGTGGGGGTGATGCTGTCTTGGCTGAGGCTGGTCAAATCCCAGGTGATCCGAGGCGTCGACAGCCAGTGCGCTGCGTCGGCGGGGGCGGTGCAGTGGGCCAGAGCCGGGCGTAGGGCACCCAGGCTCATGGTGTGAGATCGCGGCTCGATGAGGGCAATGATCTCTTCTCCCCCTACCCGCTCCCGCAGGCCCTGGAGCGTGCTGCGAATGGCCGTGGGGTGGTGGGCGAAGTCGTCGTAAACCACCACTGTGGCGTCCTCATAGAGCACTTCTAGGCGCCGCTTTACGCCCTTGAATCGTTTTAGCGCGTCTAGCGCAACCTGGGGCGCCACGCCCACATGGTGGGCCGCTGCGAGGGCCGCCAGAGCATTTTGGGCGTTGTGGCGGCCGCTGAGGGTGAGCTCCAGGGCGCCGAGATCTTCCTTGCCTTTGAATACCCGCGGCACATCGCCTTTGCGAGGGCCGAAGGCGAGGGTCCAGGGTGCGTCGCCTTCTTCCCGGCCGCCGTGCTCCTGGCTTTGAAGGGGCACCGTGGTACTCCAGCAGCCCCGCTCTAGGACCTCATCGATGGCGTCGACCCCCGCGGGATAGAGGATCTGTCCTTCGGCCGGAACCGTGCGGAGCAGCAGATGGAATTGATCTTGGATCGACCGCAGATCGGGGAAGATGTCGGCGTGGTCGTACTCCAGATTGTTCACGATGAGCGTGCGCGGATGGTAGTGAACGAACTTTGAGCGCCGATCGAAGAAAGAACAGTCGTACTCATCGGCTTCGACGACGAAATACTGCCCGCCGCCCAGCTCCGCTGCTCGGGGAAGGTCGCGAGCGACGCCGCCGATCAGATAGCCGGGCTCGAGCCCGGCGCACGTCAGGATCCAGGTGAGCATGGCCGTGGTGGTGGTTTTGCCATGGGTGCCGGCCACGGCAAGGACATGGCGCTCACGCAGCAGCGTTTCCCCGAGCCACTGGGCGCCTGACATGAAGGGCACGCCTGCGCTGAGCACGGCCTCCACGCCCGCGTGGCCCCGGGGCAGACCGGCATTGCCAAGGATGACGAGGTCTGGCCGCGGCGACAGCATGGCCTCATCGAAGCCTTCGAGGGCGTCGATGCCCGCGTCGGCCAGCACCGTACTCATGGGCGGATAGATGGCGCCATCGCAGCCCGTGACGTCGTGCCCGGCGGCTTTGGCCAGCAGCGCAAGATTGCCCATGAGGGTGCCGCCAATTCCTAGAAAGAACAGCTTCACGAGGCACCTCCCATAGCCGTTTGGGTGGCCAGAGCAGCCAGCATAAATAGGCTGAGGGCCAAAAAGGTGGCGTGGGGCCTGCCCACGCCCAGGGCCCGGCTCAGGATGAAGGCGAAGAGCGCGAGCCACCACACCATGAGGGCAACCTCCCCGAAGAGCAGCAGGGGAGCGGATCCATCTTCGGGCCAGGCCAGGAGCAGGGGCCACTGGGCCAGGGATAGCACGCTATCCGTGCAGAGCAGGGCCGAGAGACTCTGGCTGAAGCGTGCTTGCAGGCCCCGCAAGGCAAGGACAAACCACAAGCCCGAGGCAAGCACGGCGGTGGCCACGACCGCGCCACTCAGCGCCGTCACCAGACCCCGCTCGCCCAAGCTCATGCCAATTAGCGTGGATAAAAATAGGTTTAGACCGAGGACGAGGGCGGTGAAGCCGGGCGCGCTAGGAAGCGCATCGGGGCCGCGTTGAAAGCGGCAGAGGTCCCAGATCGTGGAAAGCAGTAGGTGCATGGCAGCGCGCCGCAACTCCGGATGGCCTAGTGTCGCACAAGGCGTTCGAAGGGGGCAGGCGGATCGCGCCAGGAGAGCCAATCCGGTAGGCTTTCGCCGCACAGCTCTCGCGAAGGAAATCGCTATGGCAACTCGCTCTCGGTCCAGCGCCAAACCCAATGTGTTCTACGCTCAGAGCGGAGGCGTGACTGCGGTGATCAATGCGTCGGCGGCCGGGGTAATCGAGACCGCTCGGGCCCATAAGGATCGGCTCGGGAAGGTCTACGCGGGCGCCAACGGGATCCTCGGGGCGCTGCAGGAGGAGCTCATCGATACGAGCCGGGAAAGGGCGAGCACCATTGCCGCGCTCAAGCATACCCCCGGCGGCGCCTTCGGCTCCTGCCGCTATAAATTGAAGTCCCTTGAGGAGAACCGAGCGCAATATGAGCGGCTGATCGAGGTGTTTGCCGCGCATAACATCGGCTATTTCTTCTATAACGGAGGCGGGGATTCCCAGGATACGGCCCATAAGGTTTCCCAGCTGTCCACGGCCATGGGCTTCCCCGTCACCTGCATTGGCGTGCCGAAGACCGTCGATAACGACCTCCCCATCACGGACTGCAGCCCCGGTTTCGGGTCCGTCGCAAAGTATGTCGCGGTGGCGACCCGGGAAGCGGGGCTGGATGTGGCCTCCATGGCGGAGACGTCGACGAAAGTCTTCATCCTCGAGGTCATGGGGCGGCATGCCGGTTGGATTGCCGCGGCAGCGGGGCTGGCCCAGGAAGAAGCGGACGACCCCCCCCATATCATCGTGTTCCCGGAGCGGGCGTTTGATGAGCGGGCCTTTCTTGCGAAGGTAAGGCAAACGGTTGAGCGCGTAGGCTACTGCGTTATTGTTGTATCGGAAGGGGCTCACTATGCCGATGGGCGGTTCCTCGCCGATGCGGGCGTCGTGGACGCCTTTGGGCATAAGCAGCTTGGCGGCGTAGCCCCCGCTCTGGCATCCATGATCAAAGGGGCCTTGGGTTACAAGTATCACTGGGCCGTGGCCGATTATCTGCAGCGGGCGGCGCGTCACGTGGCGTCGGCCACGGACGTGGCCCAGGCCTATGCCGTGGGCAAGGCCGCCGTGGAGTTTGCCTTAGCCGGCAAGAATGCCGTCATGCCCACCATCGTCCGGGGCAAGGGTGCGCGCTATCGCTGGTCCATCGGCGAGGCGCCCCTGGCGAAGATAGCCAATAAGGAAAAGAAACTCCCGGCAAGCTACATCCGTCGGGATGGATTCGGCATTACCCCCGCCGCGCGCGCCTATCTGGCGCCCCTCATCGCGGGGGAAGCGGAAACTCCCTGGGTAAACGGGTTGCCGAAGATCGCGCGCCTAAAGGGGGTGCGGGTGCCGAAGAAGTTGCCGCCCTTCACGGTTTAGCGAGCCCCTATTTCAGGCCAAAAAAAGCCCGCCGATGAAGCATCGGCGGGCTTTTTTGTGTGCGCCAGGCTTAGGCCAGGAGCGGTGCGATCACCAGCGAGACAATCGCCATGACGTTGATAAGGATGTTCATGGCCGGGCCGGAGGTGTCCTTGAAGGGGTCGCCCACGGTGTCACCCACCACGGTAGCAGAGTGCACATCGGAGCCCTTGCCGCCGAGGTTGCCCTTCTCCACGTACTTCTTCGCGTTATCCCAAGCGCCACCGGCGTTGGCCATAGTGAGCGCAAGGAGTACGCAGCCGAGGAGACCGCCGCCCAGGGCGCCGCCCAAGGCTTCCGCGGAAAGGCCAAAGCCAATCACGGGCGGAGCCGCCACGGCAATGACGCCAGGAACAAGCATGCGCTTCAACGCCGCGGAGGTGGCAATGTCGACGCATTTTGCCGTATCGGGCGTGCCCGTCCCCTCCAGAAGGCCAGGAATCTCCCGGAACTGGCGGCGGATCTCTTGGATCATCTCCATGGCCGCATCCCCCACCGCGGTCATGGTGATGGCCGCAATCAAGAAGGGGATAAGTCCGCCAAGGAATAGGCCAATCAGCACCTGGGGGTCGCCAATGTGGAGGGTGAAGGCCCCCGTGCCAGCTGCTGCGCGGGTGTGATCGACCGTTTCCACAAAGGCCGCAATGATGGCCAGCGCGGCGAGGGCCGCTGCGCCAATCGCGAAGCCCTTGCCAATGGCCGCCGTCGTGTTGCCGAGCTCATCGAGGGAGTCGGTAATCTTCCGCGTGCCCTCGCCGAGGCCGCTCATTTCTGCAATGCCGCCCGCGTTGTCGGCGACGGGACCGTAGGCATCGATCGCCATGGTGATGCCCACGGTCGCCAGCATGCCAAGGGCGGCAATACCGACGCCGTAGAGGCCGGCAAGTTGCGTGGAGGCGAAGATGATCGCGCAGATTGCGAGCACGGGAATGACGACGGACTGCATCCCCACCGCGAGGCCCGTGATGATGACGGTGGCGGACCCCGTTTCCCCGGCCTCGGCGATACGGACCACGGGCTTAGAGCTCGTGTAGTACTCCGTGGTCAGGCCAATGACGATGCCCCCCACGGCGCCGGCGATAACGGACATCCACACGTCTGCGGAGACGCCCGTGCCCGTGATCACGAAGTAGGACACGCCAATGAAGAGCAAGGGGGAACCGATGGTGCCGAAGCGCAGCGCGGTGGCGGGCTCCCGGTCTGACATGAGGCGAACGAGCACAATGCCCACGAGGGAGCAGATTAAGCCGGCAGAGGCCAGCAACAGCGGCAGCCCCATAAGGGCGGCGCGGGAGCCGGCTTCATCGGCAATCCCCGGCGTGAGCCCCGCTAGCGCTGCAATGCCGAGGGTCGAGGCGATGGCGATGGAGGCAATCATCGATCCGCAGTAGGACTCGAAGATGTCCGACCCCATGCCGGCAACGTCGCCCACGTTGTCGCCGACATTATCGGCAATAACGCCAGGGTTCCGGGGGTCATCCTCGGGAATGCCGGCTTCCACCTTACCGACGAGATCGGCGCCAACATCAGCGCTCTTGGTAAAGATGCCGCCGCCGACTCGGGAGAACAGGGCTACGGAGGAGGCGCCCATGCCGAAGCCGTGGATATTGTGTGCACTCTCCGGATCACCGCCGAAGAAGTAGTAGAGGGTGCCGAGGCCGAGGAGACCCAGGGAGGCCACGCAAAGGCCCATGATGGAGCCGCCGAAGAAGGCCACGGATAGCGCCTGGGGCGCGCCGAAGTCGTGAGCGGCGATGGTGGTGCGCACGTTGGCCTTGGTGGCAGCGTACATGCCAATCCACCCTGCGAGGGCACTCGAAGCGGCCCCGACCACAAAGGCAATGGCGGTTTGGGCGTTCAGTGCGAAGTAGAGGGCGACCACGAGGATGCTCGCGAACATCAGTAGCATCGTGTATTCCCGGCGCATGAACACCATGGCGCCGAGGTGAATGGCATCGCCAATTTCCTTCACTTTGTCTTGACCCTCGGGATAGCGCTTCACCATGCCGTAGATCACGAAGGCTGCGAGTAGGCCCAACACGCCAAAGGCTGGGGGCAACAGCAGCAGGGACTGTCCTAAATCCGCCATGCAAACCTCTCTTTAGGAATGGAACCGTAAGCCGAACCGAACCACCGCGCGTGCGCTCTTGGGCGTCTTTTGCGGTGGGCGGATCCAAAGCTCAGTTGGACCCCCGTTTCCCCCCGGCGGCTTAGGCTGAGCGGCAAGGATCATACCGGAGCCATAGGCAAAAGGGTAAATGCCCCAGGCATTGCAGGGGCTCAGGGGGTATACTTCACCCTTCCCCCCCGTTGTCTAGAGTTGAGTTCCCCATGAGTCTCTCAAGCGTATCCCCCGGGTCCCGCGCTCCGGAGGAAGTGAATGTTGTGATTGAAATTCCCGCGGCCACGGGCCCTGTGAAGTATGAGGTGGATAAGGTCACGGGGGCGATCTTTGTGGATCGCTTCATGGCCACCCCCATGTTTTATCCCTGCAATTATGGTTATGTCCCGGAGACCCTCGCTGAGGACGGCGACCCCGCCGACGTGCTGGTGGTTACCCCCTATCCTCTGCTGCCGGGTTCGGTCATTCCCGTCAGGCCCGTGGGCGTGCTCCGTATGGAGGACGAGTCGGGCTACGACGCGAAGATTCTTGCGGTGCCGACGGCCAAGCTCACGGCGGAGTATGCAGAGGTCGAAGAGATGGACCACCTCCCCAAAAGTCTTCGCCAGCGCATCGAGCACTTCTTCGAGCACTATAAGGACCTAGAGCCTGGGAAATGGGTGCGCCTATCGGGCTGGGGGGACGCCGACGAAGCGCGCCAGGTCATCCAAGAGTCCATCGAGCGCCACAAGGGCGCCCAGTAGGGTTCTCCGCGGCCTCCAGCGCCCTAGCCTTGGGCGAGGAGGTCGCGCAGGTCGCTGATGGCGGCGTTGGCCCGGGCAATATGGGACGCCATGACCAAACTATGATTGGCAAGGAAGCCGAAGCCGCTGCCGTTGACAATCATGGGGCTCCAAATCGCGTCCTGCGTGGGCTCAAGGTCCCGGATGATCTGTTGCAGGCTCACGAGGGCGTTTTTGTTGACGAGCACGTCCTGGAAGTCCGTCTCGACGGCTCGCAATAGGTGGAGAAGCGCCCAGCTTTGGCCTCGGGCTTCGTAGAAAACGTCGTCTATTTCAAGCCACGGGGTTTTTTCGTCGCTCTCATTGGGGCGGGCCGTCGCCTGGCGCGCCGCAGGATCCCCTGCAAGGGCCGTGTCGAGCTGGCGCCGTCCGACGGCATTAGAGAGGCGCTGAGAGAGGGAGCCCAGACGCGTATCCACCGTGGCCAGCCAGGCCCGCAGGTTGTCGGCCCGGGCGTAGAACTGCGCGTTCCGCTGGGTGGGGTCGGATAGGCGGCCGAGGTAGTCCTCGAGCAGCCGGGCCCCGTCCCGATATTCGTCCTCGGTTTGGGGGAAAAGCCAAGAGCTGTTGTCGAAGAAGAACTTTCCCTCGGCCTCCGCTAGGGCTGGATCCTCCGCCGATTGGCTTTGGGCCCGGGACAGATCGTTTCGCATGATCCGGGCCATGTCGCGAATTTGCACAAGGACGCCAAATTCCCAGTTGGGCATGTTGTCCACCAACACCCCCGGTGGGAGTACGTCGTTAGACAGATAGCCGCCCGGTTTGTCGAGCAGCGTGTGAGCAAGATTCAGGAGCGTGTGGGCGGTGACGTAGCCCGTCACCAGGGGCCGGTTCCTTTCCTGCGCATGGGCGGCGGCAGCGTCCGTCACGGAGAAGGCCTTCGGTTCCTGGCTCCACCACCACCCAAGGGCCGAGAAGCCAAGCAAGAACAGGCCTGCTGTGCCTAGCCCAAGCCGAAGGGGCCAGCGGCGGGGAGACGGTTTTGGGGCCGCAGCATCACTCATGTCGCTCTCCTAGGGCTCGCCGATTGGTAGGGTGAGGGTGTGGCGCGTGCCCGCTTCGGTCAATAGGTGGACCTCGGCGGTCGTCGTTCCCGGCGGCGGCGCCCAGCCAAAGAGCATCAGGTGATCGCCACCGGGCGCAAAGACTCGCGCCTCCCCGGGCTTTAAAGTGACGTTGGGTAGGGGGCGCATGCGCATGAGTTCCCCCTCCTTCACCATGGTGTGGAACTCCACGCGTTCCGCATAGGGGCTTTCAGCAGCTACCAGGGTGACGGCCGTGCGAGCCTTTAGCGTCAGATAGGCGGCGCTGCGCCTTTGCCCCGGTGGGGGTTGGCGAATCCAGCCCGCTTCGGCCACCAGGTCCGGGCCGTCTGTGGGGGCTGGGGCGCATGCGCTCAGCCCAAGAAGAGCCAGCGCAAAAAGCCAAGGGGTGAGGCGTAGCATGATGAACTCCTGGGCGGGGGCGCCCAGTGTACGGGGCTGGGGCCGCGCCGTCAGGGGGCGGGAGCTGCTATTCTCCGCCTCGCCTAGGAACCGGGAGGTGCTGTTGCACCATGCGTGAGCTTCGCTTTCTCCTTCTGCTGACTTTGCTGGGCGTGAGCGCCGCAAGCTTTAGCCTGCGTCTTGAGGCGGCACCTGCCTTCGATGCCGGGTCGGCGCCCTTTAGCGTAAGCGGAGTGAGTGCGGCAGCGGAATTTCTGCCCGTGGACCAAGCCTTTACGCTCGGTGCCGATCTGGGCCCGCGCCCTCGGGTTTTTTGGCAAATTCACCCGGGCTACTACCTGTATCGCGGGCGCCTCGCGTTTCGTCTTGAGCGTGCCCCGGGGCGCTCTCTGGAAGCGGAACCGCCCCCGGGCCTTGACAAGGACGATCCCTACTTTGGCGCCGTGCAGGTGTTCTACGGGGATTTGACCGTGCCCCTGGTCTTCGATGGCCCCCTTCCGGCGGGCGCAATACTTAAAGTGAGCTACCAGGGCTGCGCCGATGCAGGGCTGTGCTATCCCCCGGAGCAGCGAGAGGTCGCCTTGACGGGCCCGGAAGCGGGACAAATTCGTGCCGCTGCGAGGCGCCCCGAGGCCGCGGCGGGCGTTCGGCCCCCCGCCGGACCAGCGGCCATGGCGCCCGAGGGCGCGCTGGCCGCACGACTCGCGGAGGGTGCGAGTCTGGGTACGCTGCTGCTCTTTTTTCTTGCGGGGGTGGGGCTCGCCTTCACCCCCTGCGTTCTGCCTATGGTGCCGATTTTATCGAGCATTATTGTGGGTCAGGGGCCTAAGACGGGCCTGCGAAGCCTCCAGCTTACGCTCGTTTACGTGCTTGCGATGGCCGTGACCTACGCCCTGTTGGGCACGCTAGTTGGGGCCTTCGGGGGCGCGTTGAACCTTCACGGCTGGCTTCAAAGCCCGCCCGTGCTGGTGCTTTTTGCGGGGCTCTTCGTACTCCTGGCGCTGGCCATGTTCGATGTCTACACCCTGGCCCTGCCCGCGGGGCTGCAGGCCTGGCTTGGCGCCCCGCGGCAAGGTGGTGGGCTCGGCTCGGTTGCCCTCATGGGCGTGTTGTCGAGTCTTCTGGTCTCCCCTTGCGTCTCCGCGCCCTTAGCCGGCGCCCTCATCTATATCAGCAGCACCGGTGATGCCGCCCTAGGCGGGCTCGCCCTCTTCGTCCTTGCCCTGGGCATGGGGGCGCCTCTGCTGCTCGTGGGCGCCGGGGGCGGTGCCCTCTTGCCTCGCGCCGGCGCTTGGATGCAGGGGGTTAAACGGGCCTTCGGGGTGGGCTTGCTGGGGGTCGCCATATGGCTTTTGGAGCGGGTTCTGCCCGGTCCCCTGACCCTGTTTGCTTGGTCCGCTTTGGCGCTGGGTAGCGCTGTGGCCCTAGGCGCGCTCGACCTTACCCCCCGAGCCGGCTGGCGCGTGGTCGGCAAAACCCTGGGCCTTGGCTTGCTGATTTATGGCGTCGCGTTGGCCTGGGGTGGGCTGCAAGGGCGGTCTGATCCCCTCCGGCCCCTCGGGGCGATGGCGGCCTCGGAGGCCTTGGCCTTCGAAACCCTGGCCGGCTACAAGGCCCTCCAAGCCCGTCTCGAGCAGCGCGCCGGTAGCGGGCAGCCGGTCGTTCTCGACCTTTACGCCGACTGGTGCATTGCCTGCAAGGTTTTGGAGCGGTCTATTTTCCCTGCCCCCGCCGTGGTGGCGGAACTGGCCCAGTTTGAGCGCTGGCGCGTGGACCTGACCGCTAATAGCCCAGAAGATCGAGCGCTGCTGGCGGATTACGGCCTGTTTGGCCCGCCGGCTTTGCTATTTTTCGACAAGCAGGGCCAGGAACTGCGACCCTACCGAGTGCAAGGGGAGCCGACCGTGGCCTCCTTAGCGCGGCAGCTTCGGGCTGTTCAGCGTGCCGTAGGAGAGGAAGACTGAGACATGAGCAAGGTACTGCTGCTGCACGGACCGAATTTGAATCTGCTGGGCGCTCGGGAGCCGGAGATTTACGGCCGCGATACCCTGGCGGACATCGATGCCAAGTGCCAGGCGCGCGCCGAGGCGCTGGGACTGGCGCTGGAGAGCTTCCAAAGCAATAGCGAGGGCGCGCTCCTTGATCGGCTTCACGCTGCCGCCAAGGACGGGGTGCAGCTGGTGATCATTAACCCCGGCGCTTTCACCCATACCAGCGTTGCCCTGCGGGACGCGCTGCTGGGGACGGCCCTGCCGTTCATTGAGGTGCATCTTTCGAACGTGCATGCGCGGGAACCGTTTCGTCGCCACTCCTACCTATCTGATGTCGCCCTCGGTGTGATCACGGGCTTTGGCGTGCAGTCCTACCTCATGGCGGTGGACGCCGCCGCCGCACGCCTGGCCCCGACCCATGACCGATGAGCGCTGGCTTCGGGCGGTCCTGACCGTTCCGGAAGCGTTAGCCGAGGCCGTGGGGGACTGGCTCGAGGCGCAAGGGGCCACGGCGGTGAGCCTGGAAGATGCTAAGGATCAACCGCTTCTGGAGCCACCGCCTGGGGCCATGCCGCTGTGGCAGGAAGTGGTGGTGTCGGGCTTATTTCCCTTCAACGACACCCTGGCACCGCGGCTGAGGGAGGCGCTGGCGGCCTGGCAGGTGGCGCAGGGGCAGAGCCTGCCGCCTCTCTCCATTACCCCGCTCGAAACCACCGATTGGGTCCGCGCCTGGATTCAGTTCGCCGTTCCCCTTCGTTTTGGGGACCGCTTAGCCGTGGTGCCCATCGATGATCAGGGCGCGGCGGTGGCTGAGGTGGCCGATGGCGTCGCCGCGGAGGTCCGCTTGGCGCCGGGCTTAGCCTTCGGAACCGGTGGCCATGCGACGACGCGCCAGTGTTTGGCTGCGGTGGCGGAGCGACCCTGGGCGGGAGAGCGGGTGCTCGATTTCGGTTGCGGATCCGGCGTTCTTGCCCTCGCCGCCCTCGCCTGTGGGGCTGGCGAGGCCGTGGGGGTCGATCATGATGATCAAGCCCTGGCGGCGACGACGCATAACGCAGCGCTCAATGGCCTCGCAGCTCGCCTCAAGGTGAGCAAGCGGCTCGCTCCGGGCGAGCAGTTTGATGCGGTGCTGGCCAACGTGTTGGCCGGGCCCCTGGTGAGCTTGGCGCCCCAGCTCCGGGCGACCCTGAAGCCCGGGGCGCGGGTGGTACTTTCGGGAATTTTGCCAGAGCAGGCCGAGGCTGTCGCAGCGGCCTGGGACGGCGTGCGTTTTGAGTTTCGCGAGGCTGACGGCTGGATGTGCCTCGTCGGCCGCTTTGGAGGCTAGCCTGGAGGCATCGGACCATGGCTGAGGAAACCGCCCATTGCATCGCCTGTAGCCCGACCAATCCCCAGGGCTTGGGCATGCGCTTTACCCTTGAGGGGGATCGGTGCGTTGGCCACTACACCCCCACGGACGATCACTGCGGCTGGCGCGGCGTGACCCATGGGGGCTTGCTGTTTACCGCGCTCGATGAGGTCATGGCGAACTGGCTTTGGCTTCAGGGAAAGGCCGGTTTCACGGCGCGCTCGGAAGTACGTTATCGAGCCCCCGTGCCGACGGGTGCGGCGCTGCGGCTAGAAGCGTGGTGCGTCAGTGCGCGCAGGCGCGTGGTCGATCTTCAGGCCACGCTGCAACGCGGGGATACGGGGGAAGTGGTTGCGGAGGCCGAGGCGAGATTTATGCTGCTTGAGGGGCCGCCGACGCTGAACCCCTAGCAGCGGGGGGCAGCGCCGGCGCAGGGCTCGCCTAGGCGAGACGGAGGACGTTGTCGGCTTCGTCTCGGGAAGCCGGCGCAGCGAGGGCCACGACCCGCGTCAGCGGTAGGGAGTTAAACTCGCTCGCACTGGCGGCCGTGTAGGCGCCCATCATGGGCGCGACGATCAAAGCACCAAGGGCCATTTCCCCTACTTGGAAATCCTCGGCGATGACGTCGATGGAATCGCAGGTGGGCCCAGCGAGGACACTCGGCTGGGGCTCGCCTTCGGCATCGAGCGGGATGAGGGGATAGTGGGTGTGGTCATAGATTTGGCCGCTGAAAGATCCATAGACCCCGTCGTCCAGGTAGTACCACATCCGATCGCCCCGCTTGGCACGACCGACCACCGTGGTGAGGCAGGTCATGGCCGGCGCGGCCAGATAGCGCCCGGGCTCGGCGATCACCTCGACGTGCTCGGGCACGGCCGCTAGGGCCTCCCGGATGGGGGCGCAGAAGGCATCGATATCTTCCACGCTGCCATCGTAGTTGGCAGGGAAGCCACCGCCAATGTCGAGGATGGTCATGCGCGCCAGGGCCCCGGGCCGCCGCTCCCGAAGGAAAGGCAGGCAGGCTTCGATGGCCCGCACGTGGCGATGGCTGCCGTCGACCTGGGAGCCAACGTGGAAGGACAGGCCTTTCACGTGAAGGCCACGGGCATCGGCTTCCGCGAGGAGTGCAGGCAGTTCGCCAATCGCGCAGCCAAACTTCCGCGACAGGTCGACCCGAGCCGCCGGGTTGGGGAAGCTCGCACGAATGAGCACGGCCACCCGATGGCGGTAGGGCACGAGCTTCTCAAGCTCGTCGACGTTATCGGCCACAAAGGTCGTGCAGCCGTAGCGCAGCGCATCGCGAATGTCCTGGTCACGCTTGATGGGATGGGTATGGATGGTATCCGCCGCATCAATGAACAGGCGTTCGAGCATGGCAATTTCACCGCTGGTGGCGATGTCGAAGGCCGCGCCTTCTTCCGCCAGCGTGGCCACCATGGTTTCGTTGGGTAGGGCTTTGATGGCGTAGTGCAAGCGGACGCCAGGCAGGGCTTGGGTCAGCTTGCGGTATTGCATGCGTACTCGATCGCAATCGAGCACAAGCAAGGGTGACCCATATTCGGCCACCAACGCTTTCCAGTCGGGTCCAGCAGGTTCCAGCAAAACCGGCGTAGCAACGCCGAGCGCCTCGTTCATAGTCCGATCGCCTCCTCGACGAAACGGGGTAGTGCAAACGCACCACCGTGCACCGCGGGGGTGTAATAACGGGTTTCGATGGCCGCGTCCTCGAAACGCCGGGTCAGAACCTCGAGCGACTGCTGGCGGAGTTCGGGCCGCTGGCTTGCCCAGCCCAGGGTCATGAGTCCGCCGATATAAGTGGGAACGGCGACGCCGTAGAAGTGCCAGTCTGCGAAGAGGCCTCGGAAGGCTTGCGCTGTTTTCCGTAGCTCGTCGAGCTGCATGAACGGCACCCCGTTCTGGTTCACCATGACGCCGCCTTCTGCCAAGCAGCGGTTGCAGTGACCATAAAATTGCTCGGTAAAGAGCACCTCGCCGGGCCCGATGGGGTCCGTGGAGTCAATCATGATGACGTCGAAGGCGTCCTCGCAGTTCGCCACGAAGGCCGCGCCGTCATCGATAACCAAATGAAAGCGCGGGTCGTCGAAGGCGCCCTTGGAGTGGCCCGGAAGCCAGGTTTTCGCCATTTCCACAACGGACGCGTCGATTTCCACTTGGGTAACGTGTTCCACGCTACGGTGCTTCAGCACTTCTCGGAGCAGTCCACCGTCGCCACCACCGATGATGAGCACGCGCTTCGGCGCCCCATGGGCGAAGAGGGGCACATGGGCCATCATCTCGTGGTAGTAGAACTCGTCACGCTCCGTGGTTTGCACCACGCCGTCGAGCGCCATCACGCGGCCGAACTTCGCATTGTGGAAGATCATCAGGTGTTGATGATCCGTCCGATGCTCGAAGTAAACTTCGTCGATCGCGAAGCGTTGCCCGTAGGCGTCGTAGAGCGTTTCCGTGAAAGCGTTACGCGTCATCGATCACACCTCGGCGATGCTCGCCGATTTCATGGCGTTCCGGGGCAAAGGTCTTGCGTAGCGCTTCCGCGCCGAGCATGGGCTTTGCATCCCCGCACATGAAAATGTCGAAAGCCGCGTAACCGCATTCGGGCCAGGTGTGCACAGAAATATGCGACTCGGCCAGCACGGCAACGCCGGAAATTCCGCCATTGGGTGTGAAGTGGTGAAGATGAATGTGAAGAAGGGTGGCGCCGGAAACTTTTACCGCACGGCGCAGCGCCGTTTCCATGAGCTCGAGGTTGTCGAGTTCCTTGGCGCCAAAGAAATCAATAATTAGGTGCGTACCTGCGAAATGCACCCCGTCATCCGCCTTAATGAAGTGGTCGAGACGACCGTCTTCGGGCGTAAAGGTGCCGGTGTTGATTTCGGGTCCTGGATCGTGGGGGACGGCATTGCCGCGGCCCACCCATGCAGCCTCTGCTCGCATCGGTAACTCCTTTTTTAACGACTCGCTTTCTGCTTAGCGGCGTCATCGAAGGAGCGCCGCATCGTCAGGGGTACATAAAGTCTCAGCTAGTGGCGAAGAGGCCCGCGATTGTACGGAAACGTGTCCGCGTCGCAATGGTTTTTTTTACCTTAGGGCTGTGCGTTTTAATTCCTTTGAGCGGGGGATTAAGATGCGCCCCAGCTTAGGGGCCGGTGTGCGCCCCGTCCGGAGACCCCGTGCATGGTTGCGTCAAACGCCCAGGGGCCGACCCTTGGTCCCTACCCACTACGAAACCCCGTGGCCCTGGCCCCCATGGCGGGGGTGACCGATGCCCCCTTCCGGGATCTCTGTTGGCGCTTGGGTGCGGGCTACGTGGTGTCGGAGATGGTGTCCTCCAATCCCCGGCTTCGGAACACGCGGAAGTCTTCGCTTCGGCGTCAGCCGCCCGAGTGCGGGCGCCCCTGGGCCGTGCAGATTGCCGGGGGGGATCCGGAGACCGTTGCCGACGCGGCGCGCTTCAGCGAAGCCGAGGGGGCGCAGGTCATTGATATCAACATGGGGTGCCCGGCTAAGAAGGTGTGCAATAAGGCGGCCGGTTCTGCCCTGCTCCAGGACGAAGCCCTTGTTGAAGCTATCCTGAAGTGCACGGTGGCCGCGGTCTCCGTGCCGGTGACGCTAAAGATTCGTACGGGCTGGAGCCCGAGCCAACGTAATGGGGTGCGCATCGCGCAGTTGGCGGAGGCCGCGGGCATTGCGGGTTTAGCCGTGCATGGTCGCACCCGCGCCGATCGGTTCCTGGGTGCCGCGGAGTACGACACGATTGCAGAGATTGTCCAGGCCGTTTCGATCCCGGTGTTCGCCAACGGGGATGTCGACTCCGTGGGGAAGGCCTTAGCTGTACTGAAGCAGACGGGCGCCGCCGGCATCATGATTGGCCGAGCGGCTCAGGGTCGGCCCTGGTTCTGTGGGCAGGTGGCCGCAGCCATCGCTGGCGAAACGCCGAAAACGCCTAGCTGGGCTGAGCAGGGGGCCCTGTTGCAAGAGCACGTCGCGGCGCTCCACCATTTTTATGGCGCGCTGCCTGGGGTGCGCATTGCGCGCAAGCATGTGGGCTGGGCGCTGGCAGCGCTTGCCGTGCCGGCAGATGGCTTTCGGCGTCGCTTTAATCAGCTGGAATCGCCGGCTGCGCAGCTTGAAGCCCTCGAAGGGTTCTATGCGCAGGGGCAGGCGGCGGCATGAGTGATGCGCCGCGAATTCCCCTGCGTGCGCGGGTAGAAGAAGCGCTTGAAGCTTACTTTGAGGATCTCGATGGCGAGGTCCCCGTAGATCTCTTCGCCCTGGTGATGGGAGAGGTCGAAGGGCCCCTCCTGGCCCAGGTCATGCGCTATGTTCACGGAAATCAGTCCCGAGCCGCCGCCCTGCTGGGGCTGAGTCGCGGTACCCTTCGCACAAAACTTAAGGCGCACGGCCTCCTCTAGCGCCCGTTCTTGGAGCTTTTGACCATGACCCAACTCATTCCCGTTCGCCGAGCCCTGCTTTCGGTGAGCGACAAGCGGGGCATTGAGCGCTTTGCCAAGGCGCTCGCGTCCCGGGGCGTCGCGCTCCTCTCGACGGGGGGAACCTGTGAGCGTTTGCGCGCTGCGGGGCTCGACGTCACCGAGGTTTCGGAGCATACGGGCTTCCCGGAGATGATGGATGGGCGCGTAAAGACCCTCCATCCCAAGATCCACGGGGGGTTGCTTGGACGCGAGGACGGCGCTGGCGGCGGCCTCGACGGGGCGCTGATGGCCGAGCACGGGATCGCACCCATCGATCTGCTTGTGGTGAACCTTTACCCCTTTGAGGCCACGGTGGCGCGAGAGGGCTGCACCCTAGAGGAGGCGATCGAGAATATTGATATCGGTGGGCCGGCAATGGTGCGGTCGGCGGCGAAGAACCATGCTCGGGTAGCGGTGGTGACGGATCCCCGAGATTACGACAGCATTTTAGAGGCGCTAGCCGCGCAGGACGGCGCGACGGATCGGGCCCTTCGATACCGCCTTGCCTCCCGAGCCTTCGCCCACACCGCGGCCTATGACGCTGCCGTTGCCAATTGGCTGGGGGCCCGGAATGACGTGGGAGAGGCCATCGCGGCCCCGGAAACCCGGCATCTCACCTTAGAAGGCGGGCAAGCCCTTCGCTATGGGGAAAACCCCCATCAGGGGGCGGTGTTCTATCGCGCCCGAGGTTGGGCGCAGGTTGGCACGGTGGCCGGTGCGGTCCAGCTGCAGGGTAAGGCCTTGTCTTACAACAACATTGCCGATACGGACGCGGCGCTGGAGTGCGTTTCTGCGTTCGCCCAGCCCACCTGTGTGATCGTTAAGCACGCCAATCCCTGCGGCGTTGCCTCGGCGCCTACGCTCCAAGATGCCTACGATCGGGCCTTCGCAACCGATCCCACCAGCGCCTTCGGGGGCATAATCGCCTTTAATGCCCCTCTGGATGCCGCGACAGCGCAAGAGATTGTGGCCCGGCAGTTTGTGGAGGTGGTTATCGCGCCGAGCGTGGATGAAGGCGCCCTCGCCGCGTTCTCAGCGAAGAAGAACATCCGCGTCCTGGCTTGCGGCCCCCTCGCCAGCCCGGGGTTGGCGTCGCAGCACAAGCAAGTTGGGGGCGGCATGCTGGTCCAGAGCGGGGACGCCCCGCAGCTGCCCGCGGAGGCCCTGACCGTGGTCACCACCCGGGCCCCCTCGCCGGAAGAACTGGCTGACCTCCGTTTCGCTTGGACCGTCGCCCAATATGTGAAGTCGAACGCCATCGTATACGTCTCCGAAGGGCGCACCATTGGCGTAGGCGCGGGGCAGATGAGCCGGGTCTACAGTGCCAAAATCGCGTCCATCAAGGCGGCTGACGAAGGTTTGCAGGTAGCGGGTTCGGTGATGGCCTCCGACGCCTTCTTCCCTTTCCGCGATGGTATTGACGCTGCCGCCGCCGCAGGGATTCGGGCCGTCATTCAGCCCGGAGGCTCGATCCGCGATGAGGAAGTCATTGCCGCTGCGAATGAAGCGGGCATGGCGATGGTGTTCACGGGCGTTCGCCACTTCCGTCATTAAGGAGTCAGCGCATGAAGGTCCTCGTTATTGGAAGTGGTGGCCGCGAACACGCGCTGGCCTGGAAGGCAGCCCAAAGCGACCGGGTGACCGAAGTCCTGGTGGCGCCGGGCAATGCCGGCACGGCGCGAGAGCCTGGGGTTCGAAATGTTCCCCTCGACCCCATGGATTTCCCCGCGCTGATGGCGTTTGTTCGTGATGAAGGCGTGGATTTGACCCTTGTGGGCCCAGAGGCCCCCTTGGTGGCAGGCATCGTCGACGCCTTTGAAGCCGAAGGGTTGCCCTGCTTTGGTCCTCGAGCCGCAGCGGCGCAGCTCGAAGGGTCAAAGGCCTTTACTAAGGCGTTTCTAGCGCGGCACGGTATTCCGACGGCGGCTTATGCGGTCTTCGAGGTGCTTGGAGAGGCGGAGGCCTATGTCCGGGCCCAAGGCGCGCCCATCGTCATCAAGGCCGACGGCCTCGCTGCCGGTAAGGGCGTGGTGGTTGCGGAAACGGAAGGGGACGCGCTCGCGGCTCTCCGGGCCATGCTCGGGTCCGATGCCCCCGCAGGTAGCCGGGTCGTGATCGAAGAGTTCATGGCGGGAGAAGAAGCCAGCTTCATTGTCATGGCCGACGGTGAGGATTTCCTTCCCTTTCCCACCTCCCAGGACCACAAGCGCCGCTTTGACGGCGATGAAGGCCCGAATACCGGCGGTATGGGCGCCTATTCTCCCGCCCCGGTGGTAACCGCCGAGGTTGAGGCGCGCGTGCTGGATCGCATTGTCCGTCCTACCCTCCGGGGGCTGCTGCAGGACGGGATTTCCTATCGCGGCTTTCTTTACGTGGGCTTGATGATTGATGCGGCCGGTAACCCCCGGGTGGTGGAGTTCAATTGCCGCTTTGGAGACCCCGAGGCGCAACCGGTTCTGAGCCGCGTTCGGTCCGATCTCACGGTTTTGTGTGAGGCGGCCTTGGCTGGGCGTTTAGGCGAGATGGTTATAGATGAAGACCCGGATTGGACCGTGGGCGTGGTGGTGGCCATGGAGAGCTACCCGGGTGCTTATCCCAAGGGCGAGCCTATCGACGGCCTAGATCGTGTTCAGGGCGCCAAGGTATTTCACGCGGGGACCCGCCTCGGAGATTCAGGGGCGGTGGAAACGGATGGGGGGCGCGTGCTTTGCGTCGTCGGTAAGGCGCCTGACTTTCAGGGCGCTCGGGAAAAGGCCTATGCCGCGATAAAGGGGGTTTCTTTTCCGAGTCTGGCCTATCGCACTGATATAGGGCATCGCGCCGTCTCTCCCTAAGCCTCGCCGGTATTGTGCGCTGTGCTGAGTCCTTGAATCCGGTAAAGTGACAATAGGTCGCGCCCTTATTTCTAGGGCGCATGGAGGTCATGGGGATTCAACTGTGCTAACGCCCCCGCGTTCGCCGGCGCGTCTTGCTGCCTGGCGATGGAGCGGAT
>JADHNU010000073.1 GCA_016779325.1 Pseudomonadales bacterium
ATGATGACCGACACCCTCCGCAGCGCCGCGCGGCACACGGACCGTTCCCTGCAAATGCTTTGGAGCCACGGCGCGGGGCTGGACCACCCCGTGCATCCAGCCATTCCTGAAACCGACTATTTAAAGGCGACCCTCGCTCGGGTGAGCCCCCCGGGGCGCGGCGGCGCCTTCTAGGACGTTGATGAACACCGCGTGACTGCGCAATGATGGAGTGACGTTTCCACCCTGGGGAAATCGGTGATCGACCGAGACGGTTTTAGGCCTAATGTCGGCATTATCCTCGCGAATGACGCGGGGCAGGTGCTGTGGGCTCGGCGCGTCGGCGGCCGAGATGCTTGGCAGTTTCCCCAGGGGGGGATGAATCCCGGGGAATCCCCGGAAGAGGCCATGTACCGGGAGCTCTGGGAAGAAGTGGGTCTGAAGGAGGACGCCGTCTCCGTGGAGGCCTGCACCCGGGGCTGGCTGCGCTATCGCCTGCCCCGACGTATGCTGCGGCGTCAGGAAGGCTCGCCCTTTGTGGGGCAAAAGCAGAAATGGTTTTTACTGCGCATGATCGGAGACGAAAGCGCTGTGCGCTTTGATCGTTCCGATAAGCCGGAATTCGACGTTTGGCGCTGGGTGTCCTACTGGTATCCCCTGGGCCAGGTGGTCCCCTTTAAGCGAGAGGTTTACCGCCGGGCGCTCGCCGAACTCGCCCCGAGGCTCACGCCCCGCTAACTTTTCCCAGGAGCTGGGGAGCGCATGCTCGATACGTTGCGAAGCATTGTGCAGGAAGTGAACAGCGCCCCCGATCTCGATGCGGTGCTGGGCCTCATCGTGGCCCGTGTTCACAGCTCCATGGGCACGGAGGTGTGCTCCGTTTACCTCGCTGACAGCGAGGATGGCCGCCTTCGCTTTATGGCCACGGAAGGACTCAACCGCGCCATGGTGGGCAAGCTCTCCCTCGCTCCGGGAGAGGGGCTTGTGGGTTTGGTCGCCCTGCGAGCCGAGCCCCTAAACCTTGACGACGCCCAACATCACCCGCGCTTTCGCTACCTCGAGGAAATTGGGGAAGAGGCCTACAACGCCTTTCTTGGGGTGCCCATCATCCACCAGCGCCGGGTGCTTGGGGTCCTGGTGGTCCAGCAGCGTCTTCAGCGTCGCTTTGACGCCAGCGAGGAAGCCTTCCTGGTTACCCTGTCAGCCCAGCTGGCGGGCATCATTGCCCATGCCGAGGCCACCGGGGGCATGGCACGACTGGGACGCCGCCGGGGCCAGCGCCGGGATGCGCGCTTTCCTGGCGTTCCCGGGGCGCCGGGGGTGGTGCACGGTACTGCCGTGGTGCTCTTTCCCTCGGCAACCCTCGAGGCCGTTCCCGACCAAAAGAGCGACGATGTGGCGCAGGAGCTTGAGCTCTTTCGCCGGGCCCTTGGCGCGGCGCGGACGGACATCGAAGGGCTTGGCGCCCAGCTTCAGGATCGGCTCAACGCCCAGGAGCGCGCGCTCTTCGATGCCTATCTGGCCATGCTCGACGACCGGGCCCTGGGCGAGGAGATTCGCCGGCGCATCGAAACGGGCCAATGGGCCCAGGGGGCGCTCCGGCAGGTCATTGAAGAGCACGTCGGCCACTTTGAGGCCATGGAGGACCCTTACCTTCGGGAGCGGGGCGCCGATCTGCGGCAGCTGGGGCAGCGTGTGCTGGCGCACTTGCAAGCTGAGAATCGCCCGCGTCAGCGGTTCCCGAAGAATACGATTATCGTCGGCGACGAAATCACCCCGGCGCTCCTAAGCGAAGTGCCCCCGGAGGCCCTTGCCGGGATCATTTCCCGTCGCGGCTCGGGGAACTCCCACATTGCCATTTTGGCCCGGGCCCTTGGGGTTCCGACGGTGATGGGGGCCGTGGATTTCCCCCTTTCCGCGTCCCATGGCGCTTCGGTCATCGTAGACGGCGCGGAAGGGGTCGCGATCCTCAACCCGTCCCGTGCGCTGCAAAAACACTATGGTGCCCTGGCGGCGGAGGAGCGGGAGTTTTCCGAAGGGCTCCAAAGCCTGCGCGATGCGCCCTGCGAGACCCTGGATGGCCATCGCGTGGCCCTGTGGGTGAACATCGGTCTGACTCAGGACCTCGCTCGGTCCCTCGATCAGGGGGCTGAGGGGGTTGGCCTCTACCGCACGGAAATTCCTTTCATGTCCTCCGACCGCTTTCCCACGGAGGATGAACAGTTCGCGCTCTACCGGGCGTCCCTGCGGGCCTTTGGGCCCCGCCCCGTGACCATGCGCACCCTGGATATTGGCGGCGATAAGGCCCTGTCCTACTTCCCCATCGCCGAGGACAACCCTTTCCTAGGTTGGCGGGGCATACGGGTGACCCTCGATCATCCGGAGATTTTCCTCATCCAGGTGCGCGCCATGCTCCGGGCCAGCGTGGATCATGAGGGTGCGCTCCGCATCATGCTGCCCATGATCACCAACCTGGCTGAGGTCGACGAATCCCTCGCGCTTATTGGTCGGGCTTATGACGAGGTGCTTGAGGAACTTGGCGGGGCGCGGGAACGGCTAAGGCGCCCCGATGTGGGCGTAATGGTAGAGGTGCCCGCGGCGGTCTATCAGGCGCCCCAGCTCGCCCAGCGCGTGGACTTCCTGGCCGTGGGCAGCAACGACCTTACCCAGTACATGCTGGCGGTGGACCGGAACAATCCCCGGGTGGCGGATCTCTACCAGGATCTCCATCCGGCGATTCTGGGGGCCTTAAAGGCGGTGGTGGACGCCGGGCGCCAGGCCCGCATTCCCGTGGGCATTTGCGGTGAGCTGGCGGGCAATCCCCTCGCAGCGGTGCTGCTGCTGGGCATGGGGGTGGACGTGCTCTCCATGAACAGCACGAACCTGCTTCGGGTGAAGTGGGTGCTCCGAGCCTTCACCTTCCGGGAGGCACGGCGCCTCCTTAAGGCGGCGCTGGCCATGGAGAGCGCCGACGCCATCGAGGGCCATCTCCGCGAGGCCCTGGCGGCGAAGCAGTTAAGCCGCGCTTTGGTTCGCGGCGTCCGGCCGAGCGCGCTCCCGGTGGCGCCCTAGGGCCCGGGACCCCTCCCAGCGCCCGCCAGGGCCGAAGCGGGACTCCTCAATCCAAACCTTCTCCGCGCCGACGGCGGCCAGCGTGCTGGCCCGCGTTCCGTAGGCCTCCCCCCGAATAAAGCAGGTGGCCGTGGGGCCAAAGCGTGAGGGCTCGAGCCCGGCGGCCCTGAGGGCCTCGTCGTTCACGGGGGTTTGGTCGCTTAGTAGAGCGCGCAGCTGCGCCCGGGACGGGGCCGCGGCTTGCAGCTGGGCGGCAAAGCCCTGGGCGATGCGTTGCTGCTTGGGCCAGCCGCTTCGGAGCCCCGCATTGGCCAGGGCATAGACACCGGGGGAGAGGGCCTCGGGCCTGCCGTTGCCGCGATTGCTGCCGTAGGCCAGGGTTTCGCCATCGAAAACCAGCAGGTTAAAGCCACGGTAGGCGTCGTGCGTCCCTTTGAGGCTCTCGAGATAGGAAAGGGAGGACCCGTCCCCGGCAAGGAAGCGCTCCACGAGTGCGCCCCGGGAAGCCGGAGGCAACGGGTCTGGCGGCGTTTCCGTAACGTTGGTCACCGCGGCGAAGCGCCCCCGGGGATGGACCCCGAGCCATGTGCCGCCGGCCTCCAGATCCCGGCCGGCCAGGAGGCCACTATCGGGCCAGGGGGCAAGGGGCGCGGCGGGGCGCGCATAGAACTCGTCCCGGTTGGCCAACACCAGCAGGGGCCAATCCGGTAGCACGCGATAGGCAACGGCAATCAGGCACATGGCGGGAAAATCCCGGGTCCGGTTCGTTCGGGGTCGCAGGGTAACCGTTTCCCTCCGCTGGGCCCAGGGCCTAGACTGGCGCCATGTGGACCTATCCCGACATCGACCCCGTGGCGCTCCAGCTGGGCCCCTTGGCCCTGCGCTGGTATGGCATCACCTACCTTCTCGCCTTCACCACGGCCTGGGCCCTGGCGCGGCGGCGCAGCGCGGCCGCGGGGCAAAGCCGGGAGTGGGTCGACGATCTGATCTTCTACGGCGCTCTGGGCGTCGTCCTCGGCGGCCGTCTCGGTTACGTGTTTTTCTACCAGTTCGATCGCCTTCTGGCGGAACCCACCTATCTTTTTCGCATTTGGGAAGGGGGCATGTCCTTCCATGGCGGACTCCTGGGCGTCATCGTGGCCCTCGTCTGGCTGGCGCGGCGAAGCCGCTTGCCCTTTTTAGCGGTGGCGGATTTCACCGCCCCCCTGGTGCCCCTCGGCCTCGGCTTTGGGCGCCTTGGGAATTTCATCAATGGCGAACTGCCCGGGCGTATCACCGAGGTCCCCTGGGGGCTGGTATACCCCGGGGAAGTCTTGGCGCGCCATCCTTCAAGTCTTTACCAGGCGACCACGGAAGGGCTCGTGCTATTTATCGCGCTTTGGCTGCTGACGGCTAAGCCCCGGCCCTTGGGCTTTGCCTCCGGGGCGTTTCTGTTGGGCTACGGGCTGTTACGCTTTAGCACGGAATTCTTCCGCACCCCGGATCCGCACCTGGGCTTCCTGTCCCTGGGGCTCACCATGGGTCAATGGCTTTGCCTGCCCATGCTGCTGGGGGGGCTGGGCCTCCTCCTTTGGGCCCGGCGCGGCGGGAAGGCCCCTTTAACGCAATCCTAGGAGCGACGTCATGGACGCCTACCTTGGCCTACTGCGCGAGCTGCGCGAACACGGCGTGTATCGGGAAGATCGCACGGGCGTGGGAACCTACGGCCTGTTTGGTCGTCAGCTGCGCTTCCCCCTCGCCGAGGGCTTTCCCCTGGTGACCACGAAGAAGGTGTTCCTGAAGGGCATCATTCACGAGCTGCTGTGGTTCCTCGCTGGCGATACGAACGTCAAAACGCTCCAGGATGTGGGGGTGCATATTTGGGACGAGTGGGCCGATGAAAACGGCGAGCTGGGCCCGGTGTACGGGGCGCAGTGGCGCTCCTGGCCGGCGCCCAACGGTGAGCGCATTGATCAAATCGCGCGGCTCCTTGAGGGGCTGCGCACAAGCCCCTACTCCCGCCGCCATATCGTCAGTGCCTGGAATCCCGCGGAGGTGGACAACATGGCCCTGCCGCCGTGCCACACCCTGTTCCAGTTTTACGTCGCCGAGGGGCGCCTGTCCTGCCAGCTTTACCAGCGTAGCGCGGACTATTTTCTCGGGGTGCCCTTTAATATTGCGAGCTATGCCCTGCTGACCCTGATGATGGCCCAGGTGCTGGACCTTGAGCCCGGCGACTTCGTGCATACCTTTGGGGACGTGCATCTTTACGCCAATCATCTGGAGCAGGCGGATCGTCAGCTGAAGCGCACGCCCTATCCCCTGCCTACCATGCACCTGAATCCCGAGGTGAAGGATCTCTTCGCCTTCCGCTTTGAGGATTTCCGCCTGGAGGGGTATCAGTGCCATCCGGGCATCCTCGCCCCTATCGCCGTTTGACCATGGAAGGCAAGGCCCCGGCCCTGGCCATGATCTGGGCCATGGCAGAGAACCGGGTGATCGGCGCCGAGGGAGGCTTGCCCTGGCGCCTCCCGGGAGAACTCGCCTATTTCCGCGCCATGACCCTCGGAAAGCCCGTCATCATGGGTCGGAAAACCTATGCGTCGCTGCGCAAGCCCCTGCCCGGGCGCACCAATATTGTGGTCACCCGCGACCCGGCGTTCACCGCCCCGGAGCGGGTTTGGGTGGTGGGCTCCGTAGAGGAGGCTTTGGCCCGGGGCCGGGAGAAGGCTCGGGAAGATGGGGTCGCCGAGGTCATGGTGATCGGTGGGGCGACGATCTATGAGGCTTGCTTACCCCTGGCGGATCGTCTGTACCTCACGGAGATCCACGGGGCGCCGGAGGGGGACACCTTTTTTCCGCCCCTTCCCAGCGGCGTTTTTGAGGAGCGCCGGCGCCTGCGCCCCCCCCGGGAAAGCGACGACAGCTTCCCCTATTCCCTCGTCTACCTGACCCGTCGCAGCCCAGCCGCCTAGGGCAGGGCCCCTAGGGCAGGGCAATCGTAGCGCCGGGCCCGAGGGGCCAGTCGAAGATGATCCATACCCCGAGCAGCGCCGACCAGCACAGCAGGAGGGTGAGGCTGTAGGGCAGCATGGT